>NZ_JAQIIX010000001.1:0-300000 GCF_036946495.1 Mycolicibacterium neoaurum
CGAGATCACCCGCGCCAACGACGGAATCGTCAACCAGCGCACCATCTATCAGACCGCCACTCGTGGCTTCGCGATGGTGCAGCGGCTGGAACGCTACGGCGTGAAGTTCGAGAAGGACGAGCACGGCGAATATGCGGTGCGCCAGGTGCACCGCTCCGGGTCGTACGTGCTCCCGATGCCCGAGGGCAAGGACGTCAAGAAGGCGCTCTACCGGGTGATGCGGCAACGGTCGATGCGCGAAAAGATCCAGATGGAGAACCGGCTCATGCCGGTCCGGGTGCTCGTACGAGACGGCAGGGCGGTGGGTGCGGCCGCGCTGAATACCCGAACCGGGGAGTTCGTGGCCGTCGCCGCCAAGGCCGTCATCCTGGCCACCGGCCCCTGCGGCCGACTCGGTCTGCCTGCATCGGGCTACCTCTACGGCACCTACGAGAATCCCACGAACGCCGGTGATGGCTACTCGATGGCCTACCACGCCGGCGCCGAACTGTCCGGAATCGAATGCTTCCAGGTCAATCCGCTGATCAAGGACTACAACGGCCCGGCGTGTGCATATGTGGCCAACCCGTTCGGTGGGTACCAGGTCAACGCCGAGGGGGAGCGCTTCGTCGACTCCGACTACTGGTCGGGGCAGATGATGTCGGAGGTGCACAGCGAGATCGAATCCGCGCGCGGTCCCATCTACCTGAAGGTGTCACATCTGCCGGATGAGACGCTGACCTCCCTGGAGAACATCCTGCACACCACCGAACGGCCCACCCGCGGCACGTTCCACGCCAACCGCGGCCACGACTACCGCACCCACGATATCGAGATGCACATCTCCGAGATCGGCCTCTGCAGCGGACATTCCGCGTCGGGGGTGTGGGTCGACGAGCACGCCCGCACCACCGTTCCCGGACTGTACGCGGCCGGTGATCTTGCGTGTGTCCCGCACAACTACATGATCGGCGCGTTCGTCTACGGCGATCTGGCCGGTGAGCACGCCGCGGGCACGCTGGCCGATACCCCGGTGCCGACAGAGCTGCCGGACGATCAGCTGGCCGCCGCCCACGACCTGATCTATCAGCCCTTGCGTCAACCGGACGGGCCGCCGCAGCCGCAGGTCGAGTACAAGTTGCGCCGGTTCGTCAATGACTATGTGGCGCCGCCGAAGACGGCCGCCAAACTGTCCATCGCGGTGCAGACCTTCGATCGGATGCGTGAAGAGGTGGCCGGAATCGGGGCGCGGACCCCGCATGAGTTGATGCGTGCCGTCGAAGTGTCCTTCATCCGCGACTGTGCCGAGATGGCGGCCCGGTCGTCGCTGACCCGCACCGAATCCCGTTGGGGTCTCTACCATGACCGAGCCGACGTGCCGATGCGCGACGACGACGAGTGGGGCTTCCACCTGAACCTGCGCAAGAACGCCGCCGGAGAGATGGAGTTCCTCAAGCGACCGGTCGCGCCATATCTGGTGCCGGTGCCCGGGCTGGACCACGTGCCGGGGAAAAGTGTGGACGCTCCGGCCGTCGGAGTTCAGCAGCCCGAATTGTTCGGCGGCAAGGCGCCCGCGACCGCGGTGTCGCGGATCGCCGAGCCTGCGGTGCAGCCGCCGTCGCCGCGCATCGCAGCGGTGCTGGCCCTCGACGAACCGACACTGGTCGAGTTGTCGGAGTACCTCACCGATGTCGACCCCGGAGTGCGGCGCACCGCCGTGGCGACCTTGGTGGAGAACCTGCCGGACGGGTATTGCCCGGCGCTGCTGGCCGCGCTCGGCGATGACGACCGCGAGGTGCGCCTGCAGGCAGCAGACTCGGTGCGTGAGCTGGTCGAGGTATTGCCCTATCCCGATGCCGTTGCCGTGCATCTGGATTCCGGTGATCCGGTGGTGCGCGCCGCCACGGTGTACGTGCTGAGTTCGCGGCGCGCCGGCGTCGCGGCCGACTACCGCCGGGCGGTGACCGACGGTGACCAACGGGTCCGCATCGAGGCGGTGCGCGCGTTGGTCTCGGTGGACGATGTCGAGGGCGTGGCCGCCGCGGCCACCGATGACAGCCGTGAGGTGCGCATCGCGGTGGCCAATGCGCTGGCCACGCTGGGGGCAGGGGCCGACTCGGTGCGACATCTGCTCGGTGACAACGACCCGTTGGTCCGCGCCGCCGCCCTGGCCGCCCTCGGGGTGCTCGGCGCCGCCGACGCCGACGTGCCGGTCATCGAGCGGGCGTTGTCGGAACCGGCCTGGCAGATCCGGGTCGGCGCGGCGAAGGCGCTGTCGGGGGTGTCGGCACCCTTGGCGGTGCCGACGCTGTCGCGGGCACTGTCCGACACCCACCTGGACGTGCGCAAGGCCGCCGTGCTGAGTCTGACCCGGTGGGCCGACTCGGAGTCCGCCGCGCGGGAGGCACTCGGACTGGCGCTCAAGGACGTCGACGCCGATGTGCGGGCGTATGCCCGCAGGGCGCTCGAACCCGCCTAGAGCCCCAGTCCCTGATACGTGCGGCGGACGAATTTGGGTTGCGCCATGCGCAGTTTCGCCAGTGAGGTGTTACCGGCCACCTGGGCGATATCGGAGGTCAGGTCCGGATAGTTCTGGATCAGGTACAGCACGATGACGTCATTGGCCGGGTCGGCCTGCCACCAGGTGCCGAATGCGCCCGGCCAGCCGAAGGTGCCCAGCCCACCCGGGCCGAAGAAGCGCTCGGACTGCGCGGGATCGGTGACCACCGACATCGACAACCCGAAGCCGCGGCCGATCCAGAACGGCACGCCGAGGAAGTTGTCACTCTTCTGTTCCTCGGTCAACCGATCGGTGCGCATCAGCCGGACCGACTCAGGGGAGAGCACCCGGACACCGTCGACCGTGCCGTCGCCGAGCAACATCCTGGCGAATGTCAGATAGTCATCGGCGGTCGACAGCAGCCCACCGCCGCCGGTGCAGAACTCGGGCGGGGTCAGCGCCGGAGGGCCCAGCACATCGTCACGCAGCCCCGTCTTGTCGTCGAGGGCGTACATGGTCGCCATCCGGCGCCGCTGGACCAGGCTGAGGGCAAAACCGGTGTCGGACATGCCGAGTGGCTCGAAGATGCGCTCGGACAGCAACTCGTGCAGCGGTTTGCCGGCGATCCGGGAGATGGCGATGCCGAGCACGTCGGTGCCGTGGCTGTAGGTGATCCGTGCGCCGGGTTGGTGCACCAGCGGTAACTTCGTCAGCTCGGTCAGCCAGCGCTGCTCGTTCTGGCGGTAGGACAACCGGCCGTACGCCTTGGCCAGTGGTCCGGTGATCGAGAACGGGTAGGCCAACCCGGCCCGGTGGGTCATCAGGTCGTCGAAGGTGATGGGTCGACGCAGCGCCGTGGTGTCGTCCAGCGGTCCGTGCGGGTCGATCAGCACCCGCAAGCCGTCGAGCTCCGGCAGCCATCGCGACACCGGATCGTCGAGGCGGAAGTGGCCCTGCTCCAGCAGGGTCATCGCCGCGGCGACGGTGACCGGCTTGCTCATCGAAGCGATCCGGAAAATGGTGTCGCGCTGCATCGGCAGTCCGGCCTGCACATCGCGGTGCCCGAGCTCGTTGACCTGGACGACCCGGCCCGCATGCCACACCAGCGTCACCGCGCCGGCGAGCAGACCTGCGTCGATGGCCTCGGAGATGGAGGCGTGGTTGTTGTCGATGTTCATCACCGCTGACGTTAACGTGTGCCACATGCAGATGCGGAAGGTGGCTTTCGCGAGTTTCGTGGGCACCGCCATCGAGTTCTACGACTTCTACATCTACGGGACGGCCGCCGCGCTGATCTTCCCCCACGTGTTCTTCCCCGAGATGGGGCCGACGATGGCCACCGTCTCCTCGCTGGGCACGTTCGCCGCGGCCTTCTTCTCCCGGCCGGTCGGTGCCGCGGTGTTCGGCCACTTCGGAGATCGACTGGGACGCAAGCGCACGCTGGTGGCCACCCTGCTGATCATGGGCATCTCGACGGTCGGCGTCGGCTTGGTGCCCGGTGCCGCCACCATAGGGATCGCCGCGCCGATCCTGCTGTTGTGCCTGCGGTTGTGCCAGGGATTCGCCGTCGGTGGGGAGTGGGCCGGATCAGCTCTGCTGTCGGCCGAGTACGCACCGACGGCCCAACGCGGTCGATACGGCATGTTCACCCAGCTGGGCGCCGGTGCCGGTCTGGCGGCCAGCAACCTGGTGTTCTTCACCGTCGCCATCACCATCGGGGAGAAGAGCCAGGTGTTCCTCGACTGGGGCTGGCGGGTGCCGTTCCTGCTGAGCGGTCTGCTCGTCATCGCCGCGCTCTATATCCGCCTGCGTATCGACGAGACGCCGGTGTTCGCCGACGAACGGCGAAGCGGGCAGGTGCCCCGCGCCCCGCTGGCCGAACTGCTCCGTCTGCAGTGGCGTCAGGTGCTGTTGGCGGCCGGCTGCATGGTGAGCATCTTCACCATGAGCTTCCTGGGCGGCACCTACCTGCTCAGCTATGCCAGCACGACGATCGGACATCCCCGCGCGCTGATCCTGGCCGTCGGCGTGCTCGCCGGGGTCGCACTGATGAGCACCACCGCGGTATCGGCGATCCTGTGCGACCGCTACGGTCGGCGCCGGATCATCCTCGCCGGTTTCCTCGTCGCCCTGCCGTGGGCGTTCGTCGTGATGCCGCTGATCGACACGGGTTCGGAGGCGTTGTTCGCGCTCGCCATCGGCGGCACCTTCGCGGTGTTCGGCGTCTCGTACGGACCGATCGCGTCGTTCCTGCCCGAGACGTTCGCCACCCGATACCGGTACACCGGCGCCGGACTGGCCTTCAATCTGGCAGGCATCGTGGGCGGCGCGCTGCCGCCGCTGGTCGCCGGCCTGCTGGTCGACGATTTCGGCGGCTGGGCGGTGGGCCTGATGATGGCCGGATTCGTCGCCGTCAGCGTGCTGTGCACCTGGGCGCTGCCCGAGACGAAGGGCACATCACTGCGGGACGGAATCGCCGCGACGGCCTGATAGGCTCTGCGGCAGTTCGACGTCCTTTAACGATCCGTCCAGAGAGGCGGAGAAGGAGGTCCAGGTTGACTGTGGGCGAAGCAGTACCGAGCCCCGACCGGGAATTGATGTCCGCCGCGGATGTGAGCCGGACGATATCGCGCATCGCGCATCAGATCATCGAGAAGACCGCGCTGGACGCGCCGGACGCCCCGCGGGTGGTACTGCTCGGCATCCCGACCAGAGGCGTGACGCTTGCCGCGCGGCTCGCCGACAAGGTCGAGGAATTCTCCGGGGTGGCCCTGCCGCACGGAGCGATGGACATCACGCTCTACCGCGACGACCTGAACTTCAAGCCGCCCCGCCCGCTGGAATCCACCTCGATCCCGGCCGGCGGTATCGACGGTGCGCTGGTGATCCTGGTCGACGATGTGCTGTATTCGGGTCGCTCC
This sequence comes from Mycolicibacterium neoaurum, assembly GCF_036946495.1. Classification (NCBI taxonomy): domain Bacteria; kingdom Bacillati; phylum Actinomycetota; class Actinomycetes; order Mycobacteriales; family Mycobacteriaceae; genus Mycobacterium; species Mycolicibacterium neoaurum. The sequence goes on from NZ_JAQIIX010000001.1 coordinate 5,401, forward strand.
GTGCGCTCGGCGCTGGACGCCCTGCGCGATATCGGCCGCCCACGGATCGTGCAGCTGGCGGTCCTGGTCGATCGCGGCCACCGTGAGCTGCCCATCCGCGCCGACTACGTCGGCAAGAACGTGCCCACCTCGCGCGCCGAGAACGTGAAGGTGCGCCTGCAGGAACCCGACGGAGAGGACAGCGTGCGGATCGCACCGTATGGAGGACCTGACCGCTCATGAAGCATCTGTTGACCGCCGCGGAGCTGTCCCGCGACGAGGCGACGGCGATCCTCGATGACGCCGACCGGTTCCGTGAGGCACTGCTGGGTCGCGAGGTGAAGAAGCTGCCCACCCTGCGCGGGCGCACCATCATCACGATGTTCTACGAGAACTCCACCCGCACCAGGGTGTCCTTCGAGGTGGCGGGCAAGTGGATGAGTGCCGATGTCATCAACGTCAGCGCCTCGGGATCCTCGGTGTCCAAGGGCGAATCGCTGCGCGATACCGCTCTGACGCTGCGCGCCGCCGGAGCCGACGCGCTGATCATCCGGCACCCTGCTTCGGGGGCTGCCCAGCAGCTCTCGGAGTGGACCGCCGAAGAAGACGGGAAGGGACCGTCGGTCATCAACGCCGGCGACGGCACCCACGAACATCCCACCCAGGCGCTGCTCGACGCGCTGACGCTGCGCCAGCGGCTCGGCACCATCGCGGGCAGGCGGATCCTGATCGTCGGCGATGTGCTGCACAGCCGGGTGGCCCGCTCCAACGTCGAACTGCTGGCGACGCTCGGTGCCGAGGTGGTCTTGGTCGCCCCGCCGACGCTGCTGCCGGTGGGTGTGGCGGGTTGGCCGGTGACGGTATCGCACGACCTGGACGCCGAGTTGCCCGCCGCCGACGCGGTGCTGATGTTGCGAGTCCAGGCCGAACGCATGAACGGCGGCTTCTTCCCGTCGGCACGGGAGTATTCGGTGCTCTACGGACTGTCCGGCAAGCGGCAGGCGCAGCTCGCCGACCATGCGGTGGTGCTCCATCCGGGGCCGATGCTGCGGGGCATGGAGATCGCCTACTCAGTGGCCGATTCCTCGCAATCGGCGGTGCTGCAACAGGTTTCCAATGGTGTCCATGTGCGGATGGCGGTGCTGTTCCACCTCCTGGTGGGTGCCGGCGCCGACGGAGTGGGAGTGGTGGCGTGAGTGTGCTGATCAAGGGCGTCCGCCTCTACGGTGCGGGCGACCCCGTCGACGTGCTGATCGCCGACGGCCAGATCACCCGGATCGAAGCGGGAATCGAGTCCGAGGCCGCCGACACCGAGATCGACGCCACCGGCCAGATCTTGCTGCCGGGGTTCGTCGACCTGCACACCCACCTGCGCGAACCGGGCCGCGAATATGCTGAGGACATCGAAACCGGTTCGGCCGCAGCAGCACTCGGTGGATACACCGCGGTGTTCGCCATGGCCAACACCGACCCGGTGGCCGACAGCCCGGTGGTGACCGACCACGTCTGGCATCGGGGCAGGCAGGTCGGCCTCGTCGACGTGCACCCGGTCGGCGCGGTCACCGTCGGCCTGGAGGGTAAGCAGCTCACCGAGATGGGCCTGATGGCCGCCGGTGCCGGTCAGGTGCGGATGTTCTCCGATGACGGTATCTGCGTGCATGATCCGCTGATCATGCGCCGGGCGCTGGAATACGCAAGTGGCCTCGGCGTGCTGATCGCCCAGCATGCGGAGGAGCCGCGCCTCACCGTGGGCGCGGTGGCGCACGAGGGTGCCAACGCCGCCAAGCTGGGCCTGGCCGGTTGGCCGCGTTCGGCCGAAGAGTCCATCGTCGCCCGTGACGCGATCCTGGCCCGCGATGCCGGTGCCAGGGTGCACATCTGCCACGCTTCCACCGCGGGAACCGTGGAGCTACTCAAATGGGCGAAGGCGCAAGGGATCTCGATCACCGCGGAGGTCACCCCGCATCACCTGCTCCTCGACGACGGCGTGCTGGCCAGCTATGACGGACGCAATCGGGTCAATCCGCCGCTGCGCGAGGCCAGTGATGTTCAGGCCTTGCGGCAGGCACTCGCCGACGGCGTGATCGACTGCGTGGCCACCGATCACGCGCCGCACGCCGAACAGGAGAAGTGCTGCGAGTTCGCCAACGCCCGCCCCGGCATGCTGGGTCTGGAGACCGCGCTGTCGGTGATCGTCGAGACCATGGTGCAACCGGGCTTGCTGAGCTGGCGCGATGTGGCCAGGGTGATGAGCGAGGCGCCGGCGGCCATCGTCGGACTGCCCGACCAGGGCCGTCCGCTGGCGGTGGGGGAGCCTGCCAACCTGACCGTCGTCGACCCGAACACCACCTGGACGGTCACCGGATCGTCGTTGGCCAGTCGGTCGGACAACACACCGTTCGAGTCGATGGAACTGCCGGCGAAGGTGACGCTGACACTGTTGCGCGGCAAGATCACTGCGCGTAACGGGCGGAGCCCCGCGTGAATGAAGGCACCCTGATCGGGTCGCTCATCCTGGCGGCCGTCATCGCCCTGCTGATCGGTTTCTTCATCCGTCGGCTGCTCACCGGGTGGCGACACCGCATCGAGCGGCAGGTCGAGATGATCGGCAACCTGCCCCCGCTGCCCGATACCGTCGGGCCTGCGCTGGCCGGGCCCACCAAGGGGCTCTATGTCGGCAGCACCATCGCACCGCATTGGAACGACAAGGTGGCCGCGGCCGCACTGGGCTTCCGGTCCAAGGGTGCGCTCACCCGCTATCCGGAGGGAATCATGCTGCAGCGCAGCGGAACCGGCCCCATCTGGATCCCCGACGAATCTATCATCGCGGTGCGCGGTGAGCGGGCGATGGCCGGGAAGGCACTCACCCACGAGGGCATCGTGGCCATCCGCTGGACACTTCCGTCGGGTACCGAGATCGACACCGGCTTCCGGCCCGACGACCGGACAGAAACAAAGAACTGGGTCAAGGAGGACGAGTGACGGTCAGCGACAAGCGCAGCGGTACCGCGGAGCGTGCCCTGCTCGTGCTGGAGGACGGCCGGGTGTTCACCGGGACCGCCTTCGGCGCGATCGGACAGACGCTGGGTGAGGCGGTGTTCTCCACCGGCATGTCCGGCTATCAGGAGACGCTGACCGACCCGAGCTACCACCGCCAGATCGTGGTCGCCACGGCGCCGCAGATCGGCAACACCGGCTGGAACGGCGAGGACGGCGAAAGCCACGACGACAAGATCTGGGTCGCCGGCTATGCCATCCGCGATGCCTCACCGCGACCGTCGAGCTGGCGTGCCACCGGCACCCTCGATGATGAGCTGCGGCGCCAGGGCATCGTCGGGATCGCCGGCATCGACACCCGGGCGGTCGTCCGGCATCTGCGCACGGCCGGCTCGATGAAGGCGGGCATCTTCTCCGGTGCGGCCCTCGCCGACGCGGGTGATGTGGACACCTTGGTCGACCGGGTGCGCAACCAGCCTTCGATGCTGGGAGCCGATCTGGCCGGCGAGGTGTCCACCGACTCGCTGTACACGGTGGACCCGGCCGGCGAGCACCGCTTCACGGTCGCCGCGATCGACCTCGGCATCAAGACCAACACCCCGCGCAACTTCGCCAAGCGCGGCATCCGCACCCACGTGCTGCCCTCGGCCGCCACGTTCGCCCAGATCGCCGAGCTCAACCCCGATGGTGTGTTCCTGTCCAACGGGCCGGGCGACCCGGCCACCGCCGATCACATCGTCGGGGTGACCCGCGAGGTGCTCGGTGCCGGAATCCCGCTGTTCGGTATCTGTTTCGGCAACCAGATCCTGGGCCGCGCGCTGGGACGTTCGACCTACAAGATGACCTTCGGCCACCGCGGCATCAACATCCCGGTGATCGACCACGCCACCCGCAGCGTCGCCATCACCGCGCAGAACCACGGCTTCGCCCTCGAAGGCGAGGCGGGCGAGGAATTCGACACCGATTTCGGCAGGGCGATCGTCAGCCACACCTGCGCCAACGACGGCACCGTCGAGGGCATCAAGCTCATCGACGGGAGCGCGTTCTCGGTGCAGTACCACCCCGAGGCCGCGGCCGGTCCGCGTGACGCCGAGTACCTGTTCGACCAGTTCATCGACCTGTTGGGCCGCAAGGCGGGAGAGAAATAATGCCACGTCGTTCCGACCTCAACCACGTCCTGGTCATCGGTTCCGGGCCGATCCTGATCGGCCAGGCCGCGGAGTTCGACTACTCCGGCACCCAGGCCTGCCGCGTGCTGCGCGCCGAGGGTCTGCAGGTCACCCTGATCAACTCCAATCCGGCGACGATCATGACCGACCCCGAATACGCCGACAACACCTATGTCGAGCCCATCACCCCGGGCTTCGTCGAGAAGGTCATCGCCCAGCAGGCCGAGCGTGGCAACAAGATCGACGCGGTGCTGGCCACCCTCGGTGGGCAGACCGCCCTGAACACCGCGGTCTCGCTGTATGAGAACGGGGCGCTGGAGCGCTACGGCGTCGAGATGATCGGTGCCGATTTCGACGCCATCCAGCGCGGCGAGGACCGGCAGAAGTTCAAGGACATCGTGGCCAAGGTGGGTGGCGAATCCGCCCGCAGCCGGGTGTGTTTCACCATGGACGAGGTGCGGGACACGGTCGCCGACCTCGGCCTGCCTGTGGTCGTTCGCCCCAGCTTCACCATGGGCGGTCTCGGCTCCGGTATGGCGTACTCGGCAGAGGATGTCGAACGGATGGCCGGTGACGGGCTTGCCGCGTCGCCGAGTGCGAACGTGCTGATCGAGGAGTCCATCTACGGCTGGAAGGAATACGAGCTCGAGCTCATGCGCGATCACCACGACAACGTGGTGGTGGTGTGCTCGATCGAGAACTTCGACCCGATGGGTGTGCACACCGGTGATTCGGTGACCGTCGCGCCGGCGATGACGTTGACCGACCGCGAGTACCAGACGATGCGCGATCTGGGCATCGCGATCCTGCGCGAGGTCGGTGTCGATACCGGCGGCTGCAACATCCAGTTCGCGATCAACCCCAAAGACGGCAGGCTCATCGTCATCGAGATGAACCCGCGCGTCTCGCGGTCGAGTGCGCTGGCTTCCAAGGCGACGGGGTTCCCGATCGCCAAGATCGCCGCCAAGCTGGCCATCGGCTACACCCTCGACGAGATCGTCAACGACATCACCAAGGAGACCCCGGCCTGTTTCGAGCCGACCCTGGACTACGTCGTGGTCAAGGCGCCGCGGTTCGCCTTCGAGAAGTTCCCCGGTGCCGACCCGACGCTGACCACCACCATGAAGTCGGTGGGTGAGGCGATGTCGTTGGGCCGCAACTTCATCGAGGCGCTCGGCAAGGTGATGCGGTCGCTGGAGAACAAGCGAGCCGGCTTCTGGACCGGACCCGACCGCGACGCCTCCCTCGAGGAACTGCTCACCGATCTGCGCACCGCCACTGACGGCCGCATCTACGACATCGAGCAGGCCCTTCGCCTCGGTGGCACCGTGGAGCAGGTCGCCGAGGCATCTGGGGTCGATCCCTGGTTCGTCGACCAGATCAACGGTCTGGTGGCACTGCGCGCCGAACTGGTCGATGCCCCGGTGCTCGACGAGTGGCTGCTGCGCCGGGCGAAGCACAACGGACTGTCCGACCGCCAGATCGCCGCGCTGCGCCCCGAACTCGCCGGCGAGAGCGGGGTGCGCGCCCTGCGCGAGCGGCTCGGCATCCGCCCTGTCTACAAGACCGTCGACACCTGCGCCGCCGAGTTCGAGGCCCGTACGCCGTATCACTACAGCAGCTACGAGCTCGATCCGGCGGCCGAGACCGAGGTCGCCCCGCAGGCCGAGAAGCCCAAGGTGCTGATCCTCGGATCGGGCCCCAACCGCATCGGGCAGGGCATCGAGTTCGACTACAGCTGTGTGCACGCGGCGACGACGTTGAGCCAGGCCGGGTTCGAGACGGTGATGGTCAACTGCAATCCCGAGACCGTGTCCACCGACTACGACACCGCCGACCGGCTCTACTTCGAGCCGCTGACCTTCGAGGACGTGTTGGAGGTCTACCACGCCGAGCAGGACTCGGGCAGTGGCGGTCCCGGCGTCGTCGGCGTCATCGTGCAGCTCGGCGGGCAGACCCCGCTGGGTCTGGCCGAGCGACTGGAGCGCGCCGGGGTGCCGATCGTGGGCACCAAGCCCGAGGCCATCGATCTGGCCGAGGACCGTGGGCAGTTCGGTGAGGTTCTGGTCAACGCCGGCCTACCCGCCCCGCGCTTCGGCACCGCCATCAGCTTCGAGCAGGCCCGCCGCATCGCCGCCGATATCGGTTACCCGGTGCTGGTCCGGCCCTCCTACGTGCTGGGTGGCCGCGGTATGGAGATCGTCTACGACGAGGAGACCCTGCAGGGGTATATCGAGCGTGCGACCGAACTGTCTCCCGAGCATCCGGTGCTGGTCGACCGGTTTCTCGAGGACGCCATCGAGATCGACGTGGACGCGCTGTGCGATGGCACCGAGGTCTACATCGGCGGCGTGATGGAGCACATCGAGGAGGCCGGGATCCATTCCGGCGACTCCGCGTGCGCGCTGCCGCCGGTCACCCTCGGGCGCACCGATATCGAGAAGGTCCGCCAGGCCACCGAGGCCATCGCGCACGGCATCGGCGTGGTCGGCCTGCTCAACGTCCAGTACGCACTCAAGGACGATGTGCTCTACGTGCTGGAGGCCAACCCGAGAGCGTCCCGGACGGTGCCGTTCGTCTCCAAGGCCACCGCGGTGCCGTTGGCCAAGGCGTGCGCACGGATCATGCTGGGCGCCACCATCGCCGAGTTGCGCGCCGAGGGTGTGCTGGCGCGCACCGGCGACGGGGCCACGGTGTCCCCGCACGCCCCGATCGCGGTCAAGGAGGCGGTCCTGCCGTTCCATCGGTTCCGCAAGGCCGATGGTTCCCAGGTTGATTCGCTGCTGGGCCCGGAGATGAAGTCGACCGGTGAGGTGATGGGTATCGACCGCGATTTCGGCACCGCCTTCGCCAAGAGCCAGAGTGCGGCCTACGGTTCGCTACCCGCCTCGGGCACCGTCTTCGTCTCGGTGGCCAACCGCGACAAGCGTTCGCTGGTATTCCCGGTGAAGCGGCTTGCCGACCTGGGATTCCGGGTGCTGGCCACCGAGGGCACCGCGGAGATGCTGCGCCGCAACGGTATTCCGTGTGACGAGGTGCGCAAGCACTTCGAGACCGAGAACGAATCCGGCAGCGACGGGCGTCGCTCGGCGGTCGAGGTGATCCGCGCCGGCGAGGTCGACATGGTGATCAACACCCCGTACGGCAACTCCGGGCCACGCATCGACGGGTACGAGATCCGCTCGGCGGCGGTGTCGGTGAACATCCCGTGCGTGACGACGGTGCAGGGCGCGTCGGCCGCGGTGCAGGGCATCGAAGCCGGGATCCGCGGTGATATCGGGGTGCGCTCGCTGCAGGAGTTGCACAGCCAACTGGCCGAGAAATGACCCCGTTCGGGGCACGCCTGGCCCACGCCGTCGCGGCCAGGGGCGCGCTGTGCCCCGGGATCGACCCGCACCCGGAGCTTTTGACCGCCTGGGGACTGGGCACCGGCATCGACGGGCTGCGGACCTTCAGCGAAATCTGCGTGCAGGCCTTCGCCGATGTCGCGATCGTCAAACCGCAGGTGGCCTTCTACGAGGCGTACGGCTCGGCAGGCTTCGCGGTCCTTGAGGCGACCATGGCGGCGCTGCGCGATGCCGGGGTGCTGGTGCTCGCCGACGCCAAGCGCGGTGATATCGGCTCCACCATGGCGGCCTACGCCCAGGCCTGGGCAGGTGATACCGCGCTGGCCGCCGACGCCGTCACCGCGTCGCCGTATCTGGGCTTCGAGTCCCTGCGCCCATTGCTCGACGTCGCCGCCGCCAACGGCAGGGGAGTGTTCGTGCTGGCCGCGACGTCGAACCCGGAGGGCGCGGGCCTGCAGGGGGCGCTGGCAGGGGATCGCACGGTGGCACAGACGATCGTCGACGCGGTGGGTGCGGAGAACCGCCGCACCGGCACGGGGTCGGTGGGTGTGGTGGTGGGTGCCACGTTGGCGCAACCGCCGGATCTGGCGGCGCTGGAGGGGCCGGTGCTGGCACCGGGAGTCGGCGCACAGGGCGGCCGGGTTCAGGACCTCGGCCGGCTGGGGCCGCGGGTGCTGCCCGCGGTGTCGCGCGAGATCCTGCGCGCCGGTCCGGACGTCGAGGCGATGCGGGCTGTGGTTTCCGGGCTGCGCGAGCAGCTCACCCAGCTGGCCTGAGTGCCCCGTGCGGCCTCCTGGCGTGCCGCTGTCGCCCCGATCGGGCCGTTGTACGTCTGGGAGGCTGGCTCCGGTGCGACCGTGCCCGCTCGGCGGCGCTACCGACCGGTAGCGCCGGGTGCCCGACACGCCCGACACGCCATGACCAGCGAAAATTTCTCATTCCATCGCCAGGATCGGCGTTTACCCGGGCTTCGTTGACGCGCGCCGAAACCGGCGCCAACCCCGTTGAGGTGCGAAAACCCGCGATATGCAGGCACATCGGGCGTGCAGACGGCCGATCGGCAATGCGTCCGACGGGGCGCGGTGTGCTCGGCGCACGCTGTACACGCTGGTCTTTTGGCCGGATTACCCGGGGGTGGGGTTAGCTTTCGTCAGGATGCGTGGGTACGGTCGTCGTCGCTGGCTGGTTACGTGATCCAGCCGTGATGAAACAACAGATGGCGAGAGACGGAGGAACCCCGTGGCCCTTCCCCAGTTGACCGACGAACAGCGCGCGGCAGCGTTGGAGAAGGCTGCTGCCGCACGTCGAGCGCGAGCCGAGCTCAAAGATCGGCTGAAGCGCGGCGGCACCAACCTCAAGCAGGTGCTCACCGATGCCGAGACCGACGAGGTCTTGGGCAAGATGAAGGTTTCCGCGCTGCTGGAGGCCCTGCCCAAGGTCGGCAAGGTCAAGGCACAGGAGATCATGACCGAGCTGGAGATCGCCCCGACCCGCCGCCTGCGCGGCCTCGGCGATCGTCAGCGCAAGGCCTTGCTGGAGAAGTTCGACTTCTCCTGAGCGAACAAATGAATACCGGTGGTGGGCCGGGCAACGCCGCAGTAGTGGTTTTGTCCGGCCCGTCCGCTGTCGGGAAGTCCACCGTGGTCCGCTGCCTGCGTGACCGGATTCCCGACCTGCATTTCAGCGTGTCCGTGACGACACGTGCGCCGCGACCCGGCGAGGTCGACGGTGTGGACTACACCTTCGTCTCGCCTGCCGAGTTCCAGCGTCTGATCGACGACGACGAGCTACTCGAATGGGCCGATATCCACGGCGGTCTGCATCGGTCGGGGACCCCGGCGGCCCCGGTTCGCAGCGCGACGGCCGCCGGCGTGCCGGTTCTGATCGAGGTCGATCTGGCCGGTGCCCGCGCGGTGAAGGCAGCCATGCCCGAGGCGATCTCGGTCTTCCTGGCCCCGCCCAGTTGGGCGGCGCTGGAGGAGAGACTGACCGGACGGGGCACCGAGAGCCCGGAGGTACAGGCCCGTCGCCTGGCGACCGCCAGGCAGGAACTCGCGGCCAAGGACGACTTCGACGTGGTGGTTGTCAACAGTCAATTGGAGTCAGCGTGCTCGGAATTGGTATCCTTGCTGGTGGCCCACTGAGCGATGGCGCCTCGCACCACGCGGCAGCGCTGCGACACAGCCGTCAACTACATTTTCGCTAACGCCGAATCTTGATTACACCGGGAGATATTTCGTGAGCACGCCTGTCGAGAACATCGACGCCGCCAGCGCATACGACACACCGCTGGGCATCACCAATCCGCCGATCGACGAGCTGCTCGACCGCGCCTCCAGCAAGTACGCGCTGGTCATCTACGCCGCCAAGCGCGCGCGGCAGATCAACGACTACTACAACCAGCTCGGTGACGGCATCCTGGAGTACGTCGGCCCGCTGGTCGAGCCGGGTCTGCAGGAGAAGCCGCTGTCGATCGCCATGCGCGAGATCCACTCCGACCTGCTCGAGCACGCCGAGGGCGAGCAGTAAGGCCCTCCGGCTACATGGAGCAGAAGCGGATCGTCGTCGGTGTTGCCGGCGGGATTGCCGCCTTCAAGGCGTGCACTGTCGTGCGCCAGCTCAAAGAGGCCGGCCATTCGGTCCGCGTCGTGCCGACCGAGTCGGCACTGAAATTCATCGGTGCGGCCACCTTCGAGGCGCTGTCCGGCCAGCCCGTGCACACCGGGGTCTTCGAGAACGTCGACGAGGTGCCCCACGTGCGCATCGGCCAGCAGGCCGATCTCGTGGTGGTCGCCCCCGCCACCGCGGATCTGATGGCTCGCGCGGCCGCCGGACGTGCCGACGATCTTCTCACCGGGACTCTGCTCACCGCGCGATGTCCGGTGCTGTTCGCGCCCGCCATGCACACCGAGATGTGGTTCCACCCGGCCACCACCGACAACGTCGCCACCCTGCGTCGCCGTGGCAACGTCGTGCTCGAACCCGCATCGGGCCGACTCACCGGCGCCGACACCGGGCCGGGACGGCTGCCCGAGGCCGAGGAGATCACCACTCTGGCCGGATTGCTGCTCGAGCGCGGTGACGCGCTGCCCTACGACATGACCGGTGTGAAGGTGCTCGTCACCGCGGGCGGTACCCGTGAACCCCTGGACCCGGTCCGATTCATCGGTAATCGCAGTTCCGGCAAGCAGGGGTATGCCGTCGCCAGGGTGATGGCCCAGCGGGGCGCTGACGTGACCCTGATCGCCGGGAACACCTCCGGGCTGGCCGACCCCGCCGGCGTCGAGGTCGTGCACATCGGGTCGGCCGCCCAGCTCGGTGCCGCCGTGACCAAGCTGGCGCCGGAGGCGCACGTGCTGGTGATGGCCGCCGCGGTCGCCGATTTCCGGCCTGCTCAAGTGGCCACGGCCAAGATCAAGAAGCGCGTCGATGACGACAGCGCGCCCTCGGTGGACCTCGTGCGCAACGATGACGTGCTGGCCGGCGCCGTGCGGGCCAGAGCCGACGGCCAGCTGCCCAATATGAAGGTCATCGTCGGGTTTGCGGCCGAAACCGGCGACGCCGACGGCGATGTGCTGTTCCATGCGCGGTCCAAACTCAAGCGCAAGGGCTGCGACCTGCTCGTGGTCAATGCCGTCGGGGAGGGCAAGGCGTTCGAGGTGGACCACAATGATGGCTGGATGCTGTCGGCCGACGGTACCGAAACCGCGTTGGAGCACGGTTCGAAGACTCTGATGGCAAGCCGTATCGTGGATGCGATCGGAGCGCTCGTACACCGGTGACTTCGCGGTGCAGGTAACGGTTGCGCCAATCAAGATTTACCTGTTGGCTGCCAATGAGCACACCAATGATTTGTCTGTCTAACTAATGGAGGATGCCACGTGAGCGCAGGTCGCTTGTTTACCAGCGAGTCGGTCACCGAAGGACACCCCGACAAGATCTGTGATGCGATCAGCGACTCGATCCTGGATTCTTTGCTGGCCGCAGATCCCAAGTCCCGCGTCGCGGTCGAGACCGCCGTCACCACGGGCCAGGTGCACGTCATCGGTGAGGTGACCACCTCGGCCAAGGAGGCCTTCGCCGATATCAGCCAGACGGTGCGCGACCGCATCCTGGAGATCGGCTACGACTCCTCGGACAAGGGCTTCGACGGCGAGACCGCCGGGGTCAACATCGGCATCGGCCGCCAGTCGCCCGATATCGCCCAGGGCGTGGACACCGCGCACGAGACGCGTGTCGAGGGCGCCGGCGATCCGCTGGACCTGCAGGGCGCCGGCGACCAGGGCCTGATGTTCGGTTACGCGATCAGGGACACCCCCGAGCTGATGCCGCTGCCCATCGCGCTGGCGCACCGGCTGGCGCGCCGCCTCACCGAGGTGCGCAAGAACGGCAAGCTGGCCTACCTGCGCCCGGACGGCAAGACGCAGGTCACCGTCCAGTACGACGGCACCACTCCGATCCGATTGGACACTGTGGTGCTCTCCACCCAGCACGCCGAGGGCATCGACCTCGACGGGCAGCTGGCACCCGACATCCGCGAGCAGGTCGTCAACACCGTGCTCGACGAGCTCGGTCACGAGACCCTGGACACCTCGGACTTCCGGCTGCTGGTCAACCCGACCGGCAAGTTCGTCCTCGGTGGCCCGATGGGTGACGCCGGCCTGACCGGCCGCAAGATCATCGTCGACACCTACGGCGGCTGGGCCCGTCACGGCGGCGGCGCCTTCTCCGGCAAGGATCCGTCAAAGGTGGACCGTTCGGCCGCCTACGCGATGCGTTGGGTCGCCAAGAACGTGGTGGCCGCAGGCCTGGCCGAGCGCGTCGAGGTGCAGGTCGCCTACGCCATCGGCAAGGCGGCCCCGGTCGGGCTGTTCGTCGAGACCTTCGGTTCTGAGACCGTGGACCCGGCCCGCATCGAGAAGGCCATCACCGCGGTGTTCGACCTGCGTCCCGGCGCCATCGTCCGCGACCTGGACCTGCTGCGTCCGATCTACGCGCCGACGGCCGCCTACGGCCACTTCGGTCGCACCGACGTGGACCTGCCCTGGGAGCGCACCAACAAGGTCGACGAGCTCAAGGCCTCGGTCTAGTCACCTTCTCCGTGAGCAGACGCATGTACCCCCGAATCCGCACGGATTCGGGGGTACATGCGTCTGGTGGTCGGAGATCAGGCCGTGAACGCGTAGTCCCCGAGCGGGAAGCTCCGGCTGCGCCACCACGCCTCGGGCGTGCTCGCCGGGCGTAGCGGCACATCGCCGTTGCGATCGAAGTAGTAACTGTTCGCCAACGAGCAGCTGTCCTGCCAGAAGATCTGCCGGTGCCGTTTGCGCATCATCTCGTCGAAATAGCGCGCATTGGCCTCCTCGCGGACCTCGACCCTGGTGGCGCCGGTCCGGGCCGCCTCCCGCAGGCACCGCACGATATGGCGGGTCTGTGTCTCGATCAGCGCGAAGTACGACGAGCCGACGTAACCGTAGGGTCCGCAGACGTTGTAGAAGTTCGGGAAGCCCGGCACGCTGACACCCTCGTAGGCCTGCATGCGGTTTTCGGTCCAGAACTCGGCGAGCGATCGGCCGTCGGCGCCGATCAGCGGGAAGGTTCCCGAATCGACGTCGAGCACCGCGAAACCCGTTGCCAGTATCAGCACATCGATCTCATGTGCGGTCCCGTCCGAGGTCACCACGGCAGTCGGGGTGACCTCCGCGATGGGCTCGGTGATCAGGTCGACATTGTCCCGGTTGAATGTGCTCAGGTAGCTATTGTGGAAAGCCGGTCGCTTACATCCCACGGCGTACCGCGGGGTCAGCTTGTCCCGCAGCACCGGGTCCTTGACCTCGCGGCGTAGATAATTCAGGCCGAGGCGCCGGGTGCCGCCGCTGAGTGGGAACACGCTGTGGTACTGCGCGGTCAGCGGGAACGTCACCTCGACATAGGCCTGGCTGAGCGCGCGCTGCACGGCGCTGCCGAGCGGTAACCGCATGGCCCAGCGTGCCGGGGCGGGCAGCGGCATGTCGAGTTTGGGGAAGCACCAGATCGGTGTTCGCTGAAAAACGTTGAGCTGCTCGACGATCGGGGCGATCTCCGGGATCAGCTGCACCGCGGAGGCGCCGGTGCCGATCACGGCGACCCGTTTACCGGCCAGGTCGATGCCGTGGTCCCAGCGGGCGGTGTGCATCGTGGTCCCGGCGAAGGTCCCCACCCCGGCGATATCGGGCATCTTGGGCACATTGAGCACGCCGGCGGCATTGATCAGGTGCCGTGCCGTGATGCTGCCACCATCGGTCTGCACGACCCACTGGTTGTTCTCGGTGTCGAAACGTGCGCCGGTGACCTCGGTGTCGAACCGGATCCGCGGAGTGATCCCATACTTTTCGACACAGTGATCGGCATACGCCTTCAACTCCCGGCCGGGCGCATAGGTGCGCGACCAATCCGGACTCTGTTCGAACGAGAATTGATAGGAGAACGACGGGATGTCCACGGCGATACCGGGATAGGTGTTCCAGTACCAGGTGCCGCCGACCTCGGCGCCGGCCTCCACGATCAGGTAGTCACCCAGCTCCGCTCGGTCCAGGGCGATGGCCGCACCGATACCGGAGAATCCGGCGCCGATGATCAGCGTATGGATATCCGGTGTCATGGGACTCACGGATGGAGCGCGGTTCGCAGTGCGGCGATACCGCGATCGGCGGCCTCGGTCGCCACGGCCGATGCCAGGGCCAGGCTCACGAAGCCATGAACCAACGTGGGTTCGTTGCTGTGCTGCACCGTGACCCCCGCCGCTGACAGCATCTCGGCGTACTTCGCACCGTCGTCGCGTAGCGGATCGTGCTCGGCGGTACCGATATAGGCGGGCGGCAACCCCGCCAGCGATTTGGCGTTGGCCGGTGCCACATCGGTCGGCAGGCCGGCCGGGTCGTCGAGATCGACCCCGGGCAGATACCAGGTCAGAAAGGCGTTGGTGACATCCCGATTGAGGATGTAGGCGTCGGCGTTCTCGATGAACGACGGTGCCGAACGGTCGCCGACGACCACCGGGTACCAGAGCAGCTGGAACACCAGCGGCGGGCCACCGGCATCGCGGGCCCGCAAGGCCATCACCGCCGAGAGATTCCCACCCGCTGAATCTCCAGCCACGGCAATGCGATTCGGATCGCCGCCGAGTTCCGCAGCGTGCTCACCGACCCATTGCAGAGCGGCCCAGGCATCCTCGACCCCGGCGGGGAAGGGATGCTCGGGCGCCAGCCGGTAGTCGACCGACACCACGATGGCTTCGGCGCCCACCGAGTGCGCGCGGGCGACGTGGTCGTGGGTGTCCAGATCGCCGATCGCCCATCCACCACCGTGGTAGTACACGATGACCGGTAGGTTGTCGTGCTGGTCGACCGGCGGCCAGTAGATCCGGGCCGGGATGTCCTGCAGCTCACCGGATCCGATGACGCGCTCCTCGATACGCAGCTGCACCAGCATGTTAGGCGGTGGTTTGAGCGCACGGAACTTCTCCCTGGCGACCTCGACGCCGTCGTCGACGGAGAACGCCAGGGGCACCGCATCGAGCAGTGCCTTGAGATCGGGGTCGACGGCCGGGCGCGCAGAGGTCATGCCGTCAGGCTAACGCGGCCCGCAGCGCGGCGAGGCCGCGATCGACCGCATCGGTGGCGACCGGTACCACCCCGTGATAGCCGAGATAGCCGTGCACCAGGGTTTCGGCGTTGTGGACCTGTGCGGTCACCCCGGCGTCGGTGAGCAGTTCGCCATAGCGGACGCCGTCATCGCGCAGCGGGTCGTAGCCGGCGACCGCAATATATGCCGGTGCGACACCGGCCAGGGACGCCGCGCGGGCAGGAACCAGCGTTGCCGGTGGATTCTTCAGATCGGTACCGCCGGCGTAGAGCACCGAGAAGCCGCCGACGGCGCCGCGCCCGAGGATCGGCGCGTCGGCGTTCTCGGTGAACGAGGGTAGTGAGGTGTCCCAGGTGGTGGCCGGATACCAGAGCAGCTGCATCCGCAGGTCCAGTCCGGCGTCGCGGGCCAGCAGGGCGACCACCGCGGCCAGATTTCCGCCGGCGGAATCCCCGGCGACGGCGATGCGGGTGGCGTCGGCGCCCAGTTCGTCGGCGTGGGCGGCCACCCACTGCGTCACGGCCCAACAGTCGTCGACGGCGGCGGGGTAGGGATGTTCAGGGGCCAGCCGGTAGTCCACCGACACCACGACCGCGCCGGCGCCGACGGCGTGCTCGCGTGCGGTGCCGTCATAGGTGTCCAGATCGCCGACCACCCAGCCACCGCCGTGCAGGAACAGCACCACCGGCGGGCAGGAGCGAAGCGACCCGGGGATTGATACCGGCGGGCAGGAGTCCTGGGTCGGCGGCCAGTAGATCCGCACCGGGACGCCGGCGATGGTGCGGTCCTCGGTGCGCAGCTCGGGGTGCACCTCCCGGCGTGGTAACGCGCGGAAGCGCTCGCGGGCGGCCTCGGGGCCACCGTCCATGGTCAATTGGAACGGCACCGCTTCCAGTACCTTCTCCAGGATGGGGTCCAAGGCGGGTCTGTCGGTACCGGTTTCAGGCATGGCAACACCGTACGCAGCGCGACGCACCCGGCTGCTGTGGGCTCTCGCGGTGGCGGTGGGAGCCGGCTACGGCGTCTTCCTGATCACCGTCGCGCTGCGGGTGCCCGCCGGTGCCGAGCTCACCGGGCAGTTCGCGCTGCAACCTGCGGTCAAGGCGTCCGCCGCGGTGCTGCTGGCGCTGGCGGCCTGGACGCACCCGGTGGCCCGAGAGCGGTGCTGGTTGATCGCGGCGCTGGTCGGTTCGGCAGCCGGGGACTACCTGCTGGCCATGCCGTGGTGGGAGCCGTCGTTCGTGCTGGGGTTGGCCTCGTTTTTGATCGCGCACCTGTGCTTCCTGGCCGCGCTGCTCCCGCTGGTGGCCCGGCAACGGTCCCGGTTGATCGCGGCCGGGTTGGTCGTGGTGGCCTGTCTGGTGCTGCTGGTGTGGTTCTGGCCGGCCCTGCTGGAGCAAGGCATGGCACTGCCGGTGACGGTGTACATGGCCGTGCTCGTGGCAATGGTCTGCGCGGCGCTGCTGGCTCGGTTGCCGACGCGCTGGACCGCGCTGGGCGCGCTGTGTTTCGCGGTATCGGATTCGATGATCGGCATCAGCAAGTTCGTCCTCGGCGACGAACGGCTGGCTGTCCCGATCTGGTGGGCCTATGCGGCATCGCTGTTCCTGATCACCGCCGGGTTCTTCTTCGGTCGCGCACGCGGGGCGCGTGCCTAGTGGGCGTGCGGTGACCCCGACGACGCGACACCCCGCCGAGCACGAACCCATCGCGCGGGTGGTCCCGATGCTGTCGGTTCCGCACCTGGACCGGGACTTCGACTATCTGGTGTCGGCCGAGCAGTCCGATGACGCTCAGCCCGGGGTCCGGGTGCGGGTGCGTTTCCATGGCCGCCTGGTCGACGCCTTCGTCCTCGAACGACGTTCGGACACCGACCATGCCGGCAAGTTGGGCTGGCTGGACCGGGTCATCTCGCCCGAGCCGGTGTTGACTCCTGATATCCGCCGTCTGGTCGACGCGGTGGCCGCGCGTTATGCCGGGACCCGACCCGACGTGTTGCGCCTTGCGGTGCCTCCACGGCATGCCCGGGCCGAGAAACCCGCATCGCCACCGGAGCGGGCCGAGCTCGCGCCTGTCGACAGCACCGCGTGGAGCGCGTACGGCCGCGGCGAACAGTTCGTCGCCGCCTTGGGTGACGGCCGGGCCGCGCGCGCGGTGTGGCAGGCGCTGCCCGGGGAGAACTGGGCCGAGCGGCTCGCCGAGATCGCCGCGGTGACCGTGCAGGCCGGCCGCGGCGCGTTGATCATCGTGCCCGATCAGCGTGATGTCGATGCCGTGCATCGAGCTGCGCTGCCGCTCGCCGGGGATCAAGTGGTGGCGTTGTCGGCCGGGCTGGGACCGGCGCAGCGGTACCGGCGCTGGCTTTCGGTGCTGCGGGGGCAGGCCCGGCTGGTCATCGGCACCCGCAGCGCGGTGTTCGCGCCTGTCGCCGAGCTGAGTCTCATCGCGGTCTGGGATGACGGTGACGACTCGCTGTCCGAGCCGCGCGCCCCGTATCCGCACGCGCGCGATGTCGCGATGCTGAGGGCCCACCAATTGCGTTGCGCGGCAGTCATCGGTGGTTATGCGCGCACCGCCGAGGCGCACGCGTTGGTGCGTACTCGGTGGGCCCACGACCTGGTGGCGACCCGGGCCGTGGTGCGCCAGTACGCACCTCGGGTGGTCGCGCTGGACGACAACGCCTTCGATCACGCCCGCGACCCGGCCGCCCATACCGCCCGGCTGCCGTCGATGGCGTTACGGACGGCGCGGGCAGCACTGGAAGCCGGGCACCCGGTGCTCGTCCAGGTGCCCCGGCGCGGTTACATCCCGGCGCTGGCGTGTGCGAAGTGCCGGACCGTCGCACGCTGCCGGCACTGCACGGGCCCGCTTCAGCTCACCGGGCGCGACGCCCATGGCGCGGTCTGTCGGTGGTGCGCCCGCACCGATCTGATGCTGCGCTGCGCCAACTGCGGCTCCGACGCTGTACGGGCCGTCGTGGTGGGCGCGCGGCGCACCGCAGAGGAACTCGGCCGCGCGCTGCCGGGTGCCAGCGTCATCACCTCCGGGGGAGATTCGTTGATCTCGACGGTGCCCGCCAAGCCCGCCGTCGTGGTATCAACCCCCGGTGCGGAACCGGTGGCCGAGGGTGGGTACGGCGCAGCGCTGCTGCTCGATGGCTGGGCACTGCTTGGCCGCCAGGACCTACGTGCCGCCGAGGACACCCTGCGCCGTTGGATGGCCGCCTCGGCACTGGTGCGCAGCCGTGCCGACGGCGGCACGGTGGCCGTGATCGCCGAGTCGGCGATCCCGACCGTGCAAGCTCTGATCCGCTGGGATCCGCTGGGGCACGCCGAATCCGAACTGGCCGCCCGCGATGAGGTGGCGCTACCGCCCGCGGTGCACCTCGCGGTGCTCGACGGGGTGCCCGAGGCGGTGCATGCCCTGCTTGATGCCGCACAGTTGCCCGAGGACGCGGAGCCGCTGGGTCCGGTGGACCTGCCGCCGGGGGCCCGCCGGCCGCCCGGTCTCGCGGTGGACAGCCCGGTGGCGCGCATGCTGGTGCGGGTCCCGCGATCCGGCGGGCTGGACCTGGCCGCGGCGTTGCGGCGGGCGGTGAATTCGCTCAGTTCGCGCCACGATCACGAGCCGGTTCGCGTCCAAATCGACCCGTTGCACATAGGCTAGCGACGACCGCGGCGGGAGGTGCGTGATGGGACGGCTGTTCAAGATGCTGATCCCTTTGCTGCTCATCGCGTTTGGCGTGCTCTGGCCGGTGGTGTTCAGCGCCGGGTTCGACAATGCCGCTGCACATGACGGCGGGGTAGCCGAGGATCCGGTGCGTATCACCGAGTACCGCGCGCATTACACGGTCTCCGCCGACGGTGAACTGCATGCCGTCGAGACCATCACCGGGGACTTTCCGTCCGGCAGGCACGGCATCTTCCGCTACTGGGACATCACCAATCAGAACAACCCGAACGTGCGACAGGTGCCCGATATCGAATCGGTGCTCCTCGACGGTGACCCCGAGCCGTACCAGTTGCTGTGGGAGGGCCGGGAACGGTTCCGGGTGGCCAAGATCGGCGATGCGGACTGGACCCTGGACCCCGGCAGTCATGTCTACGAGATCCGTTACTCGGTGCCCGGGGTGCTCGATCCGGGAATCACCGGAGCAGGCCGGGAGTTCCCGTCCGGGACGGGTGGGGACGAGGCCGAGACGGTGTTCTTCTGGAACGTCGTGGCCCCGGGGTGGAACAACCGTATCGATAACGCGGACATCACCGTCACACTGCCGGCGCCGGTCATCGGCGCGCAGTGCGCGATCGGATACGGCGTCGGCCGAGCGTGCGCCGACCTGACCGTGCAGGGCCGGACGGTGGCACTGTCGGCGCAGGACCTCCCGCCGCACACCCCACTGACGGTGCGTGCAGGGATGGACATGCCGACGCCGGCGCGTGCAGAGGTGCCGTGGAACCACCACTGGGACCGGATCCTCGGCCAATCGGTCACCCCGGTGGTGGTGTTGGTGGGCTTCTCGGCACTCGCCGGGGCGATCGCACTGCTGTGGTTCCGCAGCACCGTCGAACGCGCGCCCGGCTTCGGACTGCAGTACGCGCCGCCGCCCGGTCTCGGGCCGGTCCAGGTGGAGTACATCCGCACCGAATCGGTTCCCAAGCACGGCCTCACCGCGACGCTGTTCTACCTGGCCGAACGCCGACTCGTGGAGCTGCGTCAGGTCAACGAGCACCACTGGGATGTCACGGGCACCGCCCAAGCCGGCGCGTGGGCCGATGTCGACCCGGTCACCGTCGCCGTCGGTTCGGCACTGAAGGTGATGGGGCCCGGCGCGACGTTCTCGGCGAAGAAATCGGCGAAATCGGGGGAGAAGCTCACCAAGGCCAAGTCGGATATGGCCGACGCGGTGCGCAAGTGGGCGCTCGACGAAGGCCTGATCGTGAAGCGGGGCAGCGAACTGTGGCTGCGCGCGGCCAACGCACTGGCCGCCATCCTGATGGTCTGCGGATTCTGCCGGTGGGGGTTCCCGACCACGTTGTGGGCGTTGCCGTTCGCGGTCTTTTTCCTGTTCTCGGCCGCCTCCTGGGGAGACGGTATCGGTACGCGGCGGACCGCGGCCGGTCGCATGCTGTGGTCGCAGGCCGGCGGGTTCCACCGCGTGCTGGCCACCGATTCCGCGGAGAGCCGATTCGATTTCGCGGCCCGCAAGGATCTCTACACCGCCTATATCCCCTTCGCGGTGGCGGCGGGTGTCGCGGCGCTGTGGGCGCAGAAGTATCAGGCGAGCACCGGTATGGTTGCACCGCAACCGGATTGGTACAACTCGTCGTCAGCGACGAGCAGCCCGTCGAGTTTCAGCTCGGATGGGCCGAGTTTCGACAGTTTCGAGTCAGCGTTGTCGTCGTCGATCGGCGCCTATACCGCATCGCAGTCGTCCTCATCCGGCGGCAGCAGTAGCAGCAGCGGAGGCAGCAGTGGTGGTGGCGGCGGCGGTGGCGGCGGTGGAGGAGGAGGAGGCTCATGGTGAGGGCCGTGCTCGTTCTGGTGTTGCTGCTCGCGGTGGCGGTGTTGGTCGTCATCGTGGTCGGCTACAACAAGCTCAGATCTGCCGATCTGCGGGTGGCGGAGGCGCTCTCGGGTATCGACGTCGAACTGACCCGGCGAGCGTCGCTGATCCCCAGCCTGGTGCACACCGTTGGGACCTTCGCCGCCCACGAGCAAGCTGTCCTCGACCGGGTGGCCCGGGCCGGCGCCGCATTGGACGCCGCTGCCGGCGGTGCCTCGGTGACCCAACGCAGTGCGGCCGAGAGCCAACTCGACAGCGCGGTCGGCCGAGTTCTCGCGCTCGGCGCGAGCTACCCGCAACTGGGTTCGTCGGACAACTTCCTCAACCTGCAGCAGAACCTGACCGACACCGAGAACAAGCTGGCCTTCGCGCGTCAGTACTACAACGATGCGGTGGCCGGGGCGAATCGACTCATCACCACCATGCCGTGGATGTTCGTCGCGCCGATAGCCGGGGTGAGCGAGCGCGAGTTCTATCAGACACCACGGCTTACCTAGACTGACGCGGTGCGTCTCATCTTTGCCGGTACCCCCGAACCCGCGCTGCCATCGCTGCGCACTCTGGTGGACTCCCAGAATCACGACGTGATCGCGGTGCTGACCCGGCCGGATGCGGCAGCTGGACGCCGTGGCAAGCCTGCGCCGTCCCCGGTGGCGCAGTTCGCCGCCGAGCGAGGTATCCCCGTGCTCAAACCCGAGCGGCCCAACAGCGCCGAATTCGTGGCAGAACTCAGCGAGCTGGCCCCCGATGCCTGCGCCGTGGTGGCCTACGGGGCGCTGTTGCGCGATGAACTACTGGCCGTACCCACCCACGGCTGGGTGAACCTGCACTTCTCGCTGCTGCCCGCCTGGCGCGGCGCCGCGCCGGTGCAGGCCGCGATCGCTGCCGGGGACACCGTCACCGGAGCGACCACCTTTCGTATCGAACGCGATCTGGATTCCGGACCCATCTTCGGGGTCGTCACCGAAACCGTCGCGCCCACCGACACTGCCGGCGATCTGCTTGCCCGATTGTCTGTTTCGGGCGCCGGGCTGCTGGCGGCCACGATGGACGGTATCGCAGACGGCTCGCTGACTCCGGTGCGCCAGCCCGCCGAAGGGATCACGGTGGCCCCGAAGATCACCGTCGACGAGGCGCGGGTGCGCTGGGAGTTACCAGCCCATGTCGTCGACCGGCGCATTCGGGCCGTCACGCCGAATCCGGGGGCGTGGACCATGATCGGCGACGTGCGGGTGAAGGTGGGACCCGTACGCGCTGACGAGGACAAGGAGCTCGCCGTCGGTGAGATCGAGGTGGGCAAGCGCGATGTGTGGATCGGTACCGGCTCGAATGCGGTGGTACTCAGCTGGATTCAACCTCCCGGCAAGAAACCGATGAACGCCGCAGATTGGGCGCGCGGGGCGCGGCCGGACGCATCGGTGCGTGCGCTGTGAGCCGCCCGGGACAGGCCCGGGGCGGGCGACCGCCGCATCGTCAGGGCCAGCGCGGTCCGCAGCGCAAGGGCCCGCAACGCAGCCCGCTGGACCCGGCCCGCCGGGCAGCATTCGACACCCTGCGTGCGGTCACCGAGCGGGATGCCTATGCCAACCTGACACTTCCGGCGTTGCTGCGCGAGCGGGGGATCAGTGGGCGTGACGCAGCTTTCGCCACCGAGCTGGCCTATGGCACCTGTCGGGTCCGCGGACTGTTGGATGCGGTGATCGCCGCCGCCGCGGGCCGGGACATCGACCGCATCGACCCGGTGCTGCTGGACCTGCTTCGGCTTGGTGCCTATCAGCTGTTGCGCACCAGGGTCGATGCGCATGCGGCGGTGGACACCACCGTCGACCAGGCGGGGATCGAATTCGATTCGGTACGAGCCGGTTTCGTCAACGGTGTGCTGCGCAAGATCGCGGGCCAGGACGAGGCGGCCTGGGTAGCCGAGCTCGCACCGTCGGCGAGCACCGACCCGGTCGGTCATGCCGCGTTCGTGCATGCGCACCCGCGCTGGGTCGCACAGGCCTTCGTCGATGCGCTCGGTGCCCAAGCCGGTGAACTGAATGCGCTGCTGGCCAGCGATGATGAGCGCCCGGTGGTGCACCTGGTCGCTCGGCCAGGCGTGCTGACCGCGGCCGAGCTGGCCGAGCAGACCGGCGGCACCGTCGGCCGGTACTCGCCCTATGCGGTCTATCTGCCGGGCGGCGACCCGGCCGATATCGCCGCGGTGCGCGAGGGTGCCGCGCTGGTGCAGGACGAGGGCTCGCAATTGGTGGCACGCGCGCTGACACTGGCCAGCCTCGAAGGAGATGACGGTGGCCAGTGGCTCGACCTGTGTTCTGGCCCGGGTGGTAAGACCGCCCTGATCGGCGCGTTGATCAGGTCGTCGGCGGGCACATCCGCGGTCAGGGTGACCGCGGTGGAACCGGCCGAGCACCGAGCCGATTTCGTGGTGCAGAACACCTCGGGACTGCCGGTCGACGTGTTGCGGGTCGACGGGCGTGAGACCGGCTTGGCGGCCGGCAGTTTCGATCGGGTGCTCGTCGACGCGCCGTGTACCGGGCTCGGCGCGTTGCGGCGTCGGCCCGAGGCGCGTTGGCGGCGCCAGCCCGGCGATGTGCCTGCACTGGGCCGGTTGCAGCGGGAGCTGCTGGGCTCGGCGATCGGCCTCACCAGGCCCGGTGGGGTGGTGTTGTACGCGACCTGCTCTCCGCATCTGGCAGAGACCGTCGGTGTGGTCGCCGATGCGTTGCGAAGGCACCCGGTGACCGCGCTGGACACGCGCGAGTTCTTCCCCGGGGTGGACCGCCTGGGCGACGGACCGTACGTGCAGCTCTGGCCCCATCGGCACGGCACCGACGCGATGTTCGCCGCGGCACTTCGTGTGGGGTCGACGGCGGGTTGAGGGCGAGCGCAGTGACGGGAAGTAATGAGGGCGAGCGCAGCGACGGGGTGGGCAAAAAGTAGGCTGACCGGCATGGCAGGTCTCACTCCCAGCGCACCGCTGATCGCTCCGTCCATCCTGTCCGCGGATTTCGCCAGGCTTTCCGACGAGGTCGCCGCGGTGGCGGGAGCCGATTGGTTGCACGTCGACGTGATGGACAACCATTTCGTGCCGAATCTGACGTTGGGCCTGCCGGTGGTGGAGAGCCTGCTCAAAGCGACCGATATCCCGATGGACTGCCATCTGATGATCGATCAGCCCGAGCGCTGGGCACCGCCGTACGCCGAGGCGGGCGCATACAACGTCACCTTTCACGCCGAGGCGACCGACAACCCGGTCGGGGTAGCGCGCGATATCCGTGCCGCCGGCGCCAAGGCCGGGCTCTCGGTGAAGCCCGGTACGCCATTGGAGCCTTACCTGGAGATCCTGCGTGAGTTCGACACTCTGTTGGTGATGTCGGTCGAGCCCGGCTTCGGTGGCCAGAAGTTCATCCCCGAGGTGCTCGCCAAGGTGGCCACCGCCCGGCGGTTGGTCGACGCCGGTGAGCTGACCATCGTGGTGGAGATCGACGGCGGTATCAATGCCGACACCATCGAACAGGCCGCCGAGGCCGGGGTGGACTGTTTCGTGGCGGGTTCGGCGGTGTACAGCGCCGAGGATCCTGCCGACGCGGTGGCCCGGTTGCGTAGGCAGGCCGCGGCGTCCTCTCCGCACCTGACGCTGTGACCCCCGAAGCCGCGATGCGGCTGGCGATCGAGCAGTCCGAGCGGGTGAAGGGCGCGACGTACCCGAATCCGC
The DNA here is from genome assembly GCF_036946495.1 of Mycolicibacterium neoaurum. Classification (NCBI taxonomy): domain Bacteria; kingdom Bacillati; phylum Actinomycetota; class Actinomycetes; order Mycobacteriales; family Mycobacteriaceae; genus Mycobacterium; species Mycolicibacterium neoaurum. The sequence goes on from NZ_JAQIIX010000001.1 coordinate 29,797, forward strand.
CGGTGGGCGCGGTCATCCTGGATGCCGGGGGAGAGGTCGTCGGTGTCGGTGCGACCGAACCCACCGGTGGTGCGCATGCCGAGGTGATCGCCATGCGACGGGCCGGTGAACTGGCACGTGGCGGCACGGCGGTGGTCACATTGGAGCCGTGCAACCACCACGGTCGCACCCCGCCGTGCGTGGACGGGTTGTTGGCCGCCGGTGTGGCACAGGTGGTCTACGCGGTCGATGATCCCAATCCGATCGCGGCAGGCGGATCGGCACGGCTGCGTGAGGCCGGCGTCGTGGTCCGATCCGGTGTCGAGGCCGGCGCGGTGGCCGGTGGACCGTTGCGAGAGTGGTTACACAAACAGCGCACCGGATTACCGCACGTCACCTGGAAGTTCGCGACGAGTATCGATGGCCGCAGCGCGGCTGCCGATGGCAGCAGTCAGTGGATCACCAGCGAGGCCGCCCGTGCCGACGTTCACCGGCATCGCGGCACGATCGAGGCCATCATCGTCGGCACCGGAACGGTTTTCGTCGACGACCCGACCTTGACCGCCCGCCGACCGGACGGCAGTCTCGCTGAGCGTCAACCCCTGCGCGTCGTCGTTGGTGAGCGCGAAATCTCTTCGGAGGCAAATGTTCTCAACGACGATACGCGCACGATGGTGATCCGAACCCATGACCCACACGAGGTCATCAGGGCGCTGTCCGATCGCACCGCGGTCTTGTTGGAGGGCGGACCGACGTTGGCGGGTGCGTTCCTGCGGGCCGGCGTGATCGACCGGATCCTCGCCTATGTGGCGCCCATCCTGTTGGGCGGTCCCATCACCGCCGTCGATGACATCGGTGTGTTGAACATGGCGGGCGCGCAGCGGTGGCGCTTCGACGCCATCGAGCCGCTCGGTCCAGACGTGCGCCTGAGCCTGGTACCCAATTGACCGCCCGGTGTGAGTGCCCCCACATCGATTAGCCGATGTGATGTCGGCCGAATCGCCTGGTAGTCGGCGTGTGATGAGTGTCGCGACCAGCCGCCTCGGCGGCTGCGCCGGTACAGTTCAAGTGAGCGCCCTTCACCGACGAGTTGCGCGTGATGAGCACTAGTAAAGGACGTGAGCATGACTGCTTTGCAGGACTGGCTCAGCATCAGCCCGATGAACCCCCGTGCCGTGAAAACGTTGTTCTTCGACCTGCTGCGGGTGGGCAACGACCGACCGCAGTGCAGCCACGGACCCAAGATCATGCGGCCCGGGCTGGAACGCTGCTGATTTGCTGAATCCACCGATCCGGTAACACGGGCATCCCCGGCAGAAATGCCGGAGATGTAAAAGGTAGGGCCCACATCTCTGTCCGGATCCGCAATGATGGCTCGCGTGAGGGTACTTCCGCTCGAAACTATCGGGCCGGAGGGGAGAGGGCGGTTGTCATGGTGGCGCAGCATCGACGGTCCGGCACGGAACGTCTTCTTTCGCTGGCGCCGCTGACGGTGTTGGAACTGAATCCCGCCGAGTTGGTCAGCTGTGCCGCCGAGGCCGGTTTCGACGCGGTAGGGCTCAGACTCATCCCCGCCACCGATCAGGAGCCGGTGCGCCCGACCATCGGAATGACGGCGTTGATCAAAGAAACCCGTCGTCGCCTTGATGATTCGGGTCTTCAGCTACTGGACGTCGAGGTTGTCCGGCTGGTGCCGGACACGAACGTACGCCCCGATTTCGAGGGCATCCTGGAGACCGGCGCCTTTCTCGGGGCCAGTGAGGTCCTGGTGACCGGATATGACCCGGATCACCACCGCGCTGCGCACAATCTGGCCGAACTATCCGTCCTGGCAGCTGAATACGGGATGACTGTCAACCTGGAACCGATGCCCTGGACTGCGGTGCGCAACGTGGCCGAGGGCGCCGCACTCGTCGCGCAGTGCCCGGTGCCGGCAGGTTTGTTGATCGATGCCATCCACTATGACCGTGCCGGGAACAATCCCGGCGAACTGGAAGCGCTACCGCGTGAGTGGATCCGGTACGTACAGATCTGTGATGCGCCGGCCGAGCGGCCGGCGACGATGGCGGAGCTCATCCATCAGGGTCGCTGCGCGCGTCTGTTACCGGGTGCGGGGGGCATCGATCTGGTGTCGATGATGCGGGCGCTGCCCGACGATGTGCCGGTGAGCGTGGAGGCTCCGCTGCACAGCGATGCACCGGCGACGCTGCGTGCGGCACTTGCGGCGAAGTCCGCTCGGGATGTGCTGGGTCTCGTTGCCGACCGTGAGTTGTCGCCGTTGTCCCGGTCCGCCTGACAGGTCCAGGATCGACACAACGCGGGCCACACAACGCGGATCTCAGAATCGTGCATCAGTTTCGCCGGGTCGCCGCACTCTGCGGCGGGCTCTTGCTCGTGATCGCGGTTGTCGGGGTGGGAGCGCACTTCGTGGGGGTGACCAGCACGCTGGTGGCCTGGGCCGCCTCGTTCACACCCATCGCCGTGCTGGTCGCGGCAGCGGCGTTGCTTGCCTGTGTGGTCGGCGGCCGGCGCTGGATGGCCTTGGCTGCGGCTGCCGTGCTGGGAATCGGTGTGGCGACGCAGGTACCGCTGTATCGCGGTACGGCGGATGTGCGGGCAGCTGATACACATATACGACTGATGCAGGCCAACATTCGGCTCGGTGGCGCGGATGCCACCGCCCTGCGTGCCGAGGTGGCCGAGCGCGCCGTCGATCTGCTGACCGTGATCGAGCTGACCGACCAAGCCGTGACAAACCTGTCTGCCGCGGGCCTACGTAGGACGCTGCCGTATGCGTGTGAGCGGCCCCGTGCCGGTGGCGGTGGGGCGGGGCTCTACTCGCGATATCCGTTACGCAACTGCGCCGAACTCGACGGATTCGTTTTGAACAACGTGCGGGCGGTGGCGGATGTACCGGGAGCGGGGGCGACCGCCGTGTACGCGCTGCACCCACTTCCGCCGTACCCGGAACCGGCCTGGAAATGGGTATTCGAGCTCAAGAGACTGCGACCGGTGTTCGAAAGCGACCAGCATCCAATCCTGGTCGGCGCGGATTTCAACTCGACCTACGATCACAAGCAGTACCGCGAACTGATCGCCAACTCATCCCGTCCTGGTACCGCACCGCTGCTGGATGCTGCTGAGTATGTGGGTGCGGGCGTGGTGCCCACGTTTCCCGCCGGCCGTCTTGTTCCGCCGGTGCTGGCGATCGATCGAATCCTGGCCCGCGGTTTCACGCCACTTTCGTTTGAGCGGTTTGCGCTACCGGGATCGGACCACATGGGAGTGGTGAGCACGGTAGCTGTAACTCATCGGGTTCCATCGTCGCGATAGTGCATCATCCTGTGATGCATTGATGTGCAGAAGGTTTCGTATCGGTGGGCGCGCTGTGGTCTACGTCATAACCTAGTAGGTAGCTGACAATTTCATGTGAGTGCTCGCTAATGTCGTTCTCGCAACCAAACTTCTACAGCGGTGGGCCGCATGTGCACGATGTCTGCACTCTGCATGTCTGGGTCTTCCGAATGCGAAAGGCAAAGAGCACCTTGACGGATACGGTGGAGGGCGCGGGTGTCGAGCAAATGATGAAGCCGATGTCCATGCGCCCGCACGCGGCGATCGGCAAACTCATTGGGCATCGCGACGATGACGACTCCGTGCGCAGATCGGATATCGACGATGATGCCCCCGGTACGGCCCGGCCCACCGTCACTGTGGTCATCCCCACCCGCAATGAGGCGCGGAACCTGCCATACGTCGCCAAACGGATGCCTGCGGTGGACCAGATCGTGGTGGTCGACGGCAACTCCGTGGACAACACGATCGACGTCGCTCGGCAACTGTGGCCAGAGGCGTTGATCGTCAACCAGACTCGTGGCGGCAAGGGCAACGCGCTGGCCTGTGGGTTCGAGGTCAGCACCGGTGACATCGTGGTGATGATCGATGCAGACGGGTCGACCGACCCAGCTGAGATCCCGGATTTCGTCGGCGCTTTGACCGCAGGCGCGGACTTCGCCAAGGGCAGTCGCTTCACCGAGGCGGGTGGTAGTGATGACATCACCAAACTGCGCAGGTTAGGCAACAAGGGATTGAACTGGCTGGTGAACCGACTCTTCGGAACCGAGTTCACCGACCTGTGCTACGGCTACAACGCATTCTGGCGGACTCACCTGAACGTGTTGGATCTTCCTCGAACCGATGTCACCGAGGCGCAGTGGGGAGACGGATTCGAGATCGAGACCGTCATCAACGTTCGGGTCGCGCTCAACGGTCTCGCCATCACGGAGGTCAGTAGCTTCGAAGGCAAGCGGATATACGGACGCAGCAACCTCAATGCCGTCACCGACGGATTGCGGGTGCTGCGCACGATCGGCCGGGAGCACAGGCGTCGCCCCACCCGTGCCGGAGTGGCACGAGCGGCTGCTTCCACGCGATGAGTAGGTTGCGCGAAAAGCTGGGTCATACGCTTGCGTTGAGTCAGAGTATCGGGCTGCCCGCGGCGGTGAGCCTGGTGACGCGGCGGGCACTGGGCATGTCCCGGACCGTGACGGTCCAGTGCGGAGTGCACCGTTTGGCGGTGCGACCCTGTGACAGCGATCCCTTTGTGCTGGCGCAGATCTTCACCGCGCACGAGTACGACGCGCATCCGTTCTGGATGACGCGGCTCAATATGGTGGCATCCGAAATCACGCGCGCCGGGGGAGTTCCGGTGATCATCGATGCGGGTGCTAATGTGGGGTACTCCGCGCTGTATCTGGCCGAACACTTCCCGGACGCCACGATTCTGGCCGTGGAGCCCGACGGCGCCTGCGTGCGGTTGATCGAGCGGAACTGCGCTCACCATCCGCGGATCAGGCCGGTTCACGCCGCGTTGTGGAGCCATGGCGACGGGGTGGATCTCAGTGCCGGTGACGAGGGATCGTGGGCGAATCGGGTCGCCGACAAGGGTGCAACCCCGTCGGTGACGGTGGAGACGCTGCTCGACGGCATTGCCGGTGCAGTGCCTTTCATCGTCAAACTCGATATCGAGGGCGCCGAATCCGAAGTGTGCCAAGCCTCGCCGGATGCCATCGCTTCGTTCGCCTGCATCATGATCGAACCACATGACTGGATGCTGCCCGGATCTGGTGGCCTGGCACCGCTTTACGAGGCGGTCGCCGGGAAGAAGATGGACACCCTGATCCGGGACGAGACGCTGATGCTCTTCGATTGCGCGGTGCTCCAAGCGCACGACACCCTCTTGTCCCCACGCTGATGCCGGTTGTACTGCGTTGCGGCGCTTCCTGATAGAACTCTCAGTCATTCTACCGAATCGGTGACGTAGGCCTTGTAAGACATGTTGTGCAGCAATAATATTCGCGGTGGTCACATCTGACCGATCATCAATCAAGTCAATCTAGGAGAACCGTGTCACTCGCTGTTCCCGTGGCCTCGGGGCGTGACTTCTGGTCTGCGCCATCGGCATCCACGCCTCTGAAGAAGAGGTTGCTTATCGCATCCGTCGCGATGACGGGCGCGTCGGTCATCGCCGTTACGCCCGTCGCGCAGAACCTGCCGGCGTTGGAAGCCGCGCAGCAGCGCGCGGTCGAGCTCGTCGCCTTCGAGAATCCCTTCGCGGTGCTCGGTGCCACGTTCTCGACGGCCTTCGCGAACCTGAACAACCGTGGTACCGACATCTCGGCCACCCTGTTGCCCAATCTGTCGGCGATCCTCGGCAACGAGGAGCTCCAGCGCGAGTTGTCGGTGCTGCTGTTCCGCCCGGAGACGGTGGCCCAACAGTTGCAGGATCGGCTTGCCGAGCATCAGGCGACTCTGCAGACCGGGTGGGAGCAGTCGCAGGCCGGCTGGGCCGCGCACAATGAACTGCTGCCGGGTGTCCTGGAGCGGGCCAACAGCGAGCTGGCGGCGGGAAACTTCACCGAAGCCTTCGCCCATCTCAACGACTGGTTCATCTTCGGTCTGGGCGCAGCGGGCTGGCCGCTGTACCCGAGCTTCGCCGTGCCGGGCCAAGTTGCCAATGACGTCGGCGCTCCCGCCATCGCGGCCATCCTGGATGCGCTACTGGTGGGCGACACCACCCTGGCCGGTTACCCGCATGCCATCATGGTTCCGTTTGTGAGCGCCATCTTCCGGTTCACCGATAGCCTGGACGAGATCCGTGCCGCGGCACAGGCCGGCGATGTGGTGACGGCGATCAGCCACACGGTCAACCTGCCGATCAAGGTACTCGGCGCGTTCCTCAACGGTTACAGCCCCAGCATCGCCGAGGACTGGAATGTCTTCCCGGGCTTGCTGACGCCGGGCGGACCGATCGATTCGTTCCTGGTGCAGTATCCGTCGCTCATCGCCAATGCGCTCAAGGCGCTGACGGGACAGCCAGCGGTGGAGAGCGGCGCCGAGACGCTCAGCAAGGTGTCGTCGACCGCTTTGGCCGCCGAGGGTGACACAGTGACGCTCAGCGTCGAAACCGGTTCCGGTGCAACGCCGGTCGAATCCGTATCTTCGGGCACCGAAGAATCCGCCACCGGTGGCGAGACTGCCGAGGCTGGCACCTCGGTTCCGGCCGACGAGGCCGGCTCCGCGGAAGAGACGGCCACCGAGGATAGCGGCGCGGCCGTCGAACCGACCACGCCGGTTGTGTCCGAGGAGACCACCGCTGGCGATGCGGCCACCGGTGAGAGCACGGACGCCGGTGCCGAGGCAGACAGCAAGGCCGACATCAAGGATGCCAAGGCAGACGTCAAGGATGCCAAGTCTGATAAGGACGCCAAGGCTGACATCAAGGATGCCAAGGCCGACAAGGATGCCAAGGCCGACAAGGACGCCAAGGCTGACATCAAGGATGCCAAGGCCGACAAGGACGCCAAGGCAGACCTCAAGGATGCCAAGTCCGACAAGGACGCCAAGACTGACAAGGCGGATAGCAAGTCCGACAAGGCGGATAGCAAGTCCGACAAGGCGGCGAAGGCGGATGCGAAGTCCGGCACGTCGGACAGCAAGCCTTCGAGCACCTCGGCTAGCTCGGCTGGCTCGTCGAGCAGCTCGGGTAGCTCCAGCAGCGACTAGGCAATCGGCTAACGACAGCAGAAGGGTACGGCCCCCTCGTTTGAGGGGGCCGTACTTGTGCGCTCGGCGGCGATAGGGGCGCCTTCGACATTGTCAGCGCGATGGGGACTGCTGCGGGTTTAGTTGACTCGCGGTGCGTGAATTTCAGACCGCGGTTGTGACTGGTGTGTGGAACAGTTCGAACTATATCGGGGTGAGCCGTCTGGGTGCGCGTTTGCTCCGGCGCGGCCCATCGCGATCCGTTTCACCGCCAGCGTGGACTTCATTCGCGAGTCGATCGCGTACCCCACGATCCGGTTGGCGTAGACGTCTTTGGTGATACAGAGGTCGATTGCCTTCATCGGCTCGAATTCCAGGATTCGTCGCAACGTTCCGCATCTCTGATGCGTTTATTAAAGCAGCAAGCCGTTCCGTCGGAGTCTGCCAGTCGAGTGACTTTCGCGGCCTGTTGTTGAGTTCGTCGGCGATGGCTTCGAGGTGGTCGACAGGTAGATGCGACAGGTCGATTCCCTTCGGAAAGTACTGGCGCAAGAGTCCGTTCGTGTTTTCGTTGCTTCCGCGCTGCCATGGAGACGCAGGCTCGCAAGAAGTAGACATCCATGTTGGTCGCGGCCGCGACGGTGCGGTGCTCTGACATCTCGGCGCCTTGCTCCCAGGTCAGCGTGCCTGGTCCTTGAGGCGCTCGTGTTCGAGCAGACTCAGTGTTGCGACGACTACTAGAACCCAGCGGTGGGGTGCTCGGTGATGTCGGCCGGCCAGACCTGGTTGGGTGCCTGTGCGCCTGACTGTCGTTGCACGAGGTCGTCATGCACCGGTGGGCCGGATCGGCGGCTCAGTCCACGTTTCTTGGCGAAGGTCGACCAGATGCGTTCCTGGGAACATTGTCGTGCGACGCGGTTCTCCCCGGCGCTGATCCAGAATCTAAGGACCAGGCAGGTCACCGTGACGGGAATCCGGTCATCAGCAAGGACGAATCCTCGCAGGGTGAGGAGTCGACCAAACCGGGGGCAGTCCCAGGGCTCACATGCCGTGTGTCAGTGGGCAACCGATTCCGCGAAGCGGCCGCCAACGGCATTGCCCTGCTTATCGAGAGCCAGACGCGTTAGCCGGCTCGCGCGAACGTCGTCGCCTGACCACCGCGCGATACAGCGGCGCGGTCGTCGCCGTGGTGAGCAGTGCCAGTGCGCTAAGCAATGCAAAGGCGTACACACTTATCAATCCGGCGTGGAATCCGACTGTTGCAATCGCGATCTCGGTGACGCCGCGGCAGTTCAAGAGTGCGCCGAGCCCGGCCGAAGACCGCCAGTGCCAACGGTTGACTGCGCCGAAGATGAAGCCCGCGCCTAGTTTCGATAGGAGTGCCGCCATCCCCAAGGCGCAGAAGCAGGCGAATCCTGGCCAACTCGCCAGTTCGCGCAGCGCCCGCAGTGGAACAGACATTGCCGAGATGACGAAGAACGCAGGCAACAGGACCTCGACTACCGGGGCAAGCATCTGCTGTGTGCCTTGTTCCGCCGACCCGTCCGGAAAGAAGAACCCGGCGATGACGACGCCGATTGCCGGATGAAAGCCCAAGAACTGCGTCGCGGCCGCTCCTGCGAGTGTGGACAGCACCATCATGACGAGGCGAGGGCCGCCGCGGGTCAAGGGATTGACCCTCCGGACGCACTGCGGGAACACCACCGTCACCGACATCAGCAGTACTGCTCCCGTCACCACAGCGGGGATCGACAACGCACCGATACTCGTGCCGGCGATCACCAGTGCGGACACCAGCAACCACGCGAGACCGTCGGTGACAACCGAGACCCGCAGGGCAATCTGCGTCTCGATCCGGTCGCCGATACCGAGGTCCTTGATGATCAATGCCAGGACGGGTACGGCGGTCACCCCAAGGGCAATCCCGACGAACAACCAGCCGAACGGCGCGTCGCTCCCGGGCGCGACGAGCAGGTCGGCAAAAGGCCAGGCAATCACCGTGCACGCCACGATCGGGAGAAGAACGCTCGGCATCAGGTGCCAATTCGACGGGATGTGGGCTGTATCCCGTCGACCCCGGAGTTCGGCACCCACCGAGAACATCAACAGCAGCAGGCCTGCGGTCCCCACATCTTGGAGCAGGTGGACAGAGGAGGCGGAGATGAGTGTCAAATCGAACGCTTCCGAGCAGGCGGTCGCCACCGTGCCCACGGCGATGCCCACCGCGATCGGCCCCAGCACCCGCGGCTGACCCACTCTGCTGAACACATTTCCGACGATCAGGGAGCCGAGCACCACCACCGCCAGTGTGGTCAGGCCTTGCAGCGCATCACCGAGAGGCATGGGCCGCGACGTGCCCGCCGTCGGGCAGAACCTTGGTCGTTGAATCGGACACGATTATGGAGCGCAAGGTGGTCGACGTCCTCGGTTCGGGCATCAGATCCCGAGGATGCACAAATGATGGCGCCAGTTGGAGCAACGCGAACAGCAAGGCGGTATCCCTCTTGTTCGCTACCGGCTCCGAATATAGGTCAGCGAGTGCGAATGCACCGAGGTTGTGCGGGCCGACGATCCGATAGCAAGACGGGTTGAAGCTGCCGAACCACAGCTGTACAAACAACTTCGGATTGATCACCATCTTCCACCACGGCACCAGGCAGCCGATCTCACGTGCCAGCGCGTCCAAGTACAGGACCTGTGACGGTATCGATTCGGTGTGGCGGGGACTAAGCGCCGTCCAGTACTCCTCCCACTCCTTTTCACGTTCGATGACGCGGGCGAGGTCCGCAGGGAGGGCCTGCTTGCCGCTACACAGCCGCGCGAAGTATCGCGCCTGCATTTCTGCACACACCGGGATGCCGCCGGTGAAGGGGCGAACGAAACCGATGAAAGCGGCGGTGCCCTGGTGGTCGGGATGGAGGAAGTGCTTGTAGAGGTTTCGGACGTTACCGTCCACCACTTGCAAGTCGCCGATGGCGAGGTCTTGGGTGAATCCGGTGCACAAGACCACGGTGTCGAACTCAGCTGCCGCGGAATCCTTGAAGTGGACGGTGTTCCGTTCGGCCCTGTCGATTCCGGCATCGTTGACCAGAACCCGTCCGTCGACGATGGACGGGATGAAGCTGACGTTCTTACAGAAGATGGCGCGCTGACTCCAGCTCCCCTCTGGGTGCGATCGGAAGTTCCACTTCCGGATCATGTCCCAATTCGCGTCGTTGTCCAGTGTCGCGACGTCGAGCTTTGCCGGCAGCAATGGCTCGCCCATCGGGTTGAGACCCTCTTCGTCTTTTGCGCCTCGACGACCGATGCCGAAGACGGCATCGAAAGCTGTTGCGGTGATGCCGTATATGACGGAGGCGATCAAGAATAGCGATTTGGCGAGCCCATTTCGTCCCCACACTGTGTCGAGCACAAGCGGGCGTTTGGTGGCTCGACGGTACATTTCGTGGTGGTGCGCGCGTACCGTTCCGTGGTCTGTGGCGCGGTTGACATCCACCACACGCGGCAGCAGAAAAGTATATGAGCGTATGGACAGGGTGCACTCGGCGGCGACATCACCGATTTCGCGGACGATATCAGCGCCGGATTCGGCCAATCCGACGATCAACACCCGCTTGTCCCGGAAACGCTCGTTGTTGCGGTATTCCGACGAGTGCACGATCTCACCCGAGAACCCCTCCAAACCAGTGATATTCCGGTTGGGGGTCTTGAAAGGTCCGGAACACACCGCCACCGCGTCGAACCGATGGACGGTGCGGGCGCTGCCCTCTTGCACGTGCACGGTCCACCCATCGGGCGTGCGCGCCATGCTGGTGACTTCACAGCCTGTGCGCACGTGATCGCGAAGCCCGAACCGATCGGCGTACTCGTTGAGGTATCCGAGATAGCGCTCCCGCGTATAGAAGCGGCGCCCATTGGTGAACGGGTGATCCGAGTACGCCATCAGCTTCATGGAGATGGTGAGTTGCAGACTGTCGTATGCCTTCATCCGGTCATCGTCACCATCGTGGCGAAACCAGATCCCGCCTACGTCGGTGCTTTTGTCGAAACAGACGACCTGGTGGCCCTCATCGAGCAACTGCTTGATGGTTGTCAATCCACATGGACCGGCACCGACGACGCAGACCTTCATGACACACTCCGGGGAATTCAGGAAGACGTAATTAACGTCAGGGACGGTTTAGGTTAGCGAGTCGCCGTCGGCAGTGGGCGCCTTGCTCTAATGGCATTTTCACAGCCAATTCAAAGACTGTTGGTGTAGCTCGCAATCGACCAATGCAGCAGATTACGAACATGATCGGTGCCATCGGATGCACCCCTTGATCGGACTTTCCGCCAAAAGATTTTATCCGTCGTAAACAGTCATGAACTCGGGCTGCCCCGGGCATAGAGGCCGTCTGCTCACGGTTGCTTGCGGATCATCTCCGCGACCATTCCGACATGTGGCTCCCGCACCACCGAATCGTGGTCGCAGTTGATCCGCTGTAGCGACAACTCCCCGGTCAACAGCTGCGGCCAGACACGTTCGTCGTCGCGGTTGAAGCTGCTGAGAATCAACAGCGTCCGGCCCGGGTACGGGCGGGGGCGGTGTAATCGGCCTACCCGGACGCCCACCTCGCGTAGTGCTGCCACCTTCTCGTCCGGTGTGCCATCGAGGATTCCGGCCAGGGGCAACCACAGTCGCTGGCGCCAGAGTTCGCGTGGCGCCGCCGGAGCTTGTTCCAGGAGCGTGGACCCGACATCGGGTAGCTCCCGCCGTGCCGCGCGAACGGTCCTCGGGGGCAGGAATGGGTCGAGCAGGGTGACCACTTCCACCTGATGTCCCAGTGCCCGAAGACGGTTCGCGATATCGATGGCGATGAACGCGCCGAGTGAATGCCCCGCGAGCCGAAAAGGACCCGCTGGCTGCAGGGCCAACAGATCGCGTAGGTGCCGTCTGGCGGCCCGGCCAATGGTCCAATCCGGGAAGCCACGATTCTCCAGACCGTGTGCCTGAAAGGCGATCACGGCGATGTTGTCACCGAGCCGGTCGGTCAACGGTACGAATGACAGTGCCGAGGCACCGGCTCCCGCGAAGCAGAACAGCGTCGACTCGGTGTGTTCATGCGGGGCCCGCAGGACGATCGTGGTCGGCCGGATCCCGATGTCTCGCCTGAGCGCATCTCCGTCCTGCCGAGTGCGGACCACCTCGGTGAACTGCGCGACGGTGGGCGCTGCGGCCAGATCCGATGCGGTGAGTCGGACCTTGTGCTGTTCGCCGACGAGGCCGATCATCCGCTGCACGTTCAGCGAGTCGCCGCCGAGAGCATAGAAATTCTCGTCCCTGCCGACCTGGTCGAGTCGCAGGACCTCGGCCCAGGCGGTCGCGATGGCCGATTCCAGTCCCGGCTCGGCCAACGTGATCGGTCCGCGCGTCGGCGCCGGAAGGGCACGGCGGTCGACCTTGCCGCGCTCATTGCGGGGGAGCTCCTGCAGCATCACCACGTGGGTGGGCACCATCCATGCGGGTAGCCGAGTATGCAGCTGGGTGCGGATATCGGCTACCGCGGGACTGCGCACTTCGGGATCGGGCGCCACGTACGCCGTCAGCGCCGGCGTTGGCGAGTGCTGGTCGGCGACGACGAGTGCTTCGCGAACCCCTGGGCAGTCGAGTAGCGCAGCCTCGACTTCGGCCGGCTCCACCAAATATCCGCGAATCTTGACGGCGGCATCCATCCGCCCCAGCACGACGAGCGTGCCATCCTCATTGATTCTGGCCCGGTCGTTGGTGACGAATGTGCGGCTGCCGTCGGAATTGGTCGTGAAGGTGGTTGAGGCGCTGTCTGCCCTCAGGTATCCGGCCGCGACATACGGGGAGGTGACCGTCAGCCTGCCGTGCTCGTCGATGCCCAGGTCTTTGTGCGGCACGGCGATACCGGCCGGAATGACTCCGGCGGGGACGTCATCCTCGGGCCAGATGTCGAAGTGCGCGATGCCCAGTGTCTCCGAAGATCCGGCCCAGTTCGTCACAACGGCATGTGGCGCGAGCTCTCGGGCACGCCGGATGACGTTGCCATATACCGGCTCTCCCGTGGTCACGATGCGCTGCACACCGGTCAGCCTGCGACCACAGGCTGCCTCGGTCAGAGACTGCAGAAACGACGGCGTGCACATCACGATATCCACCTCCGTGAGCCGGTCGATCGCCGCCTCCGGTGTGCTGTTGCGTGGATCGATCGCGATGACCTGAGCGCCCGAGAGCAGGGCGCCGACGAGAACATTCATCCCAGCGGCGAAACTCACCGGCATGCACAACGCGACGCGGCTGTCCTCGATGATGCCGAACCGGTCACGGTGCAGAATCCAGTCGCTCAACCAGGTTCCGTGCACATGCAGCACGGCCTTGGGTTCACCAGAGGAGCCCGAGGTGAACTGGATGCTGGTGACCCGCTGTCGGTCCAGCGTCGCCGAGGTTCCCGGCGCAGTCATTCCTTGCGGTGGTGTGTCCGCAGACCAGACGTCGCACCCGCTTGCTATCTCTTGAGCCCCTGCGTGGCCCGAGTCGTCGACAATGACGGTCCGGACGTGGCGGCCTTGTTCCCGCAGGGCATCGAAGATGTGGGTGATCCGGTCCCGGGGCAGGCCGGGATCCAACGGCACCAGCGGTGCGCCCGCGGCGAAGCTTCCCAGAACCACCGCCGCGATCTGCGGGCTCAGATCGGCGACCATGGCCACCGGCGCTTCCGGGTCGTGTCGCCGGCGCAATGCGTGTGTCCACATCGTCGCGGCGGCGTTCAGTTCGCCGTAGGTGATGGACGAGTTCGCCGTCCGCACCGCCACGCTGTCGCGCTTGTTTTCGGCAATCTCAACGAATCGCTCACTCACCGAGTCGAATTCGATCGGCGCGACATGGCTCAGGTCGGGCCGGACCGGGGTGGCTCGGACCGGGCTGTCGAGGGCCTGGCCACTCGGAGTGGCGGCCACCCGACGCAGCAATGCGATCGTGGGGCCGAGTACCACCAATGTGATGAGCAGTTCGCCTGCGACGTAGGTGTATCCGACCGCGTTGATGCCCCACTCCGGCGTGGTCAGGACGACGCCGACGACCACCAGCACGCCGAGCAGCACTTGGGAGATGACGGCCAGCCGCAGCTTGCGCTGCAGCCGGGCCAGCGCGGTGTAGATGGTCGTCAACGCCACCGCAGGCAAGACCAGGGCCATCGTCCTGATCAACGTCGTGCCGTTGGCTGCATAATGCGGTCCGAGGATGCCGAGGATGAACGGTGCGGCCAGCATCAACACCACACATCCGGTGACCGCAGATCCACCGCACAACAACACAAAGCGCTTGGTACACGCCCACACGTCGGCGCCAGGGGTGGAGGCAGTCGCGATGAATGGTGCGGCCGTGGCCACGATCAGCGCACCCAGCGTGTTGACCACAAGCCAGCACATCGAGAAGTACGCGTTCATCTCGGTGCCGAGCTGTGCGACCACGATCAACGGCACCAACAGCGGCACGATCACGTTGATGGCGTTGATGGCATAGGAACTGACGAAGAAGTTGACCAATTCGCGACGGTCGGGCAGGTTTGCCGTTCCGGCCCGGGTACCGGTCTCCCGGCGGATGACGACGACCGCGATGATCGCGGTGATGGCGGCCGCCGGTAGCACCCATGACCATACGATCGCCGATCCGGTGGCAAGCGGGATCATGGCGGCGACGATGATCAGCTTGGCCGCGGATTGGCTGATGTTCTTGGAGGCGATGGTACGTGCCCGGCCGAGCCCGATCAGGATCTGATCCTGGAGGGCATAAATGGCCAGGATCACCACGCACAGCGGAAACAGCAGCATCTCGGCCAGATCCGGAAAGAGTTGCGCGCGTGGACCGACGACGGTGAAAACCGCGCCGAACACCAGCGCCGTGCCCGCGACGAACATCATGCCTTGTCGGACGATCTTCCTGGTCCGATTACCGGCCAGGGGGAGGAAGCGCTCGTACAGGCTGCCGAGACTGAAATTGGCGAGGATCGCGATCAGCGTCGCCGAGGTGATGATGGCAGACGCCCGGCCGACTTCGGCAGTGTCATAACCGCGGGCCGCGACGGTCCAGAACACGAATCCCAGGACACCGGTGGCCGCGCTGGAGGTCATGACGGCGGCGATGTCGATGCTGAGTCCGCCACGCCTCGGGCCCGCGGACACGATGGGTAGCGCCGGAGTCTGGGCAGCCAGATCCGCCGCCGAGGAGAACGTCGGTCGTGATTCGAGGGTGTCGGGTCGGCCGATCGAGGGCATGTGGCGGAGTTCCTAGCGGGAGGTCGAATGAGGCGTTAGCGCCACCAGGAGGAGGATACTGAGTCCGCTCTGGATTGGTTAGCCTACCCAAAGTAGTGATACTGATCATACTGGTAGAGGTAGCGGCCAGTTTCGTCGGCGTAGTTGCTAATCTCCAGCAGTTGAGTCGAACTCTATTGCCGTGACGGCGTTTTCGTCATCGGTGAGGCGTCGTGGGCCGAATCGAGGACTCCGCGGCCGAGGAGGGTGAGGTAGTGCGTCCGAGTGTTCTGTCCCGGTTCACCGGATGGGTGTCCTTGGCGCCGCTGATCTTTTTCGCCGCCGAGTGGGTGGTGTCCGCGTCCTGGCGTGGGTTCTACGGCTACCACGAGGACCTGCTCGGCCCGCTGGGGACCGCCTTCTGTGGACCGGTGGGCAACTGGCCGTGCAGCGAGCTGTACCGGGTGATGAACATCGCCCTGGTAGTGGCCGGCTTGGCTGTCGTGTTCACCGCGGCCGGACTTTTCGCCCAGCGGGTGACCGATCGGGCCGGTGCGCTGTTGCTCGTGGCGGCGGGACTCGGCCTGACGGTCAGCGGTGTGATCACGCAGAACGTCAGCTATACGGGCAATCTCACCGCGATCATGGTGTTCATGACCCTCGGGTCGGTGGGGGCCCTTTTGATCGCGACCGGCTCGGCGATCCGGATGACGGGGGAGCGGCGCCTGGTCGCGGTACTCGCATCGCTGGCAGGCCTCATCGGGTACTTCGCCTATGTCGGCGGTGTGAACATTGTCGGACCCGGTGGGGTGCAGCGGTTGTGCATCTACGGAATCCTGGTCACTGTCATCACCGTGGGCACCGCCGGATTGACGAGGACGCACGCCGCCATCGTCGACGAATCAGCCGACCAACCATCCGGGCACACCCGATGATCGCCAACGGGTTTCGTCGATGACGGCCACATTGGAAGCTGGTTCGGGAACCTCGAGTTCCGGTGGGCCAGAGGTGGGGGTGAGCCGCCGCCTGCCACTGCTGCGGGTGCGGATGGCCGATCTCGCGGTGGTCGGCGCAATGGCGGGTGTCGTTGCCCTCACGGGCCTGCCCGACGTGGCGCGCGGGATCGCTCTGCTCGTGTTCATTGCGGTAGGTCCCGGTGCTGCTGTGCTGAGCTGGGTGCCGATTCCACGGCGAGCGCTGTTGTCTACGGTTCCCGTTCTCGGCGCCGCGATCACCACGCTGGTGGCGATGACGGCGATGTGGTCCTACCGCTGGAGTCCGCCCGAGATCCTGTGGACCCAGATCATCGCGGTGTGTGTCAGCAGCGGCTACTGGTACTACCGCAATCCGGGGTGTGCCGGCTCCGGCGTGCGCTGGCGGACGGTCCCGAACCCCGCGGCGGTCCGCCGATCGATTGTGCGCAAACACCTTTCGCTGGTGCTCAGCGCTGCTGCGGTCCTCATCTGGGCGTTTTCTGTACCGGGTCTGCCGGGCGCCGATGCCAGCTACTACGGACTGCTGTTCTCCGGCACCGGGCCACTGCTGGCGGTGTGTATCGTGCTGTGCGCGTTGGCGCTGTTGGTCGCGGTGCGCGACCGCCGGCTGATCCCGGCCGCGGTGGCTGTTGCAGCAGCCATCATCGTCTCCCGTGTGACCACATTCGTGGCCACCGAGGTGCCGCTCTACGACTGGACCTACAAACATCTGGCGGTTGTCGACTACATCCTGGTGCACGGACGAATCGCTCCGGACGGTACCGACATCTACGCCCAGTGGTCGGCCTTCTTCGTCTTGTTCGCGTGGTTCAGCGATGTCACCGGCGTGCAACCGATCACGATCGCCCATGTCTTCGCGCCGATCATCCATGTCCTGATCGCACTCGCCGTGTATTGCGCGGCGCGGGTGATCGGGCAGTCCCGCCGTACGGCCCTCACCGCGGCGTTTTTGGCCGAGGTGGTCAATTGGGTTGGTCAAGACTACTTCTCGCCACAGGCGTGGTCGTTGGTGTTGGTCTTCGGGATGATCGTGCTACTGCTGGCCTCACCGCGCAGCCGCCCGGCCGGCGTACTGGCAATCGTCGTGTTCGCCGCCGCGGTGCCCACCCATCAGCTGACCCCCTTCTGGGCTGTCGCCGTCGTGTGTCTGTTATGCGTGGTGCGGCGCGCGCGACCATGGTGGATCTCGTTGGTGATGGTCGCAATCGTGGGCAGTTATCTGCTGCTCAATCTCGAAGCGGTGCTGCCCTACGGGGTGTTCACCGGTAGCAGTCCGGTGAGCAATGCCACCAGCAACGTCGTCAGTTCGGGGATGCCGGCCAAGGATTTCACCTCGTTCGTGGTCCGATCCTTGTCGCTTCTGGTCGTGGCCACTGCCTTCGGTTGTGCATTGTGGCGGTGGCGCCGTAAGAAACCGGTGGTGGCGCTGGGCATTGTGGCGTTCTCGTCCTTCGGTCTGCTGCTCGGGCAGAACTACGGTGGCGAGGCGATCTTCCGCGTCTATCTTTACGCGATACTGGGTTGCGCGATGCTGATCGCACCGGCCGTGGTCGGTGCGGTGGGTCGCCGCCGTGTCGGCGTGCGGGGGGCGGCGAGTCGACTGATCGCCGTACTCGGCTTGAGCGGGCTCTCGCTGGCGGGCCTGCACGGCTATGTGGCGCTGTGGCCGATGGTGGTGGAAACCCGCGCACAGATCGACCTGATGAACTCGATCACCGAGGGCGCCGATCCGCGCACCCGACTGGTGATGATCCGGCCCAGCGGAATGCCCACCCGGGTGAACGCGGACTATGCCGAACTGACCTTGTTCAACCCCTATTTCGACGAGGCGATCGCCTATGACCTGTGGGATGGCCGAGATCCGCGACTGCCGGAACTGAAGGCGAACTTTCCCGCCGACGATGACATCGCCACCTTGGACGACAACGCAACACGGGAGGCCTACATGGCCTACATGATGTTCAGCGAACAGTCGAACAAGGCGGTGCGCTACTACGGTGATTACCGCCCGGAGGCCATCGAACTCTTGCAGGACGCGTTGCGGGCGTCGCCGAACTGGACGGTCTTCTACGAAAACGGCGCAACCCTGGTGTTCCGGAGTATCAACCAGGAGAAGGCATCCGACTAGCTGGTCCGGCTCAGCCCGCCCGGCGCATCGGATCGCGGCGGCGACCCTGGCGTCGTCCCCGCCACAGCGCCAACGGGCCGCCGAGAACCGACAGGACCTCTGTCCGGCCGATCGCTCGGGGGATGCTGTCGCCGAGATCCGGTGGCGGAATCATGATCGCGCCGTACCCTGCGCCCGCGCGCACCGATGACCGGAACTGTCTGCGCGCCACCGAGAATGCCAGCCGGCGATGAGTCGGTTCACAGAACACTTTGGTCAACCAGGCGCCGAGGCCCAGGCCGTAACCGCGCGCCTGGGCAAGTAATGCGGTGCTGTCACTGCGATGGCGGTGCCAGACGATGGCCGCCGGTTCGTTGACAAGGGTATGCCCGGCGGCCACCAGCCGGAAGAACATGTCGATATCCTCGCCGCCCTTGGTCGAGGTGCCCGCACCCAGCGCCTCGTCGAAACCGCCCATCTCGAAGGCTGCACGGCGTCTGATGGCGAAGTTGGCTCCGGTGCCATAGATGCCGACCTGGAAGGGGAACAGTGGCAGGTCGGGCGGCGGTGCTGCCATCGAGTAGGCGCGCGGTGCCAACGTGCCGGCCCAAGACACCCGCTGGTCGAAGTACACCTGAGCCGCCGTGCGGAGCTCCCCACTGGGAACCATTCCGCAGACACAGGCGACATCCATGGACCTGGCGAAGCCCCGAGCCAGTCCCTGCAGCCAGTACGGGTCGACCACGACATCGTCGTCTGTGAACGCGACGATGTCATGCTGGGCGGCATGCAGACCCGCATTGCGGGCGTTGGACAGTCCGGCAGTGGGTTCCAGCACGCGTCGGATGCGGGCATCCCCGGCTGCAGCGACCACCCGTGCCGTCGCATCCGTCACCGGTGCATTGTCGACCACGATGATCTCGAAATGGGGATAGTCGATGGCGGACAGTGATGCCAGGGCGCCGGCCAGATCCTCGGGCCGTTCCCTGGTGCACAGCACCACCGATATCGGCGGTGCTGGATCAGCTGCCGGCACATCCAGCACCGGGGTTGACCCCGGAAGGTCCAGGGTGACGGCGTCGCCGACGATATCGGCCTCGACGAAGTCGATGGGTTGTGACCGGTCGCGCAACAGGATCCGGGCCCGCCGATATCCGTCCGATCGCGTGATGTTCACGCTGATCCGACCGTTGTGGTCTCCCACCCGGTCGATGTCGAGGCATCCGATCCAGCGCGCGTGCGCACCGTCGGGGGCACCGCCGTGTGCCATCACGGGGTCGATTGTCACAGCGGTAGTCATAGTTCGGTGACCCTTACCCAGTCGACGAGCATGGTGGCGGGGAATGGTGTCGACTCATCGGCAGGGCCCGGCCAGTTGCCACCGACGGCGAGGTTGAGTAGCAGCTGGAACGGCGCATCGAAGACCCACGTGGCACCTTCTTCGAGGTTCAACGGCGTGACCGTGAGCAGGGTCGTATCGTCGACGCCGGTGACGATACGACCAGGCGTGCGTTCGACCCAGTAGGTACGGAAGACTCCGGCGAGCGGGAAGGGGACTGGGCCGGTTGCCGACATCTGTTGTCCGCGTTCTGTTCCGCTCTTCGGAGCGTGCACGCCCGAATGCCATTCGGTGGCATGGTTGAGCGTCTCGATCACGTCGATCTCACCGGCGGCCGGCCAGCCGACCTGGTCGAGATTGGCCCCGAGCAGCCAGAACGCGGGATGCAGGCCCGAGCCCGCAGGCAGTGCGATCCGTGCCTCGGCACGGCCGAAGGTGAACGCGAAGCTGCCATTGGTGTCGACCCGTGCCGACGTGATCTGTCCATCGGCACCCCGACGCGCGGTCAGGGCCAGGTGTCCGTTGCCATCGAGGGCAATGTTGTCCGGATGGTCGGCGTAGATCTGGGCTTCGTTGTTGCCCCAGCCGCCGCCGCCGGTAGCGATCTGCCAGATCCCGTCGGGCGGAGCGCCGGCGGGGCCGTCGAACTCAGAGTTCAACAGGATGCGCGGAGCACCGTCGGCCGTGTCGGCGGTGCCCAGCAGAGCGCAGGCACCTACCACCGTGCCGACGACGATCAGCGCGCAGCCCTTGCCGAGGGCCGATAAGCTCGGTCTCACGCCGCTGCCTTCGCGGATCGTGCACTCAGCGCCAGACCTGTCACGTAACCCGCTGCGGTGTAGCCGAATCCGATGACCATCGCGAGCACGCGACGGGGGTTTCCGCGGGCCTGCCAGGCGCCGGACGGCAGGATGCGGGTGGTGTAAGTGCGCTCGCTGGACAGGGCGGCCTGTCGGCCGGAGATCCGGGTCAGCACGGCCTTCGACCGGCCCTCCTGGTAACACCGGCGGGTGAAGTACCCCAAGGTGGCCCGCTCGGCCGGAACATGATGATCGACTTGGAAGCCGGTGTGCCGGATGATGCGATGGCCGGGGAATCTGGCGTGCAGCTGGACACCCATCAGTGTTTCCTCACAACCTGCGAGGAGATCGCCAACGCGCCCGAGTTCTGTTGAGAACCCCTGGATCTCGACCAGCGCCGCCCGCCGTGCAGCCATTGCCGCGCCGATGGGGTTACGGATCTGTTCGCCGGAGGCCGGAAGTCCACGGTAGTCGCAACCGACCACCCAGCCGAACTCGTCGGGGAACCAGTGAGGGGCCGTCCCGGCAGCCCATTGGGCCTGCACCGCACCGCCGATGGCGACAACGCTCCGATCCTCGAATGCGGCACGTGCGTGATCGAGCGCCCCGCTCGCCAGCACGGCGTCGTCATCGACGAAGACGACGACGTCGCCTCCCGACCGCGCGACGCCGGTGTTTCGAGCTCCCGACAGTCCCTGCTCAAAGGCGTTGGCAATGACGGTGATCTGTTCGGGGAGGCTATTACGCAGGTCGGCAAGTAGATCATCGTTGTGGTCGACCACCACGATGATCTCATCGTCGTCATCGATCTGGTCGAGAGCGGATTGCACCCCCAGAAGCACCTGACCCCGCCGCACGGCGGTGTAACAGCAGATGACAACCGACAGGCTTACCGTGGACACGGTGAGCCCGTCGTGCGCTGATACGGGTGGCACGGCATCGACTCCAGGGATACGCGACAGGGCGCGGCAGTGTGGTGAATGTGGTTCGAGGCCAGACTATCTCAGTCGGTGCGCGTGAGGTCGGCTACGGTCTGCGGAAGGAGTGCCAACGCCTGCGCCACCGCGTCCGGATCGTGTACCGAGCGATGGATTTCGGCGGTGAACCAGAGGTTTTCGGCGACACCGACCGACGTGACGGTGAGACCCCTTGGGGTTGCCGGGTCGGAAGCGACCAACATACAGGCGCGCTTGCGGTCGGTGAATGGCCATGCACCGTTTCGTTGCGCCCAGCCGAGATTGGAGTGCAGCAACTGAGCCGGCGGCGAAGGAAGGGGGCCGATGGCGTCTCGATCCTTGAATCGGCGCGCTTTGGCAGTGCCCACCAACAGATTCGCCACCGGACGACCCGTTCTGCTGGCCCGCGTCATCGCCCGTTGCAGTGCGATCGGGCCATCCGCCGGGTTGAGCGTGAAATCCAGTCCGGCCGAGAATGATCCGAGTGTGTCCTTGTCTCGGGGCAGGTAGCGGCGGACATCGAAAGGTATCTTGACCGTTCCGGACAGCCCGATGCCGGCGCGGCCGAACGCCTGGTGCAACGCGTAGGTGAACAGCGCCACCATGCTGACGCCGGGCAGCGCGGCGTCGCGGCGCGCCCGCATCTCGCCGAGTTGACTAGCCGTCAGGCCGAGCGAACGTGTGGTGGGCGAGCAGGTGAATCCCGTCCCCGCACCGGCATCGGTCCCCGTGTCGCTGCCGCCCGTCAGCGGCGGACGACGGGCGGCGGCAAGCAGTTTGGCGACGCGCACCGGGTGCACGGCGAAAGTCTTCATGGCGGCGCTACGCAGTGGGTGCGGCGTGCGTGCGTAGCGGTGCCACGTGGCTGCATCGCCCGGATCGGTGAGCCCGAACAGCACGTCGAGCAACGTGTGGATGAGCGGGATCTCACCGAGCCCGTGACTGAAATCGATCGCAAGCCACTGTCCGGCGGCGGCCACCGTGACGGCTCGGTCGTCCAGGGTGCGGACCGTGTGGAGCAGGTCGGTCGGGTCTGTCGTCTGCGTGATCGTGTGCAGTTGCGGCGCACGGCCGGGATCGACGTGACTCCATTGGGTACTCGCCGGTGATGGGTCCAGGCAGAGCCGAGCGACCGGCCCTACGGCGGTCATGGCGGCAAGCCGCTCGGCGAGCAGGTCCGGCGCCGGCAGCCTCAGCGGCCCGACCACGACCGCCGTGCGGCGCCTGCTGTGGGCTGCATCGAGCGTCGCCACCGGTACGCGGGGCGTCTGCTCCACACATCGATCGGCAACCAGATAAGACATGACGCAGCGACCTTAGCAATGTCGGTCGCCGATGGTGGGGCTACCTTCTGTGACGCAGCCCGTCCGGCCGCGTGCAGTGGGTCGGCTCAGTGGTCAGGACTGCGGTGACGCCGGAAACGCGGCATTCCCAGTGGCTTTCGTGGTGTCACTGTCTTCATGATCGGACTCGACGGCCGCACCGCGGCTGCTGATGAAGACTGCGGCCAGTGCTCCCACGACACACACGACCGCTGTGATGGCGAAGATCTCGCCGTATTGCATGGTGTATGCGGTCCGGGTGTTCTCCATCAGCTGCCTGCCGGCGTCCATCATGTTGGTGGTGTTGACCACCGGCAGCGATGCCAGGATCTGGTTGAACCGGTACAGACCCCACGCCGACAGCGCCGCCATGCCGATGAGCATGCCGATCATCCGCGATACGACGACCGCGGCCGAGGCGATTCCGTGTTCGGCCGGGGGCACGACACGCAGCGCCGCCGACGTCAGCGGACCGATCACCAAGCCGAGACCGAAACCGGCGAGCGCGAGGTCGGTGTCGAAGGCCGGCAGCGTGAACAAGCCCAGGTCATGACGAGCAGAGAGGACATCGACGGTCCAGTGCGAGATCAGCCAGTATCCGAACGCGGCGATGATCAGGCCGGTCACCGCGATCGGTCTATCACCGATCCGGGTGGCCAACCAACCACCGAGCAGCGCGCCGATCGGCAGGGCGATGAGGAAGCGCAGCAGCAGGACGACCGCCTCGTTCTTGTCCATCCCGAGCACGCCTTGGCCGAACAACTCGACGTTGACCAGCGTCACCATCAGAGCGGCACCGGCACACAGTGATGCCCCCAGTGCGGCGAGGAACGGCCGGAACTTCACGCCCGCAGGTTCCATGAGGCGGGTGGTGGCCCGCTTCTCCCAGACGAAGAACCCGATGATGGTCACCACGGCGACGATCAGCAGCGGGATGCCGTAGCTCGGCAGCAGGTTCTTGCCGTCGGGCGACGGATTGTAGAGGCCCACGACGGCCGCACCGAGCGCGATGGCCAGCAGTACTCCGCCGATGACATCGACCTTCTGCTGCGGCTGATTCTTATCCCTTGCCGGAACACTGAAGTGGATCATCACCATCGCGACTGCCGCCATCGGGATGTTGATCCAGAAGATGTCGCGCCAAGTGTTCAGCGCCCAGACCACGGCGATGCCGTACAGCGGACCCAACACACTGCCGAGTTCCTGTGCCGCGCCGATACCGCCCAGCACGGTGGCGCGGCCGCGGTCGGACCAGAGATCTGCGGCCAGCGCGAGGGTGACGGGCAGCAGCGCACCACTGGCGATGCCGAGCAGGGTGCGTCCGACAACCAGGGTGGTCAGATCACCGGCCAGGGCCGTGACCGTCGAACCGACCATGAAACCGAGCAGGCCGGCCTGCAGGATCAACTTGCGGCCGAACCGGTCCGACGCCTTGCCCAGCAGCGGCATCGCCGCGATGTAGCCGAGCAGATAGCTCGTCACGATGGGCGTGACCTGCTGAATCTGGTTGATGGGTATGCCGACGTCGCGCATGATGTCGGTCATGATGGTGATCACGACATAGGTGTCGAGAGCACCCAGGGTGACCGCGAGGCCACCCGCACTTATCGCCAAGCGGCGGTTGGTACCCGCGCGCCCCCCGGCTCGGTGGCTGGTGGCCGCCGACATCAGGTCGCGGGCTTCGTGACGGTGACCTGCTTACCCCAATCGGACAACGTCATCGTGATGGTGTTGCCTGCGGACGGCTCCAGCATCACCTGAGCCAGCTGGTGATCGCCGTCCTCACGAATCCACGCGGTACCCGGGGCCGGGGCGGTCGCGTTGAGCTGCGGGGCGATCTTGTTGACCGCCTCGGGCGGGACGGTGCCGGTGATCTTGACGGCATCCGACCCACCGATGGCCTCGCGGCCGACGGACTTGGCGTCGGTGAAGCTCGACAGCACGTTGGCCAGTCCGTTGTCGGGGTTCAGGATCGCGGAGATGTCGTAGATGTCGGCGGCAGGACCGAAGTTCTGCATGTTGCCGCCCTTGGTGATCGCACCGTAGAGATCGCCGTCGACGACGACGAAGCCGACGTCGGTGAGCTTCTGTCCGAGGAAGAGAAGGTCGGCGCTGCCCTGCGCAGCCACAGCGGGCGCATTGGTCAGGTCACCGCTGAGGTGGGCGATGGGTAGTTCCTTGATCTCACCGCCCACGGCGAGTTCGAGATGCACGCTCTGTTGGGCGCGCGTGGTGGCCGCCGACTCGGTCAACAAGGTCGCGGCGTCGGGGAGTGGAGCGTCATTGGTCTTCGACGAGCAGCCGACGAATGCGAGGGCCATGATCGCGGCGAGAACGGGAAGAAGGATTCGGACTGCACGGGGGCGCGTCTGCATGTTGTGCATCGTAGTGGAGCGCTCTGGATGGACGTCCGATACATGCAGCCCACTAACCTGTGGGCATGTTCACCGGAATCGTGGAAGAACTCGGAGAAGTGGTCGGCAAGGAAGATTTGCCCGATGCCGCCCGCTTTGTGATTCGGGGGCCGGTGGTCACCTCCGATGCAGGTCATGGCGATTCCATCGCGGTGAACGGCGTATGTCTGACGGTGGTCGAAGTTCGCCCGGACGGTGCATTCACCGCCGACGTGATGGCCGAGACGCTGAACAGGTCCAGCTTGGCCGCCGTCGGCGTCGGTAGCCGGGTCAACCTGGAGCGGGCGGCTGCGGTCAACAGCAGGCTCGGAGGACACATAGTCCAGGGACATGTCGATGGCACCGGGACGGTGGTCTCGCGGTCACCGTCGGAGAACTGGGAAGTCGTTCGGATGTCGCTGCCGGCGTCGTTGTCCCGCTATGTCGTGGAAAAGGGATCCATCACGGTCGACGGCATCTCGCTGACGGTGTCCGGGTTGGGTCCGGATTGGTTCGAGGTTTCGCTGATTCCGACGACGCTGGGTCTGACCACCCTTGGCTCCGCGGAGGTCGGCACCCCTGTGAATCTTGAGGTTGATGTGATTGCGAAGTACGTCGAGCGGCTACTGGGAGAACGCGAGCGCTGACGCGTTCGCTCCGCTCCGCGCAGATACAGCAACGTCGCAAGGTCAGCTCCACAAGATCCGGCGAAGCGCCGAGATCCGGTCCGAAAGCGAAGAAACTTTTTCGCCGGTCGACGGTTCCGGCGGTATCGCCGCGCGCGATTGTGACCGTTCCTGACACGTGATTGCCGCGTAGTTAAAAGCGAATAAGTGTTTACCTTTTTGTGCGCTCTCCGAGCCTCCGCACGAATCACTTGACAGCACCGTTTCGCATGTCGAAAGCGCAGCTTAACCGACCTGTTTTGATCCCTTTGGCAGTGCTTTCGTCGGCCGGTTTGGCACGGGCGGTACGCAAAGGTTCCGGCACGTTGCCTGTGCGTTGGATGTGACCTTGTTGCTAGCGCGCCCCCCGGCACCCTTTCGATCATGAAATTTTTCGTCCGGATTGATCGATTGCGTCCGCTGGAGTGCCGACAGGCAACGAAATCCCTAACAAAACATCCGCCGAAGTTGCTTTTCAGTTATTGACCAGCGTGTTAACTTACGCCGCAGTCAATACCCTTCGGCTGCTCCTTGCGGACTGCCGAAGGCCCGTCACAGCGGTCGATGTCGAGGAGCACCATGGCAACCCATCGGAAGAATTCGTCGAAGAAGCGGATGCGCGCCGGCGAGTTCGCCGTGGCGGCGTTTCTCGGTCTCGCGGTCACCGCCGCCCCAGCCGTCGCCGCTGCGGACACCACCGACGGACCGTCGACCGGACCGGCCTCAGATACCGATCACAAAGCCAGTGACAACAACGGCGCGTCCGGGGCGACGGGCTCGGGCACCGTCAAGAGCGGTGGGCTCGGTGCTTCCGACGACGACTCTGACGACCGCGGATCCGATACCCGGACCGGTGGCCTCGGAGGCGGAAGTCTCACCGACGATCACAAGAAAGACGACGACCAGAAGAACGACGACGACCCGATCGACAAGAAGCTCCTCGACAAGGTCGACGACAGCGCCACCGCTGGCAGCGGTGCGGAAAGCGGGGCCGAGGGCGGCAGTGACCTCGGTACGACCCCGATCCTGGAGGAGCAGCCACCCGCCGAGGGCGCCGGCACCGCCCCCACGGGGGAGACCGGTACCGAGACGACGACCGAACAACCCGGAACCGGCAGCAACACCGGAGGCACCGGCTCGACCGGCGGAGACGGCGCCACGACCGAACCCGCAGCCCAACCGCCGGTGACCGTGCCCGGAAGTGAGGGCGCCGAGGTGCCCACCGGCACCGTCGACGGCCCGTCGGACAATGCACCGGTGGTCGCCCCGGTGGTCGTTCCCGAGGTGGGTCACTCGGCGCAGTACGCAGCCTTGGCCGGTTCGGACGCGACGCCCACGCCGCCGGCGCTGGCGTCGGCGTTGTTCGAGATCGACATCGTGCCCAAGCCCCCGGTGATCCCGGCCTTCGAACCGTTCATGGGCATCGTCAATGCGCTGGCGGGATTCATCGACGCCATCTTCCCGCCGTACGCCCCCGATCCGATCCTCAACCCGACCCAGGTCGCAGCCGGTTGGGTGATGACGCTGTTCGCCGGGTTGCAGGGCACGTACTGGAATGGTGAGCCGACCCCGTTCACCTTCGGTGCGCTGGTTCTGGTGACGGCCGCCTACAGCCGCTACGAGCGGCTGGCCACCAACCAGTTGCCGGGCGAGCCGACGGTGTCGGCCGGCCCGCTGCCGTTGACCTGGAGACTCAAGAGCATCGATCCCAACGGCGACCCACTGGTCTACTCGGTGGACCTGAGCGGACAGCCGAGCAACGGCCTCATCACGATGAGTCCGGACGGCACCTTCAGCTTCGTGCCCAACTCGCTCGATGACCTCAACAACGGCACCGATGTCACGTTCACCGTCCGGGTCAACGACAGCCTGGGCTTCCTCGACCATCCGTTGACCCCGGAGGGCAACGACGCGTACTACACGGTGACCTTCCGCTACCCGGGCCTGGGCATCAACAACCTGCCGTACTTCGGCTCCGGCGGCCACGCACAGGTGACCGGATACGACCCCGTCACCGGCAAGGTCACCATCACCGCGGCGGCCACCGACGCCGATGGCGATCCGTTGACCTACACCGCTTCGGCCCTGTGGGGCAGCGTCGTTCGCAACGAAGACGGCACGTTCACCTACACCCCGACCGATGCAGCCCGGCACGGTGCCGCCGCACTGCTCGGCGTGAAAACCGATCTGGTTTCCATCTGGGCGAATGACGGCCGCGGCGGCATCACGCTGCTCCCGACCGTCGTCACCGTCGACATCGTCAGCGCCAACACCCCGCCGACGATCACCGTCGGCACCGCCACCACCGAACCGATCACCGGCATCATCACCGGCTCCTTCGAGGTCAAGGACGACGACGACGACCTCGTCATCGTGACCGGCGATGTGGTGACCCCGCGCGGCGGCGTCGTCGTGGTGACGCCGTTCGGCTACATGTACACCCCGACCCTGGCGGCGCGGTCGCAGGGCGGCACCGACACCTTCACCGTAACCCTCAACGATGCCCACGGTGGTGTCGTCGAAGTGTCGGTCACGGTGACCATCAACCGGATCAACTCCAACCCGATCGGCGGCATCACCGTTGCGCTGCCGGACTCCGACGGCGTCGTCCGCGGCACCGTCGCCGCCACCGACTTCGACGGTGACGACCTGACTTTCACGCTCGCCAACGGCGCCTCCTCCGGGCACAGCGCCAATGGCGGCATCGTGCTGCTCAACACCGACGGCACCTTCACGTTCATCCCGAAGCCGGCCGGCCTGCTCGGCGGCCTCACGCTGGATTCATTCGAGGTCCACGTCTCCGACGGTCGCGGCGGCACCACGACCACCACGGTCACGCTGTCCGCCGATCTGGACATCGATCCGGTGGTCACGTCCAACGTCGACGGTGTGGTCAAGGGCGGACTGCAGATAAGCAACAGTGCCAACACCGGTCTGCTGACCTACAGCCTGGGCAGTGGTCCGTCCAAGGGCACGGTGACGGTCAATGCCGATGGCACCTACACCTATACGGCGACGACGGCGGGTTGGAACGAGTCCGACACCTTCACCATCGTGGGCACGGTCGACGGCCAGTCGATCACGGTGGCGACCGTGTCGGTGATCCCCAAGCCGAATGTCGCGCCCACCGCCCCGCTCATCGGTGGCGACACCGTGATCGGTGGCTCGGGTATCGCCTCGGGCACCGTGCACGCCTCGGACGAGAACGGTGACACGCTGCATTACAGCGTCAACGGTCCCGGTGGCGGGTCGACGAAGGTGTTGGCCAACGGTGCGATCGTGACGGTCGACCAGAACGGTAACTGGCACTACATCCCGGGCATCGACAGCGGCGATCCGGTGTTCGGCGCCATCGCGTTGTCCACCTTCACGATCTATGTCACCGACGGTAAGGGTGGTGAGGCCAGCACGCTCATCACGGTCAACACCCATAACCTGAGCATTCCGGTGACGAAGTCGGGTAATGGTAACGGGACGGTGACCGGTGGGTTGACGTTGACTGCTGCTGAGCAGGGGTTGATGACCTATAGCGTGGGCAGTGGTCCGTCCAAGGGCACGGTGACGGTCAATCCCGATGGCACGTATACGTATACGGCGACGTCGGCGGGTTGGAACGAGACCGATACGTTCACGATCGTGGGCACGATCAACGGTCAGTCGATCACGGTGGCTGAGGTGTCGTTGGTGCCGAAGTCCAATACTGCGCCCACCGCGCCGTTGTTGGGTGGGGACACGGTGATCGGTGGTTCGGGTATTGCCTCGGGCACGGTGAATGCCTCGGATGCCGACGGCGATACGTTGCATTTCAGCGTCGATGGTCCCGGTGGTGCGTCGACGAAGGTGTTGTCCAACGGTGCGATCGTGACCGTGGATGCCAACGGCAAGTGGCATTACATTCCGGGTTTGAACAGTGGTGATCTCGGGGGGTTGGTCTCTTCGATCGCGTTGTCGACCTTCACGATTTATGTCACCGACGGTAAGGGTGGTCAGGCCAGCACGCTGATCACGGTCAATACCCACGAGCTCGATATCCCAGTCACCAAGGTGGTCAACGGTAATGGCACCGTGACCGGTGGGTTGGGGCTGTCTGCCGGCGAGCAGGGGTTGATGACCTACAGCGTGGGCAGTGGTCCGTCCAAGGGCACGGTGACGGTCAATCCCGATGGCACCTACACCTATACGGCGACGACGGCGGGTTGGAACGAGACCGACACGTTCACCATTGTGGGCACCGTTGGCGGCCAGTCGATCACGGTGGCCGAGGTGTCGGTGGTGCCCAAGTCCAACGCCGCCCCGACGGTGGATCCGATCGATCTGGTGACCGTGGTGGGCGGGTCGGGTATCGCGACCGGCAACGTCAGCGCCAATGACGCCAACGGTGACACGCTGCATTACAGCGTGACCGGCTACGGTGGTGCCTCGACGAAGGTGTTGGCCAACGGTGCGATCGTCTCGGTCGACCAGAACGGCAAGTGGTCCTACATCCCCGGGCCGAACAGTGGTGTGCTCGGGGTGATCCTGGCCTCGTCGTTCACGGTGTACGTCACCGATGGCAAGGGGGGAGAGGCCAGCACCCCGGTGGTGGTCACCACCCACGATCTGAGCATTCCGGTGACGAAGTCGGGTAATGGTAACGGGACGGTGACCGGTGGGTTGACGTTGACTGCTGCTGAGCAGGGGTTGATGACCTATAGCGTGGGCAGTGGTCCGTCCAAGGGCACGGTGACGGTCAATCCCGATGGCACGTATACGTATACGGCGACGTCGGCGGGTTGGAACGAGACCGATACGTTCACGATCGTGGGCACGATCAACGGTCAGTCGATCACGGTGGCTGAGGTGTCGTTGGTGCCGAAGTCCAATACTGCGCCCACCGCGCCGTTGTTGGGTGGGGACACGGTGATCGGTGGTTCGGGTATTGCCTCGGGCACGGTGAATGCCTCGGATGCCGACGGCGATACGTTGCATTTCAGCGTCGATGGTCCCGGTGGTGCGTCGACGAAGGTGTTGTCCAACGGTGCGATCGTGACCGTGGATGCCAACGGCAAGTGGCATTACATTCCGGGTTTGAACAGTGGTGATCTCGGGGGGTTGGTCTCTTCGATCGCGTTGTCGACCTTCACGATTTATGTCACCGACGGTAAGGGTGGTCAGGCCAGCACGCTGATCACGGTCAATACCCACGAGCTCGATATCCCAGTCACCAAGGTGGTCAACGGTAATGGCACCGTGACCGGTGGGTTGGGGCTGTCTGCCGGCGAGCAGGGGTTGATGACCTACAGCGTGGGCAGTGGTCCGTCCAAGGGCACGGTGACGGTCAATCCCGATGGCACCTACACCTATACGGCGACGACGGCGGGTTGGAACGAGACCGACACGTTCACGATCGTGGGCACCGTTGGCGGCCAGTCGATCACGGTGGCTGAGGTGTCGGTGGTGCCGAAGGTGAACAGCGGGCCCACCTCCAAGCCCCTTGACGGTGCGGTGATTGCCGGCGGCTCCGGCATCGCGACCGGCAACGTCGGCGCCAGCGACGACGACAACGACACGCTGCACTACAGCGTCACCGGCTACGGCGGCGGGTCGAGCAAGCTGCTGGGCAACGGTGCGATCGTGACCGTGGACGCCAACGGCAAGTGGTCCTACGTGCCGGGCCTGAACAGCGGCGTGCTCGGCGCGATCGTCGGATCGAGCTTCACGGTCTACGTCACCGATGGAAAGGGCGGTCAGACAAGCACACTCGTCACCGTCACCACGCACGACTTGAATCTGCCCGTCACCACCTCGACGTCGGCTGGTAACGGTATCGTCACCGGTGCGGTGCAGCTGACCGGTGCCGAACAGGGTGTACTCACCTACAGCGCGGGCAACGGTCCCAGCAAGGGCACCGTTGCGGTCAATGCCGACGGCACATACACATACACCCGCACGGTCGCGGGACACACCGGCGGTCCCACCGACAGCTTCGAGATCGTCGGCACCGTCGGCGGTGTCAGCATCGTCGTCGCCACGGTCACCGTCACGCCAACCCTGAGCAACGCCGCTCCGACCGCCGGGCAGACGACGATCACGGAATCCTCGCTGGGCGGTGACTTCCTGGGAATCCGCACACAGAGCACCAAGGGCAAGGTCACCGCCGCCGACGCCGACGGTGACGCGATCACCTACCCGGGTGGCTCCATCATCCCGGCGATCTACGGCACGGCAAACGGCGGCTCGGTGTCGTTCTACTCGGACGGCACCTTCACCTACACGATCACCAAGTCCAACAGCTACTTCCACGGTGCGGCTGCAGTCGGGGCCACCGGGCTGACGGTCAAGGACACCTTCACCATCACGGTCACCGACGCGCTGGGCGCCAGCGCCACGATCGTGGTCGAGGTGCCGGTCGAGAAGCTCAACGCGACGCCTTCCTCGAATGTCTCGACCAATGCCAGCTCGGACGCACTCGGCGTGGTGCGGGGCACGTTGAACGGGTCCGATAACGACGATGACGCGTTGACCTACAGCCTGGTCGGAGCCACCGGTGGCTCGGCCTACACCACCAACGGCGGCATCGTGACGCTGTCGGGCAACTCGTTCACCTATATCCCGACCAAATCGGGATCGACCACGGATACGTTCACGGTGACGGTTTCCGACGGCCATGGCGGCACCACCACGGCGACCATCTCGGTGGCGCAGGCAACGCCCTCACCGGTGACGGTCACCAACGGGGGCGCCAACATTCAAAACGTGACCCTGAACGTGCCGGGTGCCGACGCAGCGCTGCTGACCTTCAGCGTAGGTGCGCAGGGCACGAAGGGGACCGTCGTCCGCAATGCCGACGGAACCTACACCTACACCCGCAACGCGGCGCTGGGTCATTCGACAACTCCGAATGACACGTTCACCATCCTCGGCACCGACGCCAGTGGCAAGACGGTGACGATCGCGACCGTGAATGTCGCGCCGGCGATTCCGAACGCGGCGCCGGTGGCCGGCAGCACGGTCATCACCGGCTTTTCGATCGATGACAACCGGGTCCTGGGCATCGGCACACTCAAACAGACCACCACCGGTACGTTGAAGGCCACCGACGCCGACGGGGACACTGTCACGTTCACGCCGGGGTCCTTCTCCACCGCCAACGGCGGCACGGTCGCGGTCAATGCCGATGGCACCTTCACCTACACCATCGAGAAGGGCTTCTCCTACTACCACGGGGCGGCCAAGATCGGAGCGTCGGGCAGCGCGGTCGCCGACTCTTTCACGGCAACCGCGGTGGACGGTTTCGGCGGCAGCACCAGCTACTCCGTGTCGCTGTCGATCTACGCCATCAACAGCACCCCGACGATCTCCGGCGGCAGCAAGGCGCTGGGCAACGTCAGCTTCGTCAATGTCGATGACAACGACGGTGACAGCCTGACCTTCAGTCACAACGGATCGAGCTTCACCTTCGGCGGACGTGGGGTTGCCACCAGCACGCTGTGGGGTGGCAACCGGCTGACCGTCTCCGACGGCTACTACGTGGTGGTCAACGGCGTCGTGACCGGTACCCCCTCCACGGTGACGAAGACCTGGTAATCCGTGTCCGAGACCGCAAAGCAGCCCAAGAGATTTGCGTCATGACGATCGACGGACTGTCGCGTACCGAAGACCTTTCGGGTGAGACCGCCGAATCAGCGGTCGCAGACATCCAGCCCTGGGTCGATCTTCGCGCCCCGGACCCGCAGACCGCTGTGGTGCGCGGCGCGGTACGGATCGTCGGCCAGGGTGCGCAGCCGCTGAGCTTCGGGCCGCAGCAGTGCACCACGGCCAAGGATGGTGTCGTCACAGTGGACACGCGGACCGGGCAATTCACCTACACACCGTCGGTGGCCGCCCGCCAGGTCTCCCGGACGAGTGCGCACTACGGGGACACCGTCGACACCTTCACACTTGACGTGTTCGACCACCGTGGCGGCCGGGCTGAGGTGCACATTGTCGTCGAGATCCTGCCGGTCGATACCGCGTTGGGCGGCGCGAGGCGGGAAGCACCCGCGCAACCCAGCGGTGGTGTGAAGACCAGCACCCTTGTCGGCGGCGCCAAGGAGGTGCAGTGGTATCCGATCACCATCGACAGCGGATGCGCGCTGAGCGTCCTGTCGACCCTGGGCGGTACATCCTCGCTCGCTGTCGGCGCCAACGGCGATCACACGCTGACGTTCACCTCCTCGGGCGGTAGCTACTTCTCCAAGGGGCCGGCCGGCAGCGTCGTTCTTCGAGTCACCGATACCCACGGCCTCTACAGCGACAGGACCTACACCTACTGATCCGTGTCGCTGCCATTTCGAGCCGACGCAGAAGGAGTTGTGCGCCATCACCATCGACGATGTGCACCGCATGTACGACGCGGCGAAGGGCCGTCATCTCGGTCCGGAGACCGGTACCGGCATCACCGCGGTGCCCCGCTCCGGTCCGCAGGCGTGGACGCTTGCCACGCCGATCGTGTTGCGCGCCAACGAGGCTCCGGTCGCTGCCGTCGAGGTTGGCAACCCGCACCCGATCACCGGCGCGATCTTCGGCTCCGTCACCGCGGTGGACCAGGGCAACGGCGCGATCAGCTACGGGCCGACGCTCTTCACGACCGCCAAGGGCGGACTGGTGTCGGTCGGTGCAACATCGGGACACTTCACCTACACACCGTCGGTGCAGGCGCGGCAGGTGGCTCGGATGAGCAGCGAGGACGAGCACAAGTTCGACAGCTTCGAGGTGACGGTGTCCGACCTCTACGGCCGCAGCGTCGAGGTGCAGGTGCGGGTCCCTCTCTCGACCGCTCACGTGCCGCCCACCGGGGCTGCGCGACTGCGCATGCCCGATGCCAACGGCGTCGTGGTCGGACATATCGAGGGCACCGCGTGGGATGGTGCGAAACTCACCTACTCGCTGGCCAATGATGGCAACCCGGCCGATTCCACCGTCGAGTCCGCATACTCGCTCAAGGGTGGCCTCGTCCAGCTCGATCCGGCGACCGGACAATTCGTTTTCATACCCACCGTGTCCACGGCGGCGATCCCCGGTCTGGACACCGACCGCTTCGTGGTCACCGCCATCGACAATCAGGGCGGCACCGCCGATATCGTCGTCCGGCCGCTCGCGCATCTGAGGATAGACACCGAAACCACCGCAGTCACGCCCAACATGCAACGCGGTCGGCTGTCGGTGGCCTCCGACGGCGACGGCCCCATCAGCTTCGGCGTCGGTCGGCCGCCGGCCAAGGGCAGCGCGCAAGTGAGCAGCAACGGCACCTACGTCTACACCCGCACGCCCGGCCTGGGGCACGGCATCACCGCCGATGACTCGTTCACCATCATCGGCACCGACGACTTCGGACGCTCCATCACCGTCGCGACCGTCCAGGTCTGCCCACCGCTCGCCGATACGTCTCCCGTCACGGGCTGCGCGCAGCTCACGGAGTCGGTCGTCAACACCGCCGGCGTGCAGACCACACGCGGACGCATCGTCGCGACGGCAGCCGACGGGCGTCCATTGCGGGTCGAGGGTGGGGGACTGCCCGGCAATACCGTCATCTCCGCCAAGGGCAGCTCGGTGACGGTCAACGACGACGGCACGTTCACCTACTCCAGCGCCTTGAATACCACGATCGGACACGCCGCGGCCGCGGTCACGGCCCTGGCAGCCGACAAGCACGACCATTTCACCGTCACCGCCGAGGACGGCACGCTGGTGGTGGTGCCCGTGCATCTGCTGCCGCACAATCAGCTGCCGACCCAGAGCACCGTCGGCACGAGCGGACGGCTCGCCCTGCTCAAGACCGCTTCGTGGACCACCACGGTGGTCGATCCCGACGGTGACGACATCACCTTCGACGTCGTCCAGGACAACCCCCGCGGCTCGGTGTCGGTATACCGCACCCGGACCGGCGCATTCCTGGTGAACTACACCTCGACCTCCGGCAAGTGCGGCCGGTTTCACCCGAGCGAGAGCTTCACGGTGCGTTACTTCGACGGCCACGTCCGACCGGACGGGTCGCCGGCCTATGTGAGTGTGACGTACACATTCTGAGCCTCAGGCCCGCGTTGTTGCCCGTCGATCCCGCTGGGGACCGGCGGGCAATAACTGTTGGGGGGCCGTGGTTCATACTGGTGTAACTGTCCGTCCTGCGCAGCTGCTGCTGCGGGACGGGCGCAGACGAACTGATGAAGGTGGCACAGACATGTTTCGGCCAGCGATGACGAGGCGACAATGACACGGCTGGATTCCGTCGAACGGGCGGTAGCCGACATCGCGGCGGGTAAGGCGGTCGTGGTCATCGACGACGAGGACCGCGAGAACGAAGGCGATCTGATCTTCGCCGCGGAGAAGGCCACGCCCGAGCTCGTGGCATTCATGGTGCGGTACACCTCCGGTTACCTCTGCGTGCCCCTCGACGGTGCCATCTGCGATCGACTGGGCCTGCTGCCGATGTATGCGGTCAACCAGGACAAGCACGGCACCGCCTACACCGTGACCGTGGATGCCAAGAAGGACGTCGGGACCGGCATCTCGGCCTCCGACCGGGCGACCACGATGCGTGTGCTGGCGGACCCGACGGCAGTGGCCGAGGACTTCACGAAGCCCGGACACGTGGTGCCGCTGCGCGCCAAGGACGGCGGCGTGCTGCGCCGCCCCGGTCACACCGAGGCCGCCGTCGACCTGGCCAGGCTGGCGGGCCTGCAGCCTGCCGGTGCGATCTGCGAGATCGTCAGCCAGAAGGACGAGGGCTCGATGGCGCAGACCGAGGAGCTGCGGGTTTTCGCCGACGATCACGGGCTCGCCTTGATCTCCATCGCCGACCTCATCGAGTGGCGGCGCAAGCACGAGAAGCACATCGAACGCGTCGCCGAGGCGCGCATCCCCACCCGCCACGGTGAATTCCGGGCGGTCGGGTACACCTCCATCTACGAGGATGTCGAGCACGTCGCGCTGGTCCGCGGCGATATCTCCGGCGCCGAGTTCGATGGTCACGACGTGCTGGTGCGCGTGCACTCCGAGTGCCTGACCGGCGACGTGTTCGGCTCGCAGCGGTGCGATTGCGGTCCGCAACTGGATGCCGCGATGGCCATGGTGGCGCAGGAAGGACGCGGCATCGTGCTGTACATGCGCGGGCACGAAGGCCGCGGTATCGGCCTGCTGCACAAGTTGCAGGCATACCAGTTGCAGGACGCCGGCGCCGACACCGTCGACGCGAATCTGGAACTCGGCCTGCCTGCCGATGCCCGCGACTACGGCATCGGCGCGCAGATCCTGGTCGACCTGGGTGTGCGGTCGATGCGCCTGCTGACCAACAACCCGGCCAAGCGGGTGGGCCTGGACGGGTACGGCCTGCACATCACCGAGCGGGTACCGCTGCCCGTGCGTGCGAACGCCGAGAACATCCGCTATCTGATGACCAAACGAGACAGGATGGGCCACGACCTGGCCGGTCTTGAGGATTACGACCAGGCTCAGCCCGGTGGAGCGCTGTGAGCGGGCATACCGGTGCCATCCCGGACCTGCCGGATGTGGACGCCTCATCGGTGTCCCTGGGCATCGTGGTGAGCACCTGGCACGCCACCATCTGTGACGCATTGCTCGACGGCGCACTACGGGCCGCAAGCAAGCTCGGGGTGTCCGACCCGGCGGTCGTGCGGGTCCACGGCGCCATCGAGATCCCGGTGGTCGCCCAGGCCCTCGCGGCCAAGTACGACGCTGTCGTCGCGCTGGGCGTCGTCATCAGGGGCGAGACACCGCATTTCGATTACGTCTGCGATGCGGTCACCCAGGGTCTCACGCGGGTTTCACTGGACCTGTCCACCCCGGTGGCCAACGGCGTATTGACCACGAACACCGAACAGCAGGCGCTGGCTCGGGCCGGACTGCCCCAGTCCACCGAGGACAAGGGTGCTCAGGCCGCCGCCGCGGCGTTGTCGACTGCGCTGGTGCTGCGCGACCTCGCCTCATGACTCGGTCGGCCGACGATCAGGATTGGGACCTTGAGGTCCGGCCGCATCTGACCCCGTATTTCGTCTACGGCGCGGCCTTCCTGATCGCCGCCGCCCACATCACCGTCGGATTCCTGTTGAAGGTCGGGTCCAGCGGTGTGGTGTTCCGCACCGCAGACCAGGTGGGCATCGCGGCCGTGGGTCTGGTGATCGCATCCTGCGTGCTGTTACTGGCGCGGCCCCGGCTGCGGGTCGGACCCGCCGGCATCGCCGTGCGGAACGCATTGGGCTACAAACTCATTGCCTGGCCCGACGTCGTGGACGTGTCGTTCCCACCCGGCGCCCGGTGGGCGCGGATCGACTTGGCAGACGACGAATACACCGCGGCGATGGCCATCCAAGCTGTCGACAAAGAACGCGCCGTGGCGGCGATGGATCAGGTCCGCGCGCTCATGCGGCGCTACCAGAACCAGATCAATTCACGGTCAGCGTCATCGTGACCTCGGGCGCGTCATCATCCGCGCCCGCATCGCAGGACACCGTGGTGAATCCGAGGCTGTCGTAGACCGCCAACGCCGGGGCGTTGTCGCGGTTGACCCGCAAGGTGACCCGGTGCACCCGCTGGCTGCGCGCCCAATCGACCGCTCCCGCGACCAGCGTGCGCCCGAGCCCGCGGCCACGCGCGGTCGGATCCAGCCACAGCGAGTACAGGTACACCGATTCCGGCCCCTGGCGCTGAGCGCCGATCAGACCGACCGCCCGATTGTCGATGACGAGCGCGAACTGCGCGTGCGCGCGTAGCCGCCGGCGCCATTGCGCAGCGGTGAATGTGCTCTCATGCCGGTAATGCGGACTGCGGTCGCCCAGCGAATCGGTGAGCGCCCGCAATCGCATACCCGCGAAAGCGCGCCAGTCCGTCTCGGTGAGCCTGGCCACGCGCACCTGCCCCATGCCCATGGCTACAGTATCGCCGCCGGACGCTCGGGTAGGATCGACAAGTCGATGAGTACCTTGGATTTCGTGTCAGCCTCGGCTGACGGTATCGCCGACGCCGGCGTGCCGCTCGTCACAGCACCGACCCTGATCTCGGGCCTAGGCTCGTACCCCGCTCTGACGGCACCGCTGGTGGTCGGACGTCCACCGGCGACCGCGTTGATCTGGCGCAGGCTGGCCGAGGTCGCCGATTTCTACGGCACCGATATGCCCGCCGAGGATGCGTTGAGCGACGCACTCGACGGTCTGCTCGACCGGGCCGAAGCCGGCGCTGTGCTTGCCGCCGATGTGCTGGTCGTACCGATTCACGGACAAACCCAATTCCTGGTCTCTGCCGCCACGATCGATGTCCGCCGTGACGAACCCGTCGCGTTGGACGTGCGGCCGTATCGTTCGGTGCCTCATTGGCGGCGGATGGCAGGTGCCACCACCAGCCGTGCCGCTGACGATCTCGCCGGCCGGGAACTGGCTGCCGCCGGATACATCGACGTGGCAGACGAGTCGGGCGACCTGATAGGGCGGCCGCAGTGCGGTGCCCTCATCTTCGACACCGACCGGGGCCGTTTCGGCACCGGTGTCGACGTGCTCGATCTGTCGATCGCTGCAGGTCTGATGGCCGATATGCCACGTACCGACGAGCCCATCGATATCGGCAATGCCGTCGCCGCGCAATTTGTCTCGCCGCGATTCGAAGTCCATCCGGTCTCCGCCATCGGCGTGCGCCGATTCGAGGTGAATGTATGACGTTCCGGCCTGAGTCCTTCGAGGCATTGGTGATCGACGGCTACGGGTTCGACGAGGGCAAGCTCTCGCTGGGTTACACCCTGCGCGGACCGGAGCCGATGACGTTCGCCGAGGTGATCGATTTCGGCGAGACCCTCGGTGGCGCACGGCCACACCCGCTGTTGGCCCGGCTGCTCGCCATCACCTGCGCGCTGAGTTACTACAAGGCCGCCGCGCCCCCGAAGATCGAGATCGCCTTCGACACGCACGAGTTCGAGAAGCACTATCTGCGCACCCTGATCGAGGGCGGTCTCGGGGAGTTCGCGTATCGAAATGATCTCCCTGCAGCGCTGACCCCGCAGGTCGACGGGCCCTCGGCGGCCGAAACCCCGGTCGCCGACGATTTCGACGCCGGGGCCACCCCACTGGTGCCGGTCGGCGGCGGTAAGGATTCGGTCGTCAGCATCGAAGCTCTGCGTCGGCACGGCATGGCCCCGATGCTGTTCAGCGTCAACCGGTATGCCCCTATCGACCGGTGTATCGAGGTCAGCGGGTTGAGCAGCGTGCACGTGCGGCGCAGCATCGATCGGGCGCTCATCGAGGCCAATGCGAACGGGGCCTACAACGGTCACGTGCCGGTGACGGCGATCAACAGCGTGATCGGACTGATCGTCGCTCAGGCAAACGGATTCGGGCCCGTCGTGCTGTCCAACGAGCGGTCCTCCAACATCGGCAACATCGAGTGGCTCGGCCGCGATATCAACCACCAGTGGTCCAAGAGCTTGGCCTACGAGACGCTGCTGCGCGACACCTTGGCGCAGCACGGCTTCGCCCCCGACCGTTACTTCTCGCTGCTGCGCGGCCTGTCCGAATCCCAGATCGCCGATCGCTTCGCGCGCTGCACCGAGTACTTCGACGTGTTCACCAGCTGCAACCGACTGTTCGCACTCGATCCCGCCAGGCGCGCGACCTCATGGTGCGGCATCTGTCCCAAATGTCAGTTCGTCTTCGTGCTTCTGGCCCCGCGGCTGGGCCGGGCGAGCGTGGAGCAGATCTTCGGTCGCAACCTGTTCGCCGACGCCGGAAACCGTGATGGTTTCGCCGATATCCTCGGCATCGGGGTGCACAAGCCGTTCGAATGCGTCGGGGAGTACTACGAGGCTGCCGAGGCGATGTTGGCGGTGCTCGACGACCCGCAATGGCAGGACCTGGCGCTGGTCGCCGAGTTCAGTCGCCACCGCGATGCACTCGCCGCGATCGCTGTCGACCACGACACCGGACCCGCCCACCATCATGTGCCCGACCGGTATGCGAAGTCGCTCGATGATTGAGGTGGCGGGCCGCATCGTCGGTATCTGGGGGCTGGGCAAGGAAGGGCTCTCGATGGCCCGGACGGCGTCAGCACACGGTGCCGAGCGCATCATCGCGGTGGATGACCGCGCGATCGACGGCAGCGCACCCGATATGCCGCGGCTGACCGTCCACTACGGTCCCGATGCGCCGAATACGTTGCGCAACTGCGATATCGTATTCGTCAGCCCCGGCGTGCCGTGGCAGCATCCGGTCTACGAGGACATGCGGCGCAACGGTCCGCCGGTCTCCAGTGCCGCCGACTGGTACATGGCCCGCCACGGCGCGCAGACGATCGGTGTCACCGGCACCAAGGGCAAGAGCACCACGGCGTCGTTCCTGGCTCATCTGCTGGCCGGTCTCGGTGTGCCTGCCGTCGCGGCGGGCAACATCGGCACGCCGCTCTCGGACCTGTCGCCGGCGGCCGGGCAATGGGTTGTCGCCGAGCTGTCCAGCCAGCAGTGCGCGCTGCTGAGCACCTCGCCTGCGGTGGCGGTGATCACCAACCTCTACCAGGACCATCTCGACTGGCATGGCGACATCGCGTCCTACTACTCGGCCAAGGCTGCGGTATTCGCCCGCGGCGCACGGGTTCTGATCACCACGGCCGGGGTGACGTCGGCGTTACGTGGGATCGGTATCGAGGATTTCCCCCCACTGCGTGAGCTGTCGACGACGGAGGTGTATCGACCGGCGGGTGATTCGGTGTTGGCGTACCCGCACAACGCGGTCAATGCCGCTTTGGCCGCCGCGGCGGCGGCCGAGGTCCTCGGCAGGCCGGTGGCCGAGTCTGAGATCGATTCGGCGGCAGCCACTTTCACCGGTCTGCCGCACCGGCTGCAGACGGTGCGCACCACTGCGGGCAGGCGCTGGATCGACGACACGCTGGCCACCACGGGGGAGAGTGTGGTGGCTGCATTGTCGGCGATGCCCGACGACGACCGTATCGCGCTGATCGTGGGTGGGATGGACAGGTCATTGGATTACCGACAGGTCGACAGGTTCCTCTGCGCGGGCACCCGCGATGTGACCCTGATCCAGGCTCCCACCAACGGGCCGTTGATCGGGGTCGAGTTCGCCGAGGCGCACCCCGACCGGACGCACCGGGTCGGGGGGCTCGATGAGGCGGTGCGCCTGGCCGCGGGATTGCCCGGCATCGACGCCGTGCTGCTCTCCCCGGGGGCGGCCAGCTATGACCTCTACCGCAACTACGAGGCCAAAGGCGCAGCATTCTGCGCTGTCATCGACAGCCTCTAACCTGGACCTGTGCCAGACCCCGCGACCTACCGCCCGGCACCGGGTTCGATTCCTGTCGAACCCGGTGTCTATCGGTTCCGCGACCCGCACGGCCGGGTGATCTACGTCGGCAAGGCCAAGAGCCTGCGCAGCCGACTCAACTCGTACTTCGCCGATCTGTCGGCGCTGGCGCCGCGGACGCGCCAGATGGTCACCACCGCGGGCAGCGTCGAGTGGACGGTGGTGAGCACCGAGGTCGAGGCCCTCCAGCTGGAGTACAACTGGATCAAGGAGTTCGATCCGCGCTTCAACATCCGGTATCGCGACGACAAGTCCTATCCGGTGCTGGCGGTCACCCTCAACGAGGAGTATCCGCGACTGTTCGTCTACCGCGGACCGCGTCGTAAAGGTGTGCGTTACTTCGGCCCCTACGCGCATGCCTGGGCCATCCGCGAGACGTTGGACCTGTTGACCCGGGTGTTCCCCGCCCGCACGTGTTCGGGAGGGGTCTTCAAGCGGCACAGCCAGATCGACCGGCCGTGCCTGCTCGGGTACATCGACAAGTGTTCGGCACCGTGCGTGGGCAAGGTGGACGCCGCCGCCCACCGCAAGATCGTCGAGGACTTCTGCGACTTCCTTGCCGGCAAGACCGACCGGTTGGTGCGTGATCTGGAAAAGCAGATGAACTCCGCGGCAGAGGATCTGGACTTCGAGCGCGCAGCGCGGCTGCGCGATGACATCGGGGCTCTCCGTCGCGCACTGGAGAAACAGACCGTCGTGTTCGGCGACGGCACCGATGCCGACGTGGTGGCGTTCGCCGACGATGAGCTGGAAGCCGCCGTGCAGGTGTTCCACGTGCGCGGCGGCCGGGTGCGCGGGCAGCGGGGATGGGTGCTGGAGAAGTCTTCGGAGCCCGGTGCCTCGGGCCAGGAGTATCTCGTCGAGCAGTTCCTCACCCAGTTCTATGGTGATCAGGCCGAATTGGGCGCCGGCGGTACCGGCAACGTGTCCGCCGCGGATGATGCGACCACGCCGGTCCCGCGCGAGGTGCTGGTGCCGGTGCTGCCGGACAACGCCGAAGAATTGACCACCTGGCTCAGTGAGCTGCGCGGCTCCCGGGTCCGGTTACGTGTTCCGGTGCGCGGCGACAAGAAGGCACTTGCCGAGACGGTGCACCGCAACGCCAAGGAGGCGCTTGCCCAGCACAAACTCAAGCGCGCCGGTGATTTCAATGCGAGATCTGCTGCGCTGCAGAGTATTCAGGACTTCTTGGAATTGCCTGACGCGCCACTGCGCATCGAATG
Organism: Mycolicibacterium neoaurum; assembly: GCF_036946495.1. Lineage (NCBI taxonomy): Bacteria > Bacillati > Actinomycetota > Actinomycetes > Mycobacteriales > Mycobacteriaceae > Mycobacterium > Mycolicibacterium neoaurum. The sequence continues at coordinate 73,207 of NZ_JAQIIX010000001.1, forward strand.
TGTCGATATCAGCCATGTGCAGGGCACCGATGTGGTCGCCTCGCTCGTCGTCTTCGAGGACGGCCTGCCGCGCAAATCCGACTACCGGCACTACGCCATCCGTGAGGCCGCCGGCGATGGCCGCTCCGATGACGTGGCCTCGATCGCCGAGGTGACCCGCCGCCGGTTCGCCCGCCATGTCGCCGATATCGAACAGCCGATGGTGGCCGAGGGTAAATCGCGCAGATTCGCCTACCCGCCGAACCTGTTCGTGGTCGACGGCGGCGCGCCGCAGGTCAATGCCGCCCAGGCGGTCCTCGACGATCTGGGCATCACCGATGTTGCGGTGATCGGGCTGGCCAAGCGCCTCGAGGAGGTGTGGGTCCCCGCCCTGGAAGGTGCGCCGAGCGAGCCGATCATCTTCCCGCGCACCAGCGAGGGGCTGTATCTGCTGCAGCGCATCCGCGATGAGGCGCACCGATTCGCCATCACCTTCCATCGGTCCAAGCGGTCCAAGCGGATGACGGCCTCGGCGCTGGACTCGGTGCGCGGGCTCGGGGAGCATCGTCGTAAGGCGCTGGTGACGCACTTCGGTTCGGTGGCGCGGCTGCGCTCGGCCAGCGTCGCGGAGATCACCGCGGTGCCCGGTATCGGGGTGGCCACGGCCGAGGCTGTCCTTGCGGCGCTGGGAGTCGAATCCGATTCGGCCGGCGACGCCCCGGTCGTTTCCGACCCGCCGGGCGCCGATGTGAACAATGATCGTGACGACACGGCACATGACGAGGCCGAGGCGGCAGTGCAGACCACATCAGAGACAACGACGGGGTGACTTACCAGGGCATGAGCGAAGAATCGGGAATCGACGTCGTCCTGGTCACCGGATTGTCCGGTGCCGGCCGGGGCACCGCCGCCAAGGTGCTCGAGGATCTCGGCTGGTACGTCGCCGACAACCTGCCCCCGGAGCTGATCGCCCGGATGGTCGATCTGGGGCTGGACGCCGGGTCGCGGATCACCCAGCTGGCGCTGGTGATGGATGTCCGCTCGCGCGGATTCACCGGTGATCTCGACTCAGTGCGTAACGAGCTGGCGACCCGCGGGATCACGCCGCGCGTGCTGTTCATGGAGGCAGCGGACGACATCCTGGTGCGTCGGTACGAACAAAACCGCCGAAGTCATCCGTTGCAGGGCAACCAGACCCTTGCCGAGGGCATCGCCGCCGAGCGTGCGATGCTCGCCCCCGTCCGGGCCGGCGCCGACCTTGTGATCGACACCTCGAAGCTGGCGGTACCCGCGCTGCGCGAGAGCATCGAGCGCGCGTTCGGGGGTGAGGCCGTCGCCGAGACCAATGTCACCGTCGAGTCCTTCGGCTACAAGTACGGCCTGCCGATGGACGCCGATACCGTGATGGACGTCCGGTTCCTGCCCAACCCGCACTGGGTGGACGAGCTGCGACCGCACACCGGCCAGCATCCGGCCGTTCGGGATTTCGTGCTCGGACAGGACGGGGCCGCGGAGTTCCTGGACACCTACCATCGACTGCTTGGCGTCGTCATCGACGGCTACCGGCGGGAGGGAAAGCGCTACATGACGGTGGCAATCGGCTGCACCGGCGGCAAGCATCGCAGCGTGGCGATCGCCGAAGCGCTGGCCGGGTTGCTGCAGGAGGGTGACGCGAACTTGACGGTACGGGCACTGCACCGAGACCTCGGACGCGAGTGAGAGTCACGTCATGAGCTCACCGCGCATCGTCGCCCTCGGCGGAGGGCACGGTCTGTACGCGACGCTGTCGGCTGCCAGACGGCTCAGTCCGCACGTGACCGCCATCGTCACCGTCGCCGATGACGGCGGCTCGTCGGGCCGGCTGCGCAGCGAACTGGACGTCATCCCTCCGGGTGACCTGCGAATGGCGTTGGCGGCGTTGGCCTCCGACAGCCCGCATGGCCGCCTCTGGGCGACGATCATCCAGCACCGGTTCGGCGGTAGTGGCGCCCTGGCCGGCCACCCCATCGGCAACCTGCTGCTCGCGGGTCTGAGCGAGGTGCTCGCCGATCCGGTGGCCGCGCTCGACGAGCTGGGCCGCATCCTGGACCTCAAGGGCCGCGTCCTGCCGATGTGCCCGGTGGCGCTGCAGATCGAGGCCGACGTGGCAGGGCTGGAATCCGACCCGCGGATGTTCCGGGTGATCCGCGGACAGGTGGCGGTCGCGACCACCGTCGGGCAGGTCCGCCGGGTGCGGCTGTTGCCCGGTGATCCGCCGGCCACCCGACAGGCGGTGGACGCCATCATGGCCGCCGACCTGGTGGTGCTCGGACCCGGCTCGTGGTTCACCAGCGTCATCCCGCACGTGCTGGTGCCCGGACTGGCCGCGGCACTCAATGCCACCACCGCCCGCCGGGCGTTGGTACTCAATCTGGCCGCCGAGCCGGGGGAGACCGCCGGATTCTCCGCCGAGCGCCATATCCACGTCCTCGCCCAGCACGCGCCGGGCTTCCGCGTCGACGAGATCATCATCGACGCCTGCCGGGTGCCCAGCGACCGTGAGCGCGAGCAACTGGTGCGGACCGCCGCACTTTTGGGTGCTCAAGTCGAGTTTGCCGACGTATCCCGACCTGGTACACAGTTACATGACCCGTCGATGCTGGCCGCCGCGCTGGAAGGTGTGCGGGTGCGCGGACCGATGCCCGGCGTCATCGGCGAACAACCGACAACCCCCGCGCCGGTCCGGCCGGGCGACCTGCGACACGGAGAACACGGGCAGCGATCAATGAACGCACCAAGGGGGGACGACTCGTGGCGATGACGGCCGAGGTCAAGGACGAGCTGAGTCGCCTGGTCGTGAGCTCGGTCAGCGCGCGCCGCGCCGAGGTGTCGGCGCTACTGCGGTTCGCAGGGGGCCTGCACATCGTCGCGGGCCGGGTTGTGGTGGAGGCCGAGGTGGATCTCGGCATCATCGCCCGCCGCCTGCGCAAGGACATCTACGACCTGTACGGCTACAACGCCGTGGTGCACGTGCTGTCGGCAAGCGGCATCCGTAAGAGCACCCGGTATGTGGTGCGGGTGGCCAAGGACGGAGAGGCCCTGGCCCGCCAGACCGGGCTGCTGGACCTGCGCGGCCGGCCGGTGCGCGGGCTGCCTGCCCAGGTGGTCGGCGGCAGCGTCGCCGATGCCGAAGCCGCTTGGCGCGGAGCGTTTTTGGCCCACGGCTCACTGACCGAGCCGGGCCGTTCGTCGGCGCTGGAAGTCAGCTGCCCCGGCCCGGAGGCCGCCCTGGCTCTCGTCGGCGCGGCCCGTCGTCTCGGCATCAGCGCCAAGGCCAGGGAGGTGCGTGGCAGCGACCGCGTCGTGGTGCGCGACGGGGAGGCCATCGGCGCCCTGCTCACCAGGATGGGCGCCCAGGACACCAGGTTGACCTGGGAGGAACGGCGGATGCGTCGTGAGGTGCGGGCCACCGCCAACCGGCTCGCCAATTTCGACGATGCCAACCTGCGCCGCTCGGCCAGGGCCGCCGTCGCCGCCGCCGCCCGGGTGGAGCGCGCGCTGGACATCCTGGGTGATACCGTGCCGGATCACCTGGCCCAGGCCGGCAGGCTTCGGGTTGAACACCGGCAGGCGTCGCTGGAGGAATTGGGCAGGCTGGCCGAGCCGCCGATGACCAAAGACGCAGTGGCCGGGCGTATCCGGCGACTGTTGTCGATGGCGGACCGGAAGGCCAAACAGGACGGCATTCCCGACACCGAGTCTGCGGTCACCCCCGATCTGCTCGAGGACGCCTGACCAGCGTGCACACGCCGAAACCGGCACTACTAGGCTGGTGGGCGAGCAGTTCACCGCGATTTTTCCCACAACCGCGATTTCCCCACAACTAGGAGAGACACGTGACCATCCGGGTAGGCGTTAACGGCTTCGGTCGAATCGGACGCAACTTCTTCCGCGCCCTCGACGCGCAGAAGGCGGCGGGCAAGAACACCGACATCGAGATCGTCGCTGTCAACGACCTGACCTCGAACGCGACGCTCGCGCACCTGCTGAAGTTCGACTCGATCCTCGGCCGGCTGCCCTACGACGTCAGCCTGGAGGGCGAGGACACCATCGTCGTCGGCGACCAGAAGATCAAGGCGCTCTCGGTCAAGGAAGGCCCGTCGGCGCTGCCGTGGGGCGACCTCGGGGTCGACGTCGTGGTCGAGTCGACCGGCATCTTCACCAAGCGTGACAAGGCGCAGGGCCACCTCGACGCCGGTGCCAAGAAGGTCATCATCTCCGCGCCCGCCAGCGACGAGGACATCACCATCGTGCTCGGCGTGAACGAGGACAAGTACGACGGCAGCCAGAACATCATTTCCAACGCCTCGTGCACCACCAACTGCCTCGGCCCGCTGGCCAAGGTCCTCAACGACGAGTTCGGCATCGTCAAGGGCCTGATGACCACCATCCACGCCTACACCCAGGACCAGAACCTGCAGGACGGCCCGCACAGCGATCTGCGCCGTGCCCGCGCCGCCGCCATCAACATCGTGCCGACCTCGACCGGCGCGGCCAAGGCCATCGGCCTGGTGCTTCCCGAGCTGAAGGGCAAGCTGGACGGCTACGCCCTGCGGGTACCGATCCCCACGGGCTCGGTGACCGACCTGACCGCCGAGCTGAAGAAGTCGGCGACCGCCGACGAGATCAACGCCGCCATGAAGGCCGCAGCCGAGGGCAAGCTCAAGGGCATCCTGAAGTACTACGACGCCCCGATCGTCTCCAGCGATATCGTCACCGACCCGCACAGCTCGCTGTTCGACGCCGGTCTGACCAAGGTCATCGACAACCAGGCCAAGGTCGTCTCCTGGTACGACAACGAGTGGGGCTACTCCAACCGCCTCGCCGATCTGGTTGCGCTGGTCGGTAAGTCGCTGTAGCTCGCGATCATGGCGATCAAATCACTGTCTGACCTGCTCGCCGACGGTGTTGAAGGTCGGGGCGTGCTGGTGCGCTCCGACCTCAACGTCCCCCTCGACGACAGCGGGAACATCACCGATCCGGGGCGCATCATCGCCTCGGTCCCCACGCTGAAGGCACTCGCCGAGGCCGGCGCCAAGGTCGTGGTGACCGCGCACCTGGGCCGCCCCAAGGGTGAGCCGGATCCGAAGTTCTCCCTCGCCCCCGTCGCGGCGGCGTTGGGGGAGCGCCTCGGCAGGCACGTGCAGTTGGCCGGCGATGTCGTCGGTACCGATGCGCTTGCCCGCGCCGAAGGTCTCACCGACGGTGACGTGCTGCTGCTGGAGAACATCCGCTTCGACGCGCGGGAGACCTCCAAGGATGACGCCGAGCGCCTCGCGCTCGCCAAGGCGCTCGCCGGACTCGTCGAGGCCGCCGACGGAACCCCCGGCGCGTTCGTCTCCGACGGGTTCGGTGTCGTGCACCGCAAGCAGGCCTCGGTCTACGACGTCGCCACGCTGCTGCCGCATTACGCGGGCACGCTGGTCGACACCGAGGTCAAGGTGCTCGAGCAGCTGACCAGCTCGACCGAGCGGCCGTACGCCGTGGTGCTCGGCGGGTCCAAGGTCTCCGACAAGCTCGCGGTGATCGAGAACCTGGCCACCAAGGCCGACAGTATCGTCATCGGCGGCGGCATGTGCTTCACCTTCCTTGCCGCACAGGGCGTTTCGGTCGGTTCCTCGCTGCTGCAGGAGGAGATGATCGATACGTGCAAGAAGCTGCTGGAGACCTACGGTGACGTGATCCACCTGCCGGTGGACATCGTGGCGGCGGAGAAGTTCGCCGCCGATGCCGCGGCCGAGACGGTGGCCGCCGACCAGATCCCCGACGGCAAGATGGGCCTGGACATCGGGCCCGAGTCGGTCAAGCGGTTCAGCGCGCTGCTGTCCAACGCCAAGACGGTGTTCTGGAACGGCCCGATGGGTGTCTTCGAGTTCGAGGCGTTCTCGGCGGGCACCAAGGGTGTCGCCGAGGCCATCATCGGGGCCACCGGCAAGGGTGCGTTCAGTGTCGTCGGCGGTGGCGATTCCGCGGCCGCGGTGCGGCTGCTGGGTCTGCCGGAGGACGGCTTCTCGCACATCTCGACCGGCGGCGGGGCGTCGCTGGAGTATCTGGAGGGCAAGACCCTCCCCGGTATTGACGTTCTGGAGGCGTGAGACATGGCACGTAAGCCGCTGATCGCCGGCAACTGGAAGATGAACCTCAATCACTTCGAGGCCATCGCTCTGGTGCAGAAGATCGCATTCGCCTTGCCGGACAAGTACTTCGACAAGGTCGACGTGACCGTCATCCCGCCGTTCACCGATCTGCGCAGCGTGCAGACACTGGTCGACGGGGACAAACTGCGCCTGACCTACGGTGCGCAGGACGTCTCGCAGCACGACTCGGGTGCCTATACCGGTGAGATCAGCGGCGCGTTCCTGGCCAAGCTGGGTGTCACCTTCGCCGTCGTCGGACACTCCGAGCGGCGCACCTACCACGGTGAGACCGACGAGCTGGTGGCCGCCAAGGCGGCCGCCGCCCTCAAGCACGGCCTCACCCCGATCGTGTGCATCGGTGAATCCCTGGAGGTCCGCGAGGCGGGCAACCACGTCGAGTTCAACGTGGAGTCGCTGCGGGGCTCCCTGGCCGGCCTGAAGGCCGACCAGATCGCCCAGGTCGTCATCGCCTACGAGCCCGTCTGGGCGATCGGTACCGGCCGGGTGGCCAGCGCCGCCGATGCGCAGGAAGTGTGCGCCGCGATCCGCGCCGAGTTGGCGGAGTTGGCGAACAAGGACGTGGCGGCCTCGGTGCGGGTGCTCTACGGCGGCTCCGTGAACGCCAAGAATGTCGGTGAGATCGTCGGGCAGACCGATGTCGACGGCGCGCTGGTCGGCGGTGCCTCGCTGGACGGCGAGCAGTTCGCCACCCTGTCGGCCATCGCGGCCGGCGGGCCACTGCCCTGATCTGCCCTGATGGCGAGGTGATTTCGGTGAGATCCCGTGCGTCCAGAGCACGTTTTCGCACCGAAATCACCTCCGTGTAGGCTGACCGGCATGGAACTCGCCCTGCAGATCGTGCTTGTCATCACCAGTCTGTTGACGGTGCTGCTGGTACTGCTGCACCGCGCCAAGGGCGGCGGTCTGTCCACCCTCTTCGGTGGTGGCGTGCAGTCCAGCCTGTCCGGGTCGACGGTCGTCGAGAAGAACCTCGACCGATTGACCCTCTTCGTCATCGGCATCTGGCTGGTGTCGATCGTGGGCATGGCGCTGCGCATCAAATACAACGCCTGACCCCCCGGCTCTGCATTATCGGCGCCGCGCACCGATAATTGAGTGATGGCAGACAGCACCGACAGCACTCTGGCGCCGATCGGATCGGTGCAGCGCACCAACGTCGGTCGTGAAGCCACCGAGCCGATGCGAGAAGACATCCGGCTGCTCGGTGCGATTCTCGGTGACACGGTCCGAGAACAGAACGGCGACAATATCTTCGACCTCGTCGAAAAGGCGCGGGTCGAGTCATTTCGGGTCCGGCGGTCCGAGATCGACCGCGCCGAACTGGCCGACCTGTTCCGAGATATCGACGTCCACCAGGCGATCCCGGTCATCCGCGCCTTCACCCACTTCGCCTTGTTGGCCAATGTCGCGGAGGACATCCACCGCGAGCGGCGCCGCGCCGTACACGAGGCCGCCGGCGAGCCACCGCAGGACAGCAGCCTGGCCGCCACCTATCGCAAACTCGATGGCGCCCAACTGGACGCGAGCGAGGTCACCGAGGCGTTGTCCGGTGCGTTGGTATCCCCGGTGATCACCGCGCACCCGACCGAGACACGTCGCCGCACGGTCTTCGACACCCAGCACCACATCACCGAACTGATGCGTCTGCGGCTCCACGGGCACACCCGCACCGACAGTGGCCGGGATATCGAAACCGAACTGCGCAGGCACATCCTGACGTTGTGGCAGACGGCGTTGGTCCGGTTGTCGCGCCTGAAGATCTCCGACGAGATCGAAACCGGACTGCGGTATTACCCGGCGGCTTTCCTGGATGTCATCCCGCGGGTCAACGCCGAGGTGCGGGACGCGTTGCAGCAACGCTGGCCGGGCACCGAGGTGCTGGCACAACCGATCCTGCGGCCGGGATCCTGGATCGGCGGTGACCGCGACGGCAACCCCAACGTCACCGCCGAGGTGGTACGGCTGGCCACCGGGCGCGCCGCTTACACGGCCTTCGACCACTACTTCGGCGAGATCTGTGCGCTGGAACAGGAACTGTCGCTTTCCTCGCGGCTGGTGCGGACAAGCCAGGAGATGACCGAACTCGCCGATGCGTGTGCCGAGCCGGCCCGCAGCGACGAGCCCTACCGTCGGGCGCTGCGGGTTATCCACGCCCGGCTGACCGCGACCGCCGTGCGAATCCTCGATGACCAGCCCGCACTCGAGCTCGACCTTGGCCTTGAGCCCTACGAGACGCCCGAGCAGTTGCTGGCAGATCTGGACACCGTGGATGCGTCGCTGCGTGACAACGGGTCCGCCGTGCTGGCCGATGATCGGCTGGCGCGACTGCGGGAAGCGGTGCGGGTCTTCGGTTTTCACCTGTCGGGACTGGACATGCGGCAGAACTCCGAAGTGCACGAGCAGGTGATCGCCGAATTGCTGGCCTGGGCGGGTGTACACCCGGACTATGCCTCGTTGCCCGAGGGAGCCCGGGTCGAATTGCTGGCCGCCGAGATCGCCACCCGCCGCCCGTTGGTGGGCCCCGGTGCGGAGTTGTCCGAACTGGCCGCCAAGGAGCTCGGTATCGTCCGGGCCGCCGCGCGCGCGGTGAAAGTGTTCGGACCGCAGGCCATTCCGAACTACATCATCTCGATGTGTCAGTCGGTATCAGACATGCTGGAAGCGGCAGTCCTGCTCAAGGAGGCCGGACTACTCGCTGCCACCGACGGCGCCGTCCACGCACCGGTGGGCATCGTGCCGTTGTTCGAGACGATCGATGACCTGCAGCGCGGCTCGGCCATTTTGGAGGCCGCGCTGGACCTACCGGTCTACCGGGCTCTGGTGGATGCCCGCGATGGCCAGCAGGAGGTCATGCTCGGCTATTCGGATTCCAACAAGGACGGCGGCTACCTGGCGGCCAACTGGGCGCTCTATCGCGCCGAGCTGGACCTGGTGGATTCGGCGCAGCGGACCGGAATCCGGTTGCGGCTCTTCCACGGTCGCGGGGGCACCGTCGGTCGCGGTGGCGGTCCGAGCTACGACGCCATCCTGGCCCAGCCGCCCGGTGCGGTGAAGGGTTCGCTGCGGATCACCGAACAGGGTGAGGTGATTGCCGCGAAGTACGCCGAGCCGCGGATCGCCCACCGCAACCTGGAGACCTTGCTGGCGGCCACGTTGGAGTCGACTCTGCTGGATGTCGAGGGCCTCGGGGAGGACGCCGAGGACGCCTACCGGGTGCTCGACGACCTGGCGGCCCGCGCCCAGCGCGCATACGCCGAATTGGTGCACGAGACACCGGGATTCGTGGAGTACTTCAAGGCCTCGACGCCGGTCAGCGAGATCGGTGCGCTCAACATCGGTAGCCGGCCGACCTCCCGTAAGCCGACCACGGCGATCTCTGATCTGCGGGCCATCCCGTGGGTGCTGGCCTGGAGCCAGTCTCGGGTGATGCTGCCGGGCTGGTACGGCACCGGCACCGCCTTCGAACAGTTCGTCGCCGGTGACGACGCGAAACTGGAGATCCTGCGCGACCTCTACGCCCGATGGCCGTTCTTCCGTACCGTGCTGTCGAACATGGCCCAGGTGCTGTCCAAGTCGGATCTCGGCCTGGCGGCCCGCTATTCGGAGCTGGTCGCCGACGAGGAGCTGCGGGCCAGGGTCTTCGACAAGATCGTCGACGAGCACGAGCGCACCGTCCGGATGCATGGACTGATCACCGGACAGGATGACCTGCTCGCCGACAATCCCGCGCTGGCCAGGTCGGTGTTCAACCGGTTCCCGTATCTGGAGCCGCTGAATCACCTACAGGTGGAATTGCTGCGCAGATACCGGTCCGGGGACGATGACGAACTGGTGCAACGCGGCATTCTGCTGACGATGAGTGGGTTGGCCAGCGCTCTGCGCAACTCGGGGTAGTGCGATGTGCCACCATCAAAACCACCCGGGCCGTCACCGATGTTCCGCGAGATAACGCTTGCACGGTAACCATATTCGGCGTAGACTCGAACATAAGTTCGAATGCGCCGCGGTTCCCGATCCTTGGATCTGGCGAGCCGCAGACCGCGACTTCGGTCGCCGCGAGGTTCGACGGTCCCTGTCTGGGGGTCGGGCGGGCTGTGTGTGTTTGATGGTGCCCTTGGTTGGGTGCTGTGGGGGAAGTCGGTATCCGTTATGGACGCCACCTGTCTGGATTCGTTTGTTGATGCGTTGATCGATGAGCTTGTTCCGGTGTCAACGGAGAATGATGCCGGGCCGGGCTTGGGTCGGTTGCTGGATTGTCCGCGGCCGGTGGTCGATGACCAGGCGTTACTGGGTGTGTTGGTTGCGGCGGTGAGCGCCCGGAATCTGCTGGATTTTGTGATCGCTTCGGCGGTGGCGTCGGCTGAGCGGACGGGTGTGCCGGGGCGGCGACACCTGCGCACCGGCACCGATCTGCTCAAGCTGTTGGGCATGGCCCCGGGTGCGGCGACCCGCGCGGTACGGGTCGGCCGGATGGCCCCGTCTTTGGGGTCGCTGACGACTGCGCAGCGGTTGGGTGGGATCGGTATCGAGTTCGCCGACGCCGTCGGCAAAGGTGTCACCCATATCGACGCGCGGGTGCCGTTGTCCGAGGACGATCGGGCGGCGGTGGTGCGCGCGTTGATGGTGCAGACCACCCCGGCCGAGGTGGCAGCGAAGGCCCGGGCGATCGCCATCGACCGTGTCGCGGAACTGCCAACCGAGGAGCGGGTGGTGCCGGTCGCCGAAGACACCACGCTGAATGAGATGACCCTGGTCCAGAACGCCGAAGGCCGATTTGCAGTCACCCTCGACCTGGACGTCGGAACCGGGGAAGAACTCTGTGCGGCGCTGGATCCGTTATGCCGACCGGTCCCGCAACCCGACGGGTCGGCGGACCCACGACCTATCGGCGTGCGGCGGGCGGAGGCGCTCGGGCAGGTGTTGCGCACCTATTTGTCGCAGTCGAGGCGGCCGATGTCCGGCGGGGTGCTGCCACACGTCACGTTGATCCGACCAGGGGTGGCAGTGGCGCAGGGCGGTCAGGATACAGTCGATCGGCTCGGGTTCGCCGGACCGGTCAGCGCCGCGACCGCGGACCTGATCGCCTGTGATGCCACGTTGACCAATGTGATCGTCGATCACACCGGAGTACCGCTGGACGTTGGCCGGGCCGAGCGGCTGTTCACCCCGGCGATCCGCAAAGCACTCGGGGTGCGTGACGGTGGGTGTGCCCATCCTGGGTGTGGGCGGCCGGTGTCGTGGTGCGATGCCCACCACATCCAACCCTGGAGCGCCGGTGGCACTACGAGTGTGGACAACGGGGTGTTGTTGTGCCGGCTGCATCACGGCGTGATCCATCACGGTGGCTGGCGGGTCTACCTCGGTAGAGACCGCCATCCCTGGTTCATCCCACCCCGCACGCCGGGGGAACCCGAACCGGAGCATCTGCGATCGCACGCCCGCCGCACCATGACCGACCTACCGACCGCCGCGTGACCAAGCCGCTACCAGATCTCGAAGTACCTTGAAAACTGCACAGTGATAGCGGCCGGACGGCCGATCGCGGACCGAGCCCGGGGGCGGCGAAACTAGAGCCGGGCCGCCCGGCGCAGCTGGGAGACCAGACCACGCACTGCGCTCTCCGTCACCGCGATCGGGGTGGCGATCGTCTCGCCCAGTTCGACTATCGCTTCCACTCTCGCAACGATGAGCTCGAGGCGTTCCACCATCGCGATGAGCCGCGGTGCCAATTCGTCGATGCTGTTGATCGTCGAATTGAAACGGTCCAGCGTGACATCGAGCTCGCCGATCGAGTTGTTCAGCGTCACGACGGTGCGGTCGAGATCGGTCAGCAGAGTTTCCACCTGGACGACAGTGGCGTCGGCGTTCAGCGCTGCCTGCGTCAGCGTCCTGATTCGCCTGGTCGCCGGGCGTGCCCGACCACCGCTTCTGTCTGCCATGAAATCAGTATGCGGTTGAGGGAACCGAATCGGGCGCAGGTGCGTCTGATTCTGTATGGCGAAGTTCTGTTACGGCAGCCCGCGGCTACATCCAGAACCCGGGTCGGCGCGTGCGGTGGCCGACTACCTGGCCGGATACGGTGAAGCGCTGGCGGACAGTCGGTCGGACTGCTCGCCGGATCAGATGGCCGAGGACTGACAACGGGTCCGGCTGAGATCAGGCGGTTCGCGGATCAGAGGTGGGCTGAGCTCGGATGCGCCGAGGTCAGAATGGCGATCAGGAGAGAGCCGAGGTCAGGAAAGAGCCGCGGTCAGGACGGCAACTTGCTCGCCGACGCCTTGTCCAGCAGCCACACGGTCTTCTCCCGGCCCACCGCACCCGCGGCCGGGACGTCCACCGCGTCGGCCCCACCGATCGCCGCGGCCACCGCGTCGGCCTTCTCTTCGCCGGCCACCACCAACCACACCTCCTTGGCGCGTCGCACGGCAGGCAGGGTCAAGGTGATGCGCCGCGGCGGGGGCTTGGGGGAGTCGGTCACGGCCACCACGAGCCGTTCGGCTTCGCGCACCGCGGCAGTATCGGGGAACAGTGAGTTGATGTGTCCTTCGCCGCCCATACCGAGCAGATGGACGTCGAACTCGTCGGGAAGCAGCCGTTCGTACGCCCGTGCGGCACGTTCGGGATCGTCACCGAACTCGCCGTCTGACGCGGCCATGGCGTGCACATTCTCGGTGGGGATCGAGATGCTCTCCAGCAGCGCCTTGCGAGCCTGTCGGAAGTTGCGGTCGGCGTCGTCGTGCGGCACGAAACGCTCATCACCCCAATAGAGATGGACCTTCGCCCAGTCGATGTCCGGGCTGTAACCGGTGACCTGGCGCAGCAGCTCGATGCCGACAGTGCCGCCGGTCAACACCACGTCGGCGCGGCCACGGTTGACGATGGCCGACGTGATGACTCCCACCAGCCGCGCGGCGGCGGCCTTGGCGAGTTCCTGCGCATCGAGATAGGTCTCGACCACCTGCTCAGACATAGCTCACCCTATCGATTCCCTGGAGTGCTTCGAAGTAGATCTCATCGGCGTCGAGGCGCCGCATGTCCTCGGCCAGGCAGTCGCGGGTCTCCCGGCGCGCCAACGGAATCTGGGCGTCCGGCTTGCCGGTCCTGGTGAGCGTCGCGGTGACACCGTCCTGTGGCCGGCTCAGCGTGATCGTCTCGCTGGCGCGGGTGAGCTCGACCTTGAGCTCGCCGACGGCCCGGGTCACCGGGCAGTCCAGCCGACCGGCCAGCCAACCGGCCAAAATATCCAGGGCGGGTTCATCTTTGAGTCCGGACACCACGACCTGGGTGATCGGTTCGTGGGGCGCCTGATCGACCGCCGCCGTCAGCAGGGCCCGCCAGTAGGTGATGCGGCTCCAGGCGAGATCGGTATCGCCGGGGGTGTAACCCGACAGCCTGCTCTTGATGCACGCCAACGGATCCTCGCCGTTGGTGGCATCGGTGATACGCCGAATCGCCAACGTGCCCAGCGGATCCTGCGCAGGCACCGGCGGTGCGAGATCCGGCCACCAGGTCACCACGGGGGTGTCCGGCAGCAGGAACGGGGTGACCACGCTGCTGGCATGGTTGGCCAACGGGCCGGACAACCGGAGTACCACCACTTCGTTGGCGCCGGCGTCGCTGCCGATCCGCAACTGGGCGTCCAGGCGTGCGTCCAGGCTCAACCGGTCGCCGGGAATCACAACGATCACCCGGCACGGGTGCTCGCGGCTTGCCGCATTGGCCGCCTCGATCGAATCCTCAAGGACCGCTTCGGTATCCGGAGCGATCACCAACGTCAGCACCCGGCCCAGGGTGATCGCGCCGCCCTCCTCGCGCAGGGCGACGATCTTCTTGTTGATGGCACCGGTATTGGTATCGGGCAGGTCGATGATCATCGCTGAGCTCCTCGATTCTCCGCGCGTGCACCCGTCACGGCCGCCGCCACTCGCGTCCGACGCGGCGCAACATCTCGAATGCCGACTCCGGGCCCCAGGTCCCGGACTCATAGGTGTCTGGCGTGCCGTGCGACGCCCAGTACTCCAGCGCGGGATCCAGAATCTTCCAGGACAGTTCGACCTCGGCATTGACCGGGAACAGCGATGGTTCGCCGAGCAGCACATCCAGGATCAGCCGCTCATAGGCCTCCGGGGACTCCTCGGCGAACGCCGAACCGTAAGAGAAGTCCATGCTCACATCGCGGACCTCCATGGCATTGCCCGGCACCTTGGAGCCGAAGCGCAGCGTGATGCCCTCGTCGGGCTGCACCCGGATCACCAGGGCGTTCTTGCCGAGTTCCTCGGTCATGGTCTCGTCGAACGGCAGATGCGGCGCCCGCTTGAAGACCAGGGCGATCTCGGTGACCCTACGGCCCAACCGCTTTCCGGTGCGCAGATAGAACGGCACGCCGGCCCACCGACGGGTGTCGACATCGACGGTGATCGCTGCGAAGGTCTCGGTGGTGGAGGTCTGGGAGAACCCCTCCTCGTCGAGCAGCCCGACCACCTTCTCACCGCCCTGCCAGCCCGCGGCGTACTGGCCGCGGGAGGTGGTCTGGTCCAACGGTTCGGCCAGCCGGCTCGCCGCCAGCACCTTGATCTTCTCGGCCTGCAATTCGGCGGGGGAGAAGCTCACCGGCTCCTCCATCGCCGTCAGCGCCAGCAGCTGGATCAGATGGTTCTGGATCACATCGCGGGCCGCGCCGACACCGTCGTAGTAACCGCCCCGGCCGCCCAGACCGATGTCCTCGGCCATGGTGATCTGGACATGGTCGACGTAATGGGCGTTCCAGATCGGCTCGAACATCTCGTTGGCAAACCGCAGCGCCAGGATGTTCTGCACCGTCTCCTTGCCCAGATAGTGGTCGATGCGAAACACCGACGACTCCGGGAACACGCTGTTGACCAGACCGTTGAGCTCCTCGGCGCTCTTCAGGTCGTGACCGAACGGCTTCTCGATGACCACCCGGCTCCAGCTGTCACCGTCCTTGGCGGCCAAGCCCGACCGGGACAGCTGCTCGAGCACCTGCGGGAACGCCTTCGGCGGGATCGACAGGTAGAACGCGTGATTGCCGTTGGTACCCCCCGCTCGACATCGAGGGTGTGCAACGTCTCGGCCAGATGTCCGAAGGCCTCGTCGTCATCGAAGGCGCCCTGGACGAACCGGAAACCCTCCGCCAGCCGATCCCAGACCTCCTGCCGGAACGGGGTCCGAGCGTGCTGCTTGACCGCGTCGTAGACGACCTGGCCGAAATCCTCGTCGGCCCAGTCCCGCCGCGCGAATCCGACGAGGGCGAAGCTCGGCGGCAGCAGTCCGCGGTTGGCAAGGTCGTAGATCGCCGGCATCAGTTTCTTGCGGGCCAGATCGCCGGTGACCCCGAAGATCACCACCGCACACGGCCCCGCGATACGGGGCATGCGCTTATCGCGCTTGTCCCGCAGCGGGTTGTGCCATGTCGATGCCTCGGCTGTGCTCATCGCGTGTCCTCTGCTGTCGCGTCGGAGAGGGGGCGGTTCTCGGCCTACTTCTTGGCGGCTTACTTCTTGGCTGCGTCGAGCTGTCCCTGGGTGGCCTCCATCAGCTCGGCCCAGGACTTCTCGAACTTCTCCACGCCCTCTTCCTCGAGGGTGATGAACACATCGTCCTTGTCGATCCCGACCGCGACCAGGGCGTCGAAGACACCCTGCGCCTCGGCGGCGGTACCGCTGACCGTGTCACCGGTGACCACGCCATGGTCGGCGACAGCGTCCAGCGTCTTCTCCGGCATGGTGTTCACCGTGTTCGGCGCCACCAGCTCGGTGACGTACAGGGTGTCGGAGTAGTCCGGGTTCTTGACCCCCGTCGACGCCCACAGCGGACGCTGGGCCCGGGCGCCATCGGCCTTGAGCGCGGCGAACCGCTCGCCACCGAACAGCTCCTCATACGCCGCATAGGCCAGCCGCGCGTTGGCCACGCCGGCTTTGCCGCGCAGATCGAGCGCCTCCTGGGAGCCGATCTTCTCCAGCCGGGCATCGATCTCCGTGTCGACGCGCGAGACGAAGAAGGATGCGACGGAGTGGATCTTGGACAGGTCGTGGCCGGCCTCCTTGGCCTTCTCCAGGCCCGTCAGGTAGGCATCGATGACCGCCTTGTGCCGTTCCACCGAGAAGATCAGCGTCACATTTACCGAGATGCCCTCGGCGATCACCGCGGTGATCGCGGGCAGACCGGCCTGCGTGGCGGGGATCTTGATCAGCAGGTTGGGCCGGTCGACGATCTTCCACAGCTCGATCGCTTGCAGGATCGTCTTGTCGGTGTCATGCGCCAGACGCGGGTCGACCTCGATGGAGACCCGGCCGTCGACGCCGTCGGTGGCCTCGTAGGTCTTGGACAGCACATCGCAGGCATTGCGGACATCGTCGGTGGTGACGGTGCGGATGGTGGCATCCACATCGGCGCCCTGGGCCGCGAGCTCGTTGACCTGCTCGTCGTAGGCATCACCCTTGGACAGCGCAGCCTGGAAGATCGACGGGTTGGTGGTCACGCCGACGACGCTCTTGGTGGCGATCAGATCGGCGAGGTTGCCGGTCTGCAACCGCTCACGCGACAGGTCGTCGAGCCAGACGGATACGCCGGCGGCGGAGAGTGCGGCCAGATTTTCGTTCTGAGACATGGTGTTTCGCCTTACCTTCTAGTTATCGAGGGTGCGTTCGGCGGCGGCGACGACGTTTTCGGCGGTGAAGCCGAACTCGCGGAACAGCGTCTTGTCGTCGGCGGATTCGCCGTAGTGCTCGATCGAGACGATCTCGCCGGTGTCTCCGACGAGCTTGTGCCACGGCTGGGCGATCCCGGCCTCGACGGCCACCCGGGCCGACACACCTGGCGGAAGAACCGAGTCGCGGTATTCCTTGGGCTGGCTCTCGAACCACTCCACGCACGGCATCGAGACCACGGCCGCCACCACATCCTTCTCGGCAAGCAGCTTCTTGGCCTCCACGGCCAGCTGCAATTCCGAACCGGTGGCGATGATGATGACGTCCGCCTCGGTGGCGTCACCGCCGCCGAGCACGTACCCACCCTTGGCGACACCATCGGAATCGGTGCCCTCCAGGACCGGGATGCCCTGGCGGGTCAGGATGAAACCGACCGGGCCGCTGCCGTTGCCGCGGGCGATGATGCTGCGCCAGGCGTAGGCGGTCTCGTTCGGGTCGCCGGGACGCACGACGGACAGATTGGGGATGGCGCGTAGCGCCGCGAGGTGCTCGATCGGCTGGTGGGTGGGGCCGTCCTCGCCCAGGCCGATCGAATCGTGCGTCCAGATGTAGATGGTGTCGATGTCCATCAGCGAGGCCAACCGCACCGCGGGACGCATGTAATCGGAGAACTGTAGGAAGGTGCCACCGAATGCGCGGGTGGGACCGTGCAACACGATGCCGGACAGGATCGAGCCCATCGCGTGCTCGCGGATGCCGAAGTGCAGCACCCGGCCGTACCAGTCGGCGCTGAAATCGTCGGTCGAGATGCTAGGCGGTCCGAAGGACTTCACACCCTTGATGGTGGTGTTGTTGCTGCCGGCGAGATCGGCTGAGCCACCCCACAGTTCGGGCAGCTTCGGCGCGACGTCGTTGAGAACCTGGCCGAACGCGGCACGGGTGGCCACCGCCTTGGAACCCGGCTCCCAGTACGTCAGGTCGGCGTCCCACCCCTCGGGCAGTTCCTCTGCGGTGAGCCGGTCCAGGAGCTTCTTGCGCTCGGGCTCACGCTGGGCCCAGGCGTCGAAATCGGTCTGCCACTTCTCGTGCGCCTCGCGGCCGCGGTCGACGAGCTTGCGGGTGTGCTCGATGACCTCGGGCCGCACCTCGAACTTCTTCTCCGGGTCGAAGCCGAGGATCTTCTTGGTCGCGGCGACCTCGTCATCGCCGAGCGCCGAGCCGTGCACGCCGCCGGTGTTCATCTTGGTGGGGGCGGGGTAGCCGATGATGGTGCGCAATGAGATGAACGACGGCTTGTCGGTGACCTTCTTGGCCTCGGCGATGGCCGCCTCGATCCCGACGACGTTCTCGCCGCCCTCGACCTCCTGGACGTGCCAGCCGTAGGCGCGGTAGCGGTCGGCCACATTCTCGCTCAGCGCGATATCGGTGTCGTGCTCGATGGAGATGTGGTTCTTGTCATAGAAGACGATCAAGTTGCCCAGCTGCTGGGTACCGGCCAGCGACGAGGCCTCGCTGGTGACGCCCTCCTCGATGTCTCCATCGGAGGCGATCACGTAGATGTAGTGGTCGAACGGGCTGGTGCCCGCCGGAGCATCGGGATCGAACAGGCCGCGCTCGTAGCGGGCGGCCATCGCCATGCCGACCGCCGAGGCCAGGCCCTGGCCGAGCGGCCCGGTCGTGATCTCGACACCCTTGGTGTGCCGGAACTCCGGGTGCCCGGGCGTCTTGGACTTCCAGGTGCGTAGCGCCTCGATGTCCTCCAGTTCCAGACCGAAGCCGCCCAAGAACAGCTGCAGATAGATGGTCAGGCTGGAATGGCCGCAGGACAGCACGAAGCGGTCGCGGCCGATCCAATGGGTGTCGGACGGGTCATGGCGCAGCTGGCGCTGGAACAGGGTGTACGCCAACGGGGCGAGGCTCATGGCGGTACCGGGGTGGCCGTTACCGACCTTCTGCACGGCGTCGGCGGCCAGTACCCGCACGGTATCCACGGCGGCCGAATCGACCTCGGTCCAGTCGTCGGGATGGTTCGGTTGTGTGAGGGCAGAGATTTCTTCGACGGTGGTCACTACCTTCACTCCTACTTTCACAAAACGGTGGACTGGCTACCTGAACCACCCTAATGCCGTCGAATCATCCGGCGCAGGCCGGTCAGGGCCCGCGGGGACAGTGTTCACCGTGGGATTCACCCGGGAACCGACCCTGCGGTGTCGGGCCGATCGGGGTGCGGTCTACCATCGTCTGTAGTAGAAGCCCGCGTGACCGCTGCCCGAGGAGTTATTTGCGTGAGCATTCGCGAGCGCCGGTCGGTCAGTAGGGAACCGAGTCGGATCCGCACCACAGTGTTGGCATACGTGGCGTTGACCAAGCCGCGCGTCATCGAGTTGTTGCTGGTGACAGCCATCCCGGCCATGTTGTTGGCCAACCGTGGCACCGTCGATCCGGTACTCATCCTGAACACCCTGATCGGCGGCATGATGGCCGCGGCAGGCGCCAACACGCTCAACTGCGTGGCTGATGCCGATATCGACAAGGTCATGAAACGCACGGCGCTGCGGCCGCTGGCCAAAGCCTCGGTACCCACGCGCAACGCCCTGATCTTCGGGCTGCTGCTCACCGTCGGATCGTTCGCCTGGCTGTGGTGGACCACCAACCTGCTCTCCGGCGTACTGGGCCTGGTGACCATCGCGTTCTACGTGTTCGTCTACACGTTGCTGCTCAAGCGTCGCACCTCGCAGAACGTCGTATGGGGCGGGGCAGCGGGCTGCATGCCGGTGATGATCGGCTGGTCGGCCGTCACCGGCACCATCCAGTGGCCGGCGTTGGTGATGTTCCTCATCATCTTCTTCTGGACGCCACCGCACACCTGGGCGCTGGCCATGCGGTACAAGGAAGATTACAAAGCCGCCGGTGTGCCGATGCTGCCCGTGGTGGCGACCGAGCGCCAGGTCACCCGGCAGATCCTGATCTACACCTGGTTGACCGTGCTCACCACCCTGACCCTGGTGCTGGCCACCGGTTGGCTCTACGCCGCGGTCGCCACCCTGGCCGGTGTGTGGTTCCTGGTCATGGCCCATCAGCTCTACTCCGGGGTCAAGCGCGGTGAGCCGGTGAAACCGCTGCGACTGTTCCTGCAGTCGAACAACTACCTCGCCGTGGTGTTCTGCGCGCTCGCGGTCGACTCGGCCCTGGCGCTGCCCCAACTGTTCTAGCCCGTCCTGCCGTAACTCGGGCGAAATATCGCGGTAGCCGTCCGGGCCTATGGTCTGGGACCTATGCGGAAAATTCTGACTCATCCGGCGATGCAGATTGGGGTCGCCGCGATCGGCGGCATCCTGTTCGGGCTGGCGGTCGGTGACTGGGCGGCGAACCTGAAGTTCGTCGGCGACTTGTTCATCCGGCTTATCCAGATGTCGATCGTCCCGTTGGTGATGGCATCGGTGATCGTCGCGACCGGATCGATGACCGGCACCGGCACCGGCAAGATCGCCGCCCGCACCTTCGGCTGGATGCTCGGGTTCTCGGTGATCGCGGCGCTGCTGGCGTGGGGACTGAGCGTGCTGATCCGGCCAGGGGCCGGTATCGAGTTCACCGGTCCCGTCGACGCCGGGTTGCAGGAGTCCGCGCAGGAGGCCCTCGGCTGGCAGGACACTCTGCTCAACTTCGTCTCCACCAACATCTTCGCCGCGATGTCGACGGCGACCATGGTGCCCATCATCGTGTTCTCACTTCTGTTCGGGATCGCGCTGCGCATCCAGGTCACCAAGACCGGGGACACCCGGGTGCTGAGCTTCGTCGACCAGATCCAGCAGATCGTGCTGACGATGATCCGGCTGGTGATGTACATCGCCCCGGTCGGTGTTTTCTGTCTGCTGGCGGCGTTGGCGGGCGATGTCGGGTTCGCCGTGGTGACCACCGCGCTGAAGTATCTGGGCGCCACTCTCGCCGGCGTGCTCATCCTGTTCGTGGTGTTCGTCGCCGTGGTGACCGTCCGGACCCGGCTCAATCCATGGCTGTTGCCGGGCAAGCTCACCGAACAGACCGCCATCGCCGTCACCACCACCAGTTCGGCGGTGACCTTCCCCACGGTGCTGCGTAACACCGTCGAGAAGGTCGGGGTGAGTCAGAAGGTGGCCAACTTCACCCTGTCGGTGGGGCTGACCATGGGCTCCTACGGGGCGGTCCTCAACTACATGATCGTGGTCATGTTCCTGGCGCAGGCCGGCGACATCGAGCTGAGCATTGGGCAGATCGTGCTCGGCATGGGGTTGGCCATCCTGCTCAACATGGGCACCATCACCGTTCCCGGCGGATTCCCCGTCGTGGCGATGTTCCTCGCGACATCGCTGGGGCTGCCGTTCCAAGCCGTCGGCCTGCTGATCGCCGTGGACTGGTTCGCGGGGATCTTCCGCACCTTCCTCAACGTCAACGGTGACACCTTCGTCGCGATGCTGGTTGCCGACGCCGACGACGAGATCGACCGCGACGTGTACTACGGCAACAAGACCGTGACTGCCGAGGAGATCGACCTCGACGAGTATCAGGACGTGATGGCGCGCGCCGACGCGGTGGACTGAGCGCTGGCTACCATCTGGCGGTATGACGGTGCAGTGGTCGGTGCGGGGGCTGGCCGGAATCATGGTGATGCTGGCGTTGACGGCATGTTCGGGCGGTGCGCCACCCGGACAACCCGGCACCGCCGAGGACTTCGCGGCCGGTGGTGCCACCGCGGCACCGGCTCCGCTGACCGGGCCGGCGCAGAAGGCGCCCGCGCCGCAGGCCCCGCAAGCACCGCAGGCCGTCCCGAGAGACATCGTCAAAACCGCAACCATGACCGTCACGGTGGCTGATCCGGGCGATCCGGTCATCGCCGCGGACAAGGCCGCCGGCATCGCCGGTGACGCGGGCGGTCGCGTCGACAGTCGCACCGAGTACGGCGGCTCGGAGACCGACCCCGCTCGCGTCGCGCTGATGTTGCGCGTGCCCGCCGACAAACTGGACGGGGTGATCGAGGACCTCAAGGGCCTGGGCACCGTGGATGCGCTGGACATTCGGGCCGAGGACGTCACCAGCCAGCGCGTCGACCTGGACGCCCGGATCGCGGCATTGCAGACTTCGGTGGATCGGCTATTGGCGATCATGCGTGACGCGCGTGACCCCTCGGCGCTGATCGAGGCCGAGAACGCGCTGTCGCAGCGCCAGGCGGATCTGGACAGTCTGCGTGCCCAGCGGGCGGCACTCGGCGATCAGATCGCGCTGAGCTCCATCACCGTGGACCTTGTCGCGCCGGTCGCCGGCGGACCGGCACCTCGGCAGTACCAGGGTTTCTTCGGTCAGGTCCAGCGGGGCTGGGATGCCCTGGTGGACACCGGAACCCATATGTTCCTGCTCGTCGGACTGATGCTGCCGTGGGCGGGCGCGGCGCTGGTGCTGCTGGCCCTCGTCTATGCCGTGATCCGGGTGGCCCGGCTGCGCCGTTAGGGCACGAGCACGATCGAGCCGACGGTGCGGCGACCCTGCAGATCGGTGTGCGCGCGGGCCGCCTCGGCCAGCGGGTAACGCTCGCTGACGGTGATGGTGATCGACCCGTCGGCGATGGCATTGATGAGTTCGCCTGCCCGCCAAGAGAATTCGTCGGCGGTCCGGGTGTAGGCGCCGAGGCTGGGCCGGGTCAGGAACACCGAACCCGCGGCGTTGAGGCGCTGCGGGTCGAACGGCGGCACCGGGCCGCTGGCGGCACCGAACAGCGCCAGCGTTCCGCGCACGGCAAGGCTGGCCAGGCTGGCCTCGAACGTCGACGCGCCGACACCGTCGTACACCGCGGCCACTCCGCCGCCGGAAAGC
This sequence comes from Mycolicibacterium neoaurum, assembly GCF_036946495.1. Classification (NCBI taxonomy): domain Bacteria; kingdom Bacillati; phylum Actinomycetota; class Actinomycetes; order Mycobacteriales; family Mycobacteriaceae; genus Mycobacterium; species Mycolicibacterium neoaurum. Next base: position 95,894 of record NZ_JAQIIX010000001.1, read on the forward strand.
TTCTTGACGGTCGCGCCGAACTGCTCGGCATCCTCGGGATAATCGAGAACCTCGACCGCACCGGCCCGCCGGGACAGCTCGGCCTTCTCCGGTGTCGACGCGGTGGTGATCACCTTGGTGCCCAGGCTGGTGGCCCACTGGGTCAGGATCAGCCCGACCCCGCCCGCGCCCGCGTGCACCAGGATGGTGTCGCCCGGTTGCACCGCGTACACCGACTTGAGCAGATAGTGCGCCGTCATGCCCTTCAGCAGCGCCGAGGCCACCTGGTCGGGGGCCACGCCCTCGGGCACGTAGGCCACGAAATCGGCTGGGGCCACACAATAGTCGGCATAGGCCCCGACCGCATTGGCGGTGACCACCCGGTCACCGACGCTGAGCGCGGCGACGTCATCGCCGACGGCGGCGATGGTGCCGCATACCTCGGTGCCGGAGATGAACGGCGTCTCCCGCGGGTACAGCCCCGACCGGAAGTAGGTGTCGATGAAGTTCACGCCGATCGCTTCGGCGCGGATCAGCACCTGGCCGGGGCCGGGGGAGGGCTCGGGCTTCTCGACGTAGGTCAGGACCTCAGGTCCGCCGGTCTGGGCGACTTCGATGGCATGCATACCCCCTATCATCCACGTGTGAAGCTCGCCCGGCCTGATCTCTTCCATCCGCGCATCGTTCTGGCCAGTTGTGCCGCCCTGCCCGAAGGGGACAGCGATGACGACGGGCTGGTCAATGCGCTGCGTGGGCGTGGTCTGCACGTGCAATGGTGTGCCTGGGACGATCCGGCGACGTTGGAAGTCGACCTGGTGGTGCTGCGCGCAACCTGGGACTACACCGAGCGCATCGGTGAGTTCCTGGCCTGGACGCGGGCGGTGCGCAATCTGCTGAACCCACCGGAGATGGTCGCCTGGAACACCGATAAGCACTATCTGCTGGACCTGGCCGATGACGGACTGCCAATCGTGCCGACCCGGTACTTCGCGGCCGATCAGGCTGTCCGGGTGCCCGACGGGGAGGTGGTGGTCAAACCCGCCGTCGGTGCCGGTTCCGCGGGCGCTCAGCGGTTCGTCGACGCCGAATCCGCATTGGCCCACGCCGCCCGGTTGCAGGCCGACGGGCGGGCGGTGCTGGTGCAGCCCTACGACCCGCGCATCGCCGTGGGTGAGACCGCGCTGGTCTTCCTCAACGGCCAACCCTCGCACGCCTTCACGAAGGGGCCGATCCTGCCGCCCGCCGGGCGCGAGCCCGAGTTCGAGGAGACCGGTACGTTCGCCGCCGAGAAGCTCGGGTCCGCGGACCCGGCCGAGGAGGTGTGGGAGCTCGGCCATGCCGCGGTGGCCGCCGCCACCCATCGGTTCGGCATCGCCACCGGCGATCTGCTCTACGCCAGGGTCGACGTCATCGGCGGCGCCGAGGATCCTCGGCTGCTGGAACTGGAACTTGTCGAGCCGTCCCTGGGCTTCCGTCAGCTCCCGGCGACCGAAAAGCAGCGTGCCGAGCGCGAATACGCCGTGGGCGTCGAATCCGCGCTACAGCGGCTGGGTCTCGGTCCGCTGTCGCACCGGGACCGCTAGGCCGAGTCGGCGAGGCGTACACCGGTCTGCACGTCGAACCGGTGCACGTCGCGGGCGGACAGGGCGACGGGCGTGCCGACGGGAATATCGCTCAGAGCCGGCGCGTCGACCACGCTGGTCAGCTGCTGATCGGCTGCACGCAGCGTGACGATGGCGCGCGGACCGAGCAGTTCGACGAGTTCGACCACCACCGAGGCCTGTGCGTCCGGGGTCAGGAGCAGATCGTCGGCTCGTACCCCGATGGTGACCGCGGCGGCATCCGGTCCACCGACATCGATCCGCACGCCGGCATCCGTGCGCAGTTGCCCACCGGTTACCGCGCCATCGATCAGGTTCATCTTCGGGCTGCCGACGAAAGTCGCCACGAAGGTGTCCGCCGGTCGCCGGTAAACCTCCGCGGGCGGCCCGGCCTGGGCGATGCGACCTTCGCGCATCACCACGATGCGGTCCGAGAGGGTCATCGCCTCTTCCTGGTCATGGGTCACATACAGCGAGGTGATGCCCAATTTGCGTTGCAGGCGCAGCAATTCGGTGCGGGTCTCCACCCGCAACTTGGCATCGAGATTGCTCAGGGGCTCGTCGAACAGGAACACCGCGGGCTCGCGGATGATGGCCCGGCCGATCGCGACACGCTGCTGCTGGCCGCCGGACAAATCCTTTGGCTTGCGTTCGACCAGCTTTCCCAGACCGAGTGATTCGGCGACCTCGTCGGCCCGACGCAGTGCCTCGTCACGCCCGATCTTCTTGGCACGCAACGGGAAAGCGATGTTCTCCCGCACAGTCAGATGCGGGTAGAGCGCATAGTTCTGGAACACCATCGCGATATCGCGATCCTTGGGCTCCAGGTGGGTGACGTCCCGGTCGCCGATGTGGATGGTGCCGCTGCTGACCTGTTCCAGACCGGCGAGCATGCGCAGCGAGGTGGTCTTACCGCACCCCGAGGGGCCGACCAGGACTGTCATGCTGCCGTCGGCCAGCTCCAGATCGAGATCCGAGACGACTGTGGCCGATCCGTAGGATTTGCCGACTCCCGTGAACGTCACCGATGCCATGGAAAATGCAACCTCACTTGTCTAGTACTTGACCGCGCCGCCGCTGATCCCTTGGACCAGGCGTCGCTGGATGAAGAAGCTCGCAACCACGACCGGGATGATCGCGATCATGATCGCCGCACTCATGGTGCCGATCTGCACACCGCGGAAGGTGTTGAAGTTCGCGATCGCCACCGGCAGGATCGCGGCGTTTCCGGGTGCCAGGATCAGCCCGTAGAACAGGTCGTTCCAGGACAGCGTGAAACCGAAGATCCCAGCGGCGCCGATCCCCGGGAACACCTGCGGCAGCACCACCATCCGGAAGGCCTGCCAGCGGGTGAACCCGTCCACGCGAGCCTGCTCCTCCAGCGACGCGGGTACGGCCTCGAAGAACCCGATCAGGAACCAGGTCACCAGCGGCAGGACGAAGGACAGATGCGCGAAGATGACCGGGACGATGGTGTCGGTCAACCGCAGTGCATGCGCCATGGTCAGGAACGGGAACACCATCACCGCCGGCGGAACCACCTGCGCGGCAAGCATCCCGAAACGGGTCAGCGATCCGCCCGCGCGGTACTTGGCGATCACGTAGGCACCCATGCTGCCCACCACCAGGCTGATCGCCACGGTGATCACACCGACCAGCGCGCTGCGTCCCGCTGCGGCGAACACCCCGGAGTCGAACACCGCCTGCCAGTTGGCCAGGCTGGGTGTGAAGGCGATGAGGAAGGGTTCCGACATCTGCTCGGGTGTCTTGAAACTGGCCAGCGCCACCCAGGCGATCGGGAAGAGCACGAAGACAAAGGCCGCGGTCAGAAATGCCAGCCGCAGCACCTGTAACGGGCGCACTCCGGTGCGAGCTGTGCTCATCGGGCTGTGCTCCGTTCCGCCGCGCGGTTGCGCTCCATGGCACGGAAGGCCACCACGATGACGGCCAGCACGAGTACCAGCACGATGAAGGCCATCGCACTGGCCTGGGCCAGCCGGAAGAACTGGATGCCCTCCAGGTACATGTAGAACTGCAGGGTCTGGGTTTCGGTGCCCGGCCCGCCACGGGTGGTGGCGTAGACGTATTCGAACACCCGCAGTGCGTCCAGGCCCCGCAACAGCACCGCCACCGTCAGCACCGGGGCGAGCATCGGGATGAGAACCCTGCGCAGCCGGTACACCGGACCGGCCCCGTCGACCTTGGCGGCCTCCATGGGTTGCTTGGGCATGGACTCCAGGCCGGCAAGGATCAGCAGAACCATGAACGGCGTCCACTGCCAGACATCGACGAAGGCCAGTGTCAGCAATGCCTTTCCGGCGCCGAAGAAGTCGTAGTCGGCACCGACGGCGTGCAACAGCGCCGGGACAGCGCCGATCTGGTCATTGAGCAGGAAGCGGAAGATCAGGCCGACGGCAATGGGAGTGATGAACATCGGCGCCAGCACGATGGCCCGGGACAGGTCCTTGGCCCAGCGCTGCTGGTGCAGGGCCAACGCCAGGGCGAAACCGAGCACCAGTTCGGCGCTGACGGCGATCAACACGTAGCCGCCGGTGGTGGCGAAGGCCTCCCAGAACGCCGAATTGGACAGGGCGGAGGTGAAATTGGCGACGCCGACGAAGTCGGGCTGGCCGCGATCGGTCAGCTTGTAGTCGGTCACTGACAGATACGCCGCGTAACAGAGCGGGAATCCGACGGCCACGGCAAACAGGGCGAGCAACGGCATCAACATGCCACGCGTGAAATTCATCGGTGCCACCCCCGCCGCATGCCGGTCGGGACCGCCGGATTCCCTACGGTCACTGCTGGATCCGCTCCGCTGCTGCCTGCGCGTCGCGCAGGGCGTCGGCGACGCTCTTGTTCCCGGCGGCGGCATCGTTGAGCTCGGTGCCGACAGCCTGGATCATCTCCTCGCCGCCCTTGCCCTGGGTGAGCGGCGACGCGTCGGCCAGGATCTCACCGACGGTCTTGTAGTAGTCGGCACCATAACCGTCGGACAGCACCTTCTGGTTGGTCAGCGAGCTCTGCCGGATGACCGCACCACCGTCGGCGACGCGTTCGGCGTCGATATCCGGCGAGGTCACCCAGGAGGCGAACGCCCACGCCGCGTCGGCGGCACCGGAGTTGGCCGGAATGGCCCAGCTCCACAGCCCGAGTGCGGATTTGCCGCCGGGGATGGGAGCCAGCGCGAACTGGCCGGCTCGCGGGCCGGAGGCACCCTCGGGATCGTTGAGCGCGGGCAGGTTCCAGTTGTAGCCGATCATCGAGGCCGCGTTGCCACCGGAGACCGAACGGAATGCCTCGTCGAAACCCCAGGACAGGCTGTTGGCAGGGGCGGCGGTCCGGTAGGTCTCGATATAGGCCTCCAGCGCGCGGGCGGCCTCGGGGGTGTCCAGGGTGGGCTTGCCGTCGGAGCCGTAGATCGAGCCGCCCGCCGCGAACAACCAGTTGGCCCATTCCTCGAAGATCTTGTAACCGCGCTGGGGTTGCATCGCGATACCGGCGCGTTCGGGGGTCTTCAGGCGTTGTGAGGTGGAGACCAGCGCGTCCAGATCGGTCGGTGCGCTCAGCCCGGCGGCAGTGAGATCACCGGTGTTGTAGATGTAGCCGAGGGCGTAGTTGTAGAACGGCACACCGTAGGTGGTGCCCTCGACATCGGTGATCTCGGTCAGCGAGTCGAAGAAGTCGTCCGGCCGGTAGTCGGTGGTGGCGGCGATACGGTCGTTCAGCGGCTCCAGGAAGCCGGCGTCAGCGAAATCGTCCATCCACGGGTTGTCCACCACGATCAGGTCGTAGGCCGGCTCGGAGGCCTGGAAGGAGGACACCAGCCGGTCGCGCATCTGGTCGAACGTCATGGTCTCGATCTCGACCTTGATACCGGGATACTTCTGATTGAACTGTCCGACAAGGCCTTTGACGATATCGGTATCCGGGACGTTCTCCATCAGCACCCGCACGGTGGCGTTGGTGTCGGTGGGCACATCGCCCACGCCGGAGGAGCTCTGCTCGCCGGAGCCGCCGCTGCCTGCGCAGCCGGCGAGGGTGAGGCTGGTGGCGGCGATGATCGCGGTCAACCAGCGCGAGGTCGGTATTTTCATGGTCCTCACTTTTCTGTGTCCGTGGGGTCGAGCGGGGGATCGAGCGTGCAGGGGATCGGCCAGGCGATGGCGACGTCTCAGTCCATGTAGGCACCGCCGTTGACGGACAGTGCTTCGCCGGTGATGAAGCGGGCGTCCTCGGAGACCAGGAAGGCCACCGCCCGTGCCACGTCATCGGGGGTTTGCAGGCGGCCCAGCGGGGTGGCGTCGATCCAGGACTGGCGCACCCCGTCGGGGGTGGAGCCGCTGAGGGTGGCCTCCCATTCCAGCTCGCGGCTCTGCATCGGGGTGGCCACAAAGCCGGGGCACACACAGTTGACCGTGATGTCGTTGGCCGCCAATTCGAAGGCCATCGCCTGGGTGAGGCCGAGCACGCCGAACTTGGAAGCGACATAGTCGGCGAGGAAGGGCACCCGGCCCTGTTTGGCGGCCATCGACGCGGTGTTGACGATCGTCCCGTTGACCCCGGTCCGGATCATCGCCCTGGCGGCTGCCTGCCCGCACAGGAACACGCCCTTGAGATTGATGTCCAGGCTGCGGTCGAGCTGTTCGATCGAGACGTCGACGAAACGGGCCATCGCCGAGATGCCGGCATTGCTGACCCATGCGTGCAGGCCGAGGCGGTCGGCCACATCGTCGGCCAGGGCGGAGGCGGCGGCGGCATCGGTGACATCGAGGCGGGAAGCCTCGTGCCCGGACCCGGTGAGACCTGCACGGGTCTGCTCGGCGGCCGCGGCATCGATATCGGAGACCACCACCCGCCATCCGCGCTCGGCGAGGGTGGTGGCGATGGCCCGGCCGATCCCCGAGCCGGCGCCGGTGACGACGGCGGTCTGGTTGGTGGGGTTGTCGAGGGTGGTCATGGCCGGGCCTTTCGGGCGATGCGGTGGGATATCGGGGTGAGCACGTCGCCGAGTTCGCGCCATTGGGTGTAGGCCTCGGCGTATCGGTCGACGTTCTTCGGGTTGGGCAGGACGGGCTCGCCGAGGGTCTGGAACTTCGCGGTGCTGTCCCAGCCGTCCAGCAGTCCCGTGCCGACCGCGGCGATGACGGCCGCACCGAGTGAGGCACCGGGGTGCCCGACGACGGGCGACAGCGGTGTGTCGAGGACATCGGCGAGGATCTGCTTCCACAGCACCGATTTACTGCCGCCGTTGGTCACCAGCGCACGCTGCAACCCGACACCCATGGCGGCGAAGACTTCGGTGTGGTGCTTGAAGCCGAAGGCGATCGCCTCCAGGACCGAGCGGTACATGTCGGCGCGGGTGTGTGCCAGGTCCAGGCCGACGAACGCGCCACGCAGGTCGGGATCGTGCAGCGGGCTCTTCTCGCCGAGAAAGTAGGGAAGGCAGAGGATTTCGGCCGGATTGCGGGTGTCGGCCTCATCGTCGAGGGCGACCAGGTCGATACCGCCGGACAGCGTCTGGAACCAGCGGATCAGGCTGCCGCTGGTGGCCATGCATCCGTTGGGCAGCCAGCGGCCCGGTACCGGATGGGCATCGAGGTAGAGCCGGGCGTCGATGACCGGTGTATCGGCGGCGGCCAGGATATCCCCGGCACCGCCGAGTTTGACCAGCCAGTCGCCTGCGGTGTTGATGCCCGCGGCGTAGGCCGAGAGGACGTGATCGGCGCCGCCGACGATGAGCGGAAGTCCGGCATTCAGTCCGGTGGCCGCGGCGGCCGCGGCGCTCAGTTCGCCGGCCTGGGTACCCGGCGCCAGTACCGCGGGCACCAGCTCGGGGGACAACCCCGCCGCGGTGTACATCGGTTCGAAGCGCTCACCCTCGACGGTGCCCAGCCCGGACTCCAGCGCCCAGTTCAGCTCGACGTGGGCGGGGGCGCCGAGCGCCATCAATGCCCAGTCGTAGGAGCCGACGAGATGGGCGGTGGCCGCCCAGTGCTGCGGCTCGTGGTGTTGCAGCCACAATGCCGTCGGCGCCACCGATTGCTGGGTGATGGCCGAACCGGTAGCGCGCAGGACCGTCGCGTCGTCCAGGGTGTTCTTCAGCTCGACGATCTCGGCGGTGGCGCGGGCGTCGTTCTGTAGCAGGGCCCGCCGTATTGGTGCGCCGTCGCGATCGACCGCGATGACGGCCGGGACCATACCGGTGGTGGACAACGCGGCGATGCGATCGCTGGCGACACCGGACTCGGCCAGCACCTCGCGGATTCCGGCATGGACATTGCGCAGCCATTGGGCGGGATCGGCCTCGGCATGGCCCGGGGCGTCCGAGAACAGCCGGCTCTCGTGGGTCGCCTGGGCGATGATGCGTGCGCGAGCGATGTCGACGAGCACGGTCTTGGTGCCGGTGGTGCCGATATCGATGCCGATGGTGAACTCCGGCATGCCATCCCTTCGGTCGGTCGCTGGATGTTTCTGGGGGTGGGACCACAATACTGACTCTGTTATATTCTCACAACAGGTGAGCGTCAATCACGAATAATCACGCAATCCCGCTGGATTTATGTGATTAAGTAACATAGGTTTAACCACCAGCGCATCTGATCGCGACGCTCTTCCATCCCGTGAAGCTCTGAAAACCCATGAAGCGGAGAGGCAATCCCCATGACCAGTTGGCTCGATGACGTATTCGGCGTGCAGAAGCCGGTAATCGCCATGCTGCACCTGGCCGCGCTGCCCGGCGACCCCGGATTCGACTCGGCGGCCGGGATCAAGGCCGTGGTCGAGCGCGCGAAGCAAGAGTTGGATGCGCTGCAGTCCGGCGGTGTCGACGGCGTCATGGTCTCCAACGAGTTCAGCCTGCCGTACCTGACCAAGACCGAGCCGATCACGGCGATCACGATGGCCCGGGTGATCGGCGAGCTGCTCGGGGACTTCACGGTGCCCTATGGCGTCAACGTGCTGTGGGACGGCCGGGCGTCGATCGATCTGGCGGTGGCCACCGGCGCACAGTGGGTGCGCGAGATCTTCACCGGCGTATACGCCAGCGATTTCGGACTCTGGGACACCAACGTCGGTGAGGTGGCCCGGCATCGGGCCCGCATCGGCGGTGCCGGCGTGAAGCTGTTGTTCAACATCGTGCCGGAGTCCGCGGTGTACCTGGCCCAGCGGGACCTGGCCTCGGTCACGGCCACCACCGTCTTCGCGACCAAGCCGGACGCGATCTGCGTCTCCGGTCTGACCGCCGGTGCCTCGACCGACACCCAGGCATTGCGGGTGGTCAAGGACAACGCCGGAGCGGTACCGGTTTTCGTCAACACCGGGGTGCGCGCCCACAATGCGGCCGAACAGCTGTCGATCGCCGACGGTGCGGTCGTCGGCACGTACTTCAAGGAGGACGGCAAGTTCGAGAACCGCGCTGTGGCGTCGCGGGCCGCCGAATTGATGGACGCGGTCAAGGAATTCCGTACCTCGTTATGAGCGAGGACTTGCGGCTCCTGGCGATCGAGGCGGCGCGCCACGGCGCAGCGGTATGCATGCAGCACTGGGGTGCGCAGGTACCCATCACCACCAAGGCAGCCGCGGGTGACGTGGTGACCGCGGTGGACACCGCCGCCGAACAGACCGTCCGGGAGATCCTGCTCGCGGCCCGTCCCGATGATGGTGTGCTCGGTGAGGAACTGGCCGAACAGATCGGTACGGGGCCGGTTCAGTGGGTCGTCGACCCGCTCGATGGGACGACGAATTACGTTCGGCGCCTGCCGTTCTTCGGTACCTCGGTGGCGGCGCGTTCACGAGTGGACGGGTCCTGGTTGGCCGGCGCGGTGTGCGCGCCGGCCCTGGGCACCACCTGGAGCGCGGCAAAAGGGTATGGCGCCCGGGTCGATTCGGGTGGCGGCGAAGTCTCGCTGCCACTACCGCTCATGGAGTCCTCGGTGCGACTGCTCGGCACCGGGCTGTCGTATGACCCGGGCCACCGGCGCCGCCAGCTTCGCGATCTGGGGGCGGTGATGACCGGGTACACGGATATGCGCCGCTTCGGGGCCGCCGCACTCGACCTGTGCCTGCTGGCCCAGGGCAGCCTCGACGCCTTCGTCGAAGATGATCTGGCAGTGCACGATTGGGCCGCCGGTGCGCTCATCGCCGAGGAGGCCGGCGTGACGGTGGCGCGGGCCGAGGATGGCGGGGTCTCAGCGCGTCGACGCTGAACGTTCGGCGTTGACACACACCACGGAGACCCCCGACGCGCGCAATGCCTCCACGGTCGGATGGGACGACGGTCCATCGGTGACCAGGATCGAGATCGCCGACACCGGTGCGACATTGATCAACTGCACCCGCCCGAGCTTGGACGCGTCGGCGGCGACGATCACCCGGTCCGCCGACCGCATGGCGGCCTGCTTGACGTTGCCTTCCTCGCGGTGATATTCGGAGGCTCCGCGCTTTCCGTCGACACCGGCGATCCCCATGACGTAGGTGTCGCAGTTGTAGCGCAGATAGAAGTCCTCGGCTTCGGCGCCGATCAGGCTCAGCTCACCGGGGCGCACCTTGCCGCCGGTCAGCAGGATCGTGGTGTCCGGTTCGTCGGCCAGTTCGACGGCGACCAGCACGCTGGGGGTGATCACCGTCAGGCCGAGATTGCGGCCCTTGACGGCGCGGGCCACCGCCAGCACCGTGCTGCCGCTGTCGAGGATCACCGTCTCGCGGGGGCGCAGCAGATCGGCCACCGCATGGGCGATGTGCAGTTTTTCGTCGGCGGAGTCGGCGGCGCGCGCATCGAAGGACGGTTCGGTGGATTTGCCGCCGTAGGCGATGGCGCCACCGAGGACGCGGCGGGCGATGCCCTGTTCCTCCAACCGCTCGATATCGCGGCGGATCGTCATCTCCGAGACGTCGAATTCGCCCGCCAGCGTGGCGAAGTCGACCTCACGGTCGGTGTGGATCCGGGCGGCGATGGCCGCCCGCCGGGCGTGCGCGCTGAGGCCGGCGGTCATGACGGAAGTGTATGTGAAAGATGTGAATCAATCACACGAGATCGGATATGGCGGGCTCAGGCCGCAACGGGTTTCGGCGCCGGGATGGTCCGCCGCTCTCGCATCGACGCCCACAGCGCCGCGGTGGCGGCCGTGCAGGCGCCCGCTCCGGCCACGTGCAGCGCGACGAGTGCCTCCGGGACACCGGTGAAGAACTGCACGGCGCCCAGCGCGCCCTGGGCGATCACCAGCACGACGACCGCGACCAACCGGATCCGCACCGGCCGCGGTGCGCCGACGGCAAGCAGGGCGAAGCCCAGCCCCACCACCAGCGACAGATAACCGATCAGCAGGGTGGAGTGCATGTGCACCAGCGTGGTGATCTCCACCTCCAGGCGGGGTACCGGTCGCTCGGGGCTCTTGTCGCCGGCGTGCGGGCCCGCGCCGGTGACCATCGTTCCGGTCACCAGGACCGCCGAGAGTGCCAGCCCGCTCAGTGCCGTCAGCTGCCGCAGCGGTCTGGGCACCACCGCGGTCGGTGTGCCGTCATCGGGTTCGCCGATCTTGGCGAACAACAACACCGCAAGCCAGACCATCGCCATCGACACCAGCAGGTGGATCGCCACGGTCCACCACAGCAATCCGGTGAGCACGGTGATACCGCCGATGACCGCCTGCAGGACCGTGGAGGCCGGCATCAGCCACGCATAGCAGAGGACCTCACGGCGGCGGCGGGCACGGGTCACGGCGATGACCGCGGCCGCCGCGGTGAGCACCACCAGGAAGGTCAGCATCCGATTACCGAATTCCACCGCCTGGTGGATGCCGGGCACCTCGGGATGTGGCACCGGGGTGAAACTCCCCGGAAAACACTGCGGCCAGGTCGGGCAGCCCAGACCCGACGCCGTGACACGCACGATGGCACCGGTGACGGCGATTCCGCCCTGGGTCAGGATGACCAGGAAGGCCGCGATGCGCTGGGTGCCCAGGCTGGGCATCGGCAGCATGTCGACAAGTCGCAGGAAGAGTCGTCCGACAGCCACGGATCCGATGGTAGAGCAGCGCTAACTACGCGATGTAGTAGGGGCGACGAACGCGGCCCGGCCTCAACACCAGATCGCCAGTGGTCGCCCCCGCGAATCGAGTTGCGGCGGGTCGGGGAGGCTGAACGCCACCCCTGTCGCGATGCGCTGCGCACTCCACGCGGCGGCGGCCGCATCGAGCACGTCATCGGCGGGGACGCCCGCGGCGGCGCCGAGGTCCTCGGGGATATCGATCCCGTGCCGGGCCAGCACACGCAATCGGGCCCGCTGACCACGCCAGCTCTTCTTCTTGCCGTCCTCGGTCGTCAGACCCATCTCGCGGAAGGACAGCTCGGGATGTACCTCGAACAGCGGTAGCGCGGAATCGGCGTGCAGCGCCTCGGCTTCCAGGAATTTCTGCCGTAGACCCCAGGTCTGGATGCTGATCCCGGCTCCGGTGATTTCTCTTGCCGTCACGCACGCGGCTGCATGGTCGGGTGCATCGAACACCGGCCGCGGCGGCATCAGGAACAGACTCGACGACCGCGCGCCCAGTCGGCGCTGGGCCGCCCGGTCGGAGGTCCGCACCGCGTCGTCGAGCAGACCCAGCGGAATGTCGACGCCGACCACCCGGGCATCGGGCACCGCCGCGATGAGTGCGGCCAGACGCGGGTCGACATGTGCCCCGCGATAACGGCCGTCCCGCAGCTCGATGCCGACCCAGCCGCCCTTCCAGCCGTCGACACCAAGGGTGATCACCGGCTTCAGGTGAACCGGAACCAGCGCAGCGCGGCCAGCGCCGACAACGCACCCCACCCGGCGAGTACGGCAACCCCGAACCAATCGACCGACAGCGTCATCGCCTGCGTCAGTGCCTCGGTCAGCGCCCCGGACGGGGTCAATCGGGCGACCCAGCGCAGTGCCGCCGGAACCGGGCCGCCGTCGAGGGTCAGCGCGCCGAGCCCGGCGAAGACGAACCACAGCAGGTTCGCCAGCGCCAGCACGATCTCCGAGCGCAGCGTGCCGCCGAGGAGTAGACCGAGGGCGGCGAACGTCGCCGTGCCCAGGGCGATCACGATCGCTCCCAACGCCAGGGCAGCGACCGGCGGTCGCCAGCCCAGTGCGACGCCGATGGCGCCCAACAGGATCGACTGCAGGAAGACCACGGTCACGACGGCCAGCGACTTCCCGGCGATGACACCCCACACCGGCAGCGCGGTGGCGCCCAGCCGCTTGAGCGCCCCGTATCGGCGGTCGAACGCGACGGCGATGGCCTGCCCGGTGAACGCCGTGGAGATGACCGCCAGCGCCATGATGGCCGGTGTGAAGGTCGCCGCGCGGTTGTCCCCGAACTCGCCCAGCGGCAGCAGCGTGAGGCCGACCAGCAGGGTGATCGGGATGAACATGGTGAGCAGCAACTGCTCTCCGTTGCGCAGCAGCAGCTTGAGCTCAAGGCCGAACTGGGCGGTCAGCATCGCACCGACAGCGGCGGGCCGGGGATCGGGGGAGAAGGTCCCCGCGGCAAAACGATTGGTGCTCATCTCAGCTCCCGGCCGGTCAGATCGAGGAAGACGTCCTCCAGGCTGCGTTGCTCCACCCTCATGTCGGTGGCCAGCACGTTCACCCGGGCGCACCATGCGGTGACGGTGGCCAGCACCTGGGGATCGATGCGCCCCTCCACGAGGTACTCACCCGCGGTGGTCTCGCTGGCCCGGTAGTTCTCCGGCAGCGCCGAGACGAGTAGCGAAAGGTCGAGCCGGGGTGGGGCCGTGAATCGCAGTTGGTTCTCGGCTCCGCTGCGCATCAACTCGGCGGGGGTGCCCGCGGCGACGGTGCGGCCGTGATCGATGATGACCAGCCGGTCGGCCAGCTCCTCGGCCTCGCTCAGGTGATGGGTGGTCAGCACGACGGTGACGCCGTCGCGGCGCAGCGCTTCGATGAGTTCCCACACCACGATGCGGGCGTGGGCGTCCATGCCCGCGGTCGGTTCGTCGAGGAACACCAGCTCGGGGCGCCCCACCACGGCGCAGGCCAGCGCCAGTCGCTGCTGTTGCCCGCCGGAGAGCCTGCGGTAGGTGGTGCGGGCGGCATCGGTGAGGCCGAGAGTGTCGAGCAACCACTGCGGGTCGAGGGGGTCGGCGGCATAGGAGGCAACCAGATTCAGCATCTCGCCGGCACGCGCGGCCGGGTAACCGCCGCCACCCTGCAACATGACCCCGATCCGCTCGCGCAGCCGGGCGTTGTCCGCCGTGGGATCCAGGCCGAGGATCTCGATGCGGCCGGCATCCGGCCGCAGGAATCCCTCGCACATCTCCACGGTCGTGGTCTTGCCCGCACCGTTGGGTCCGAGTAGGGCGAACACCTCGGCGCGACGCACCTCCAGATCGAGGTTGTCGACGGCGGCGGGTGCCGAGGCCGGTCCGTAGCGTTTGGTCACCCCGAGCAGGCGTACGACAGCGTCAGAACCGGTGGTCACGGAGATTCAGCGTAGGCGTCGGGTTTGGCAGCCGGTGGCTCTGGTCCGGGTCGCGGGTCGTCGGGGCCCGGCGGTGGCAGCGCGCGCCACGGCAGATGCCGGTAGGTGATGGCGATGATGATCAGCACGATCACCGCGCTGGCCAGCGTGGCGTCCAGAATCTGGAACAGCGCGAACCGGTCGCCGTTCGCGGTCGGCCCGAAGATGCCCACCACCAGCGTGATACCGATGGCGGACCCGCGGAAACCGGGTCGGGTGGCCCAGGTGGCCAGCGGGATGATCGCCCACAGCAGGTACCAGGGCTGCACCACCGGAAACAACAACACGCTGGCACCCAGCGCGACGCCGAGACCGCCGACCGGATGCAGACGGCCGCGCAGCACGGCCAGCAGCAGCCAGGTCACCAGGACCGCGATGATCATCACACCGATACCGCGCGTGAGGCCGAGCACCGATGTCGTGTGGTCGCCGAGGCCGAGCAAGATGCCGACCTGGCCGGTGCCGAGGGCGATCAGCGTCGGTGGCGACATCCAGGATCGGACGACGTTGGCGGTGCCGAGGGTGAAGACCCAGCCGAAGCCCAGGCCGCTGGCCCACCCGATGATCGCCATCACCGCCAGGGACAGTGCGCCCAGTGAGAAGCTCGCGGCGAGGAACGCCTTCACGGTGCCACCCCACTGCCAGGCCAGTGCCATCACCACGAAGCCCATCGCCAGCAGAGCGGGCAGCTTCACCTGGGAGGACATCGTGATGAGCACGGTGCCCGCGGCGAGCATCGCGGCGGCGTGTGGTGGCAGCCGCCAACTGTGTGCGCGCACTCCGTCGATACCGCGTAGCGCGAACTCGGTGCCGGCCAGCATCAGGCCGAGCATCAGTGCCTCGTTGTGGATGCCCGCGACAAGGTGCATGAACAACAACGGGTTGCACGGACCCAGCCAGAGCGCGCTGACCTCGGCGACGCCGCACCGCTGGGCCAGCCGCGGGGTGGCCCAGACGATCAGGCCGACGCCGACGAGCACCACCAGCCGGTGGCACAGCACCGCGGCGACGATGTTGTCCCCGGTGAGCACCGAGATGCCCTCGCCGATCCACAGGAACAGCGGTCCGTAGGGCGCCGGGGTTTCGCGCCACAGGCTGGGCACCGACAAGGTGAAGACATGGTCGAGCCCGAGCCCGGGTGCCGGCCCGACCTGATACGGGTCGAGTCCGATCCGGGCGATCTGACTCTGCGCCAGATAGGAGTAGACGTCCTTGCTGTACATCGGTGGGGCGAACAGCAGCGGCAGCAACCACAGCAGCAGGGTGCGGTCGAGCTGGCTGCGGGACATCCTGTGCGGGCCGAGCGCGAAGCGGCCCAGCATCAGCCAGGCCAGCGCCATCATCACCGCACCGGTCGTCGTCATGGTCAGCGATACGGTCTGGATGCGCGAGGGCAGGTTGAGCAGCCGGACGCCGAATGTCGGGTCCTGGACGACGGGCCGAGCACCAGCGCCCAGCGCGCCGATGGCCATCAGGACCGTCCCGGTCGCGCCGAAAACCCTGGTCCGGCGCAGTGAGACGACCTCGGCATTGTTCAGCGGCGAACCAACGGCTCGCTCGTCGGCATGCCAACGGGCGACCGCGGAACTGAAGGACCCGAGGGCGGTCATTCGAGCAGCGTAACGGCCGCCGCCAAGCGACCCTTCCGGGTAAGGGTTACCTTGGTGGAAGCGCCGATCGAATTCCGTCACAATGGTGTTGTGAAATTACGTCCGGAGACTTCCGCCGCCACCGGTGGTGCGCTGTCTTCGGTCTCCACCGATGGGCACACCCGCGGTGCCATCGTCCAGCTGCTGCTGGAAGGGCCGGTCACCGCCGGCGATATCGGAACCCGATTGGGTATCTCGGCCGCCGGCGTGCGTCGGCACCTCGACGCGCTGATCGAGGCCGGTGACGCCGAGGCGAGTGCGGCGGCGGCCTGGCAGCACAACGGTCGCGGCAGGCCGGCCAAGCGCTATCGGCTCACCGCAGCGGGGCGCGGAAAGCTCACCCACGCCTACGACGATCTCGCCGCGGCGGCCATGCGTCAGCTACGGGAGATCGGTGGCGATGACGCCGTGCGCACGTTCGCACGCCGCCGGATCGACGATCTGCTGGCCGGGATCGACGATGCCGTATCCACCGGCGACGTCGAGCGGACCGCCAACGAGGTCGCCGCGGCGTTGACCGAGGCCGGTTACGCGACGTCCACGGCACCGGTGGCCGGGCCGTTGCCCGGCGTGCAGCTCTGTCAGCATCATTGCCCGGTATCGCATGTGGCCGAGGAGTTCCCGGAGCTGTGTGAGGCCGAGCAGGAGGCCTTCGCGGAGATTCTGGGCACCCATGTCCAGCGGCTGGCCACCATCAGCAACGGTGATTTCGCCTGCACCACCCACGTTCCACTGAGCTCGACTCCGGCCACCGCCGGCGAGCCCACCGATGATCGGCACGCAGCCCGCGCCGATTCCACCACCACACAAGGAGTGTCGCGATGACCCTCACCCCCGAGACACCATTGACCCAGGAGGAAACCATTGCCTCCCTGGGCAATTACGGTTACGGCTGGTCGGATTCCGACGTCGCCGGCGCCAGTGCCCAGCGCGGTCTGTCCGAGGCGGTGGTCCGCGACATCTCGGCCAAGAAGAACGAGCCAGAATGGATGCTCGACATCCGGTTGAAGGCGCTGCGGACCTTCGACAAGAAGCCGATGCCCAATTGGGGATCGGATCTGGACGGCATCTACTTCGACAACATCAAGTACTTCGTGCGCTCCAGCGAGAAGCAGGCCGCCACGTGGGACGACCTGCCCGCAGATATCAAGAACACCTACGACAAGCTGGGTATCCCCGAGGCGGAGAAGCAGCGGCTGGTCTCCGGTGTCGCGGCCCAGTATGAGTCCGAAGTGGTCTACCACTCGATCCGTGAGGACCTCGAGGCCCAGGGCGTGATCTTCCTGGACACCGACTCGGGTCTGCGCGAGCATCCCGAGATCTTCCAGAAGTACTTCGGCACCGTGATCCCGGCCGGTGACAACAAGTTCTCCGCTCTCAACACCGCCGTGTGGTCGGGTGGTTCGTTCATCTATGTCCCGCCGGGCGTGCACGTCGACATCCCGCTGCAGGCCTACTTCCGGATCAACACCGAGAACATGGGCCAGTTCGAGCGCACCCTGATCATCGCCGACGAGGGCTCCTACGTGCACTACGTCGAGGGCTGCACGGCGCCGATCTACAAGAGCGATTCGCTGCACTCGGCGGTGGTGGAAATCATCTGCAAACCCAATGCGCGAGTGCGGTACACGACCATCCAGAACTGGTCGAACAACGTCTACAACCTGGTGACCAAGCGGGCCCGCGCCGAGGCCGGCGCCACCATGGAATGGGTCGATGGCAACATCGGGTCCAAGGTCACCATGAAGTATCCGGCGGTCTGGATGACCGGTGAGCACGCCAAGGGTGAGGTGCTTTCGGTCGCGTTCGCCGGTGAGGGCCAGCACCAGGACACCGGTGCCAAGATGCTGCACCTGGCTCCGAACACGTCGAGCAACATCGTGTCCAAGTCGGTGGCGCGCGGTGGTGGCCGTGCCTCCTACCGCGGGCTGGTCCAGGTGAACAAGGGTGCGCACGGCTCGAAGTCCAGCGTGAAATGCGATGCGCTGCTTGTCGATACGATCAGCCGGTCCGACACCTACCCCTATGTCGACATCCGCGAGGACGATGTCACGATGGGTCACGAGGCGACGGTGTCCAAGGTCAGCGAAGATCAGCTCTTCTACCTGATGAGCCGCGGCCTCACCGAGGACGAGGCGATGGCCATGGTGGTGCGCGGGTTCGTCGAGCCGATCGCCAAGGAGCTGCCCATGGAGTACGCCCTGGAGCTCAATCGGCTGATCGAACTGCAGATGGAAGGCGCGGTCGGTTAGTGGGCGAGCGACGCGACGGGAAGATGATCAAGTGAGTTCAGGTATCACCCAGGCAGTGGAGGGCTCGGCTAAGAGCGGCTCGGTGCTCAACCTCAACAAGGGCGAGCAGTTCGCCTCGTTCGACGTCAACGCCTTCGAGGTGCCCGCCGGGCGCGACGAGGTGTGGCGTTTCACCCCGCTCAAGCGGCTGCGCGGCCTGCACGACGGCTCGGCCCCGGCGACCGGTTCGGCGCCGATCGAGGTCAGCGAGCGCCCCGGTGTCACGGTCGAGACCGTCGCGCGCGACGACGAGCGCCTCGGCGCGGGCGGCGTGCCCGCCGACCGCGTTGCGGCACAGGCGTACTCGGCGTTCAACCAGGCGACCATCGTGACGGTCGCCCGGGCCGCCGAGGTGGCCGAGCCCATCGAGATCACGATCGCCGGTCCCGGAGTGGACACCGTGGCCTACGGGCACCTGCAGATCCGCGTCGAGGAACTCGCTCGCGCCACCGTCGTCGTCGACCTGCGCGGCAGCGGTGTCTACGCCGACAACGTCGAACTGATCGTCGGTGATGCGGCCGCGCTCGGGGTCATCTGGATCGCCGACTGGGCCGATGACACCGTCCACGTCAGCGCGCACCACGCCAAGCTCGGCAAGGACGCCACGCTGAGCCATGTCGCCGTCACCCTCGGTGGCGATGTGGTCCGCACCGCGGCCACCGTGCGTTTCACCGCGCCCGGCGGGGACGCGAAACTTCTGGGCACCTACTTCGCCGACGACGGGCAGTTCTTCGAGTCCCGCCTGCTGGTCGATCACGCGCATCCCAATTGCAAGTCCGATGTGTTGTACAAGGGTGCGCTGCAGGGAGATCCGAAGTCCCACAAGCCCGACGCGCACACGGTGTGGGTCGGTGACGTCCTGATCCGCGCCGAGGCCACCGGCACCGACACCTTCGAGATCAACCGCAACCTGGTGCTCACCGACGGCGCGCGCGCCGATTCGGTACCCAACCTCGAAATCGAGACCGGCGAGATCGCCGGTGCCGGACACGCCAGTGCCACCGGACGATTCGACGACGAGCAGTTGTTCTACCTGCGTGCCCGCGGCATCCCCGAAGAGCAGGCCCGCCGCCTGGTGGTGCGCGGCTTCTTCAACGAGATCATCGCCAAGATCGCCGTGCCCGCCGTCCGCGAGCGCCTCACCGAAGCCATCGAAAAAGAGCTGGCCATCACTGAATCGGAAACCAACTGATATGACGACTCTGGAAATCAAGGACCTGCACGCCTCGGTGTTCACCCCCGAGAACGAGGAAGTACCGATCCTCAAGGGTGTGAACCTGACCGTGAAGTCGGGGGAGACCCACGCCGTGATGGGCCCCAACGGCTCCGGTAAGTCCACGCTGTCCTACGCCATCGCCGGGCATCCCAAGTACACCGTCACTTCCGGGTCGATCACCCTGGATGGGCAGGATGTGCTGGAGATGTCGATCGACGAACGCGCCCGCGCCGGACTGTTCCTGGCGATGCAGTACCCCGTCGAGGTGCCCGGCGTGTCGATGTCAAATTTCCTGCGCACCGCCGCGACCGCGGTCCGTGGCGAGGCCCCCAAGCTGCGGCACTGGGTCAAAGAGGTCAAGGGGGCGATGGCCGATCTGGAGATCGACGCCGCATTCGGTGAGCGCAGCGTCAACGAGGGCTTCTCCGGCGGCGAGAAGAAGCGCCACGAGATCCTGCAGCTCGGGCTGCTCAAGCCGAAGATCGCCATCCTCGACGAGACCGACTCCGGTCTGGACGTCGACGCGCTGCGCGTCGTCAGCGAGGGTGTGAACCGGTACAAAGATGCCGAGAACGGTGGCGTGCTGCTGATCACGCACTACACCCGGATCCTGCGCTACATCCGCCCCGCTTTCGTGCACGTGTTCGTCGGCGGCCGCATCATCGAGTCCGGCGGTCCCGAGCTCGCCGACGAACTCGAGACCAACGGCTACGTGCGCTTCACCCAGACGGCCACAGCCTAGGAAGGAGTTCCAGATGACGCTGTCCGACATCCGTTCCGCAGCACTGGATCCGGAGGGGATCGCCCGTATCCGGGCCGACTTCCCCATCCTGAGCCGGGTGATGCGCGGCGGGTGTCAGCTGGCCTATCTGGACTCCGGTGCGACCTCGCAGAAACCCCTGCAGGTGCTCGATGCCGAGCGCACCTTCTTGACCACCTCCAACGGCGCGGTGCACCGTGGTGCCCATCAGCTGATGGAGGAGTCGACCGACGCCTATGAGCAGGGCCGCGCCGATATCGCGGCGTTCGTCGGTGCCGGCGACGATGAGCTGGTGTTCACCAAGAACGCCACCGAGGCCATCAATCTGGTCGCCTACACGTTGGGGGACCGGCGTTTTGCGAACGCGGTCGGGCCCGGCGATGTCATCGTCACCACCGAGCTCGAGCATCACGCCAACCTGATCCCCTGGCAGGAGCTGGCGGCTCGGACCGGGGCGACGCTGAAGTGGTACGCCATCTCCGAGGACGGCCGTATCGATCTGGACAGCTTGGAGCTCGACGAACGGGTGAAGGTGGTTGCCTTCACCCATCACTCGAATGTCACCGGCGCGGTGGCTCCGGTCGCCGAGTTGGTGGCGCGGGCCAGGGCGGTGGGTGCGCTGACCGTGCTGGACGCGTGCCAGTCGGTGCCGCATCAGCCGGTGGACTTCCACGCGCTCGACGTGGACTTCGCGGCCTTCTCCGGGCACAAGATGTTGGGGCCCACGGGGATCGGCGCACTGTACGGCCGCCGCGAGCTGTTGAACCAGCTGCCGCCGTTCCTGACCGGCGGTTCGATGATCGAGACCGTCACCATGGAGAAGGCCACCTACGCCGCCGCGCCCCAGCGATTCGAGGCGGGCACGCCGATGACCTCGCAGGTTGTCGGACTGGCCGCAGCGGCAAGGTATCTGACGGCTATCGGCATGAAGAAGGTGCAGGCGCACGAGAACGAGCTGGTGGCCGCCGCGCTGGCCGGCCTGGCCGACGTGCCGGGTGTGCGCATCATCGGCCCGACGGATACCGAACACCGCGGATCTCCGGTCAGCTTCGTCGTCGATGGGATCCATGCCCACGATGTCGGTCAGGTGCTCGATGACGAGGGGGTGGCCGTGCGGGTAGGCCACCACTGCGCCGCACCGTTGCATCGTCGGTTCGGGATCAGCGCCACGGCGCGTGCCTCGTTCGCGGTGTACAACACGGTCGACGAGGTGGACCGGCTGGTGGCCGGGGTCCGGCGCGCGGTCGAGTTCTTCGGGCGGTGAGACCATGAGAATGGAACAGATGTACCAGGAAGTGATCCTGGACCACTACAAGCACCCGCACCACCGCGGGCTGCGGGACCCGTTCGACGCCGAGGTCCACCATGTCAACCCGACATGCGGTGACGAGGTGACCCTGCGGGTACGGCTCTCGGGTGATTCGGACACGGTGGTGGACGTCTCCTATGACGGTCAGGGCTGCTCCATCAGCCAGGCCGCCACCTCCGTGCTCACCGATCAGGTGATCGGCCAGACCGTCGGGGATGCCCTCAAGACGGTCGCTGCCTTCACCGAGATGATCTCCTCACGCGGGAACATCTCCGGTGACGAGGATGTGATCGGCGACGGCATCGCCTTCGCCGGTGTGGCCAAGTATCCGGCGCGGGTGAAGTGCGCGTTGCTGGGGTGGACCGCTTTCAAAGCTGCGCTGGCCGAGGCCAGCCATGAGGACGTTGAGGACAAGCGATGAGTGAACCCAAGGCAGGCAACGACGAGTTTCTCGCCGACCTGGAAGAGGCCATGCGCGACGTCGTCGATCCCGAACTGGGGATCAACGTCGTCGACCTCGGCCTGGTGTACGGCCTGAACGTCGAGGACGGTGAGGCCGGCACCGTCGCGCTGATCGATATGACGCTGACGTCGGCGGCGTGTCCGCTGACCGACGTCATCGAGGACCAGTCCCGTAACGCGTTGGTGGGCCCCGGCTTGGTCGACGAGATCAAGATCAACTGGGTGTGGAACCCGCCGTGGGGACCGGACAAGATCACCGACGACGGTCGCGAGCAGCTGCGCGCGCTCGGCTTCACCGTCTGACCAGATCTACGCGAGGTCGGCGCGAGTCGACCAGCAAACAGTCGGAACGGTACGACCGCACCAGTTTTGTCGCCGAAACAGCACGACCATCCCGACGGTTGTCCTCGGTCGTCGTTAACTGAACCCGGTGCCGGCGATGAGACGCTCGGTGTCACGGGCCAATTCGGGCCCGTGGTGCCGAAATGTCGCTCCCGCATTTCGCCATATGGCCGGGTCGTGTCGGTTATTGTTCGGCATGCGACGGTCCGCCGGCGCAGGCACGTTCAAACATTTGGTGGCAAAACGAGTTTCAGTGCGGCGACCGTCGTTTCTGGTTCGGCGCACTGGTAGCGGTCTGCTGTGTGACGATTTGATTTTGTGCTGGGCACGATCGGCGGATGGTGTTGCGCCGCCGCGGTGCCCGCCGATGTCACGCCCTCCCGCCTTTACGTTCGGTGAAGGAGGACAGCGGCGATGCCCACGCCTGATATGCCTACGACTGATATGCCCACGCCCGATGAGACCCGCAAGCGGTGTGAACGGCGGCTATGGCTCGGAGCGGGGATGATGACCGCCGGTCTGGCCGCCGCCATCGCCTCGGGGCAGGGGATGGCCGCCGCGACGGCCGACGAAGGGTCGACCACCAGCAGTGCCAGTGCCGTCAGCTCGGCCGGTGACTCATCCACGTCGGCGCCGAGGACCGACGCAGGACGCGACTCCTCGCAGGCCGAATCCGCCTCGGCCGGTAGGGGGTCGGGTGAGGCGGACTCGGATGCTGACTCGACAGAGCCGGCCGGAAACCGCGGGCAGCGCAGCCCGTCCCGGCTGAACGAGACCACCCGATTCCCGATGCGGCACGAGGCATCCACCCGCGACGAGGAGCACGAATCGATGGCGGAGTTCGGTCGGCCACGGACCGTCGCGGTCGCCGATATCGACGTCGAGGCCAGGTCCGAGGTCGGGGTCGAAACCGAGTCGCAGGCAGCGGCTCCGGTGACGGACACGGTGGCCGAGCCCGGTGCGGTGATCGTCGAGGAGTGGCCCGACAAACCCTATGACCGGCGCAGGTCGGAGTCGGACATCCGTCGTGGGCAGACCGGTCGCGGCGACGGCCAAGCCGCCGGCCGTCCCGGCGTCGACGAACAGAGCAACCGGCCCCCGTCGACCGAGGAGGATCGGGGTACCTTGGGACCAGCTGTGTCGCAGAGCAGTTCGCTCAAGGCGGCCGCCTCGACCGCAGCGGCCGAACCCGCCGCCCCCGGTAGCGTGGTGCACGAGGTGATGGCGCGACTGGGCCTGACACCGGTGCTGCAGGCTCTCGATCACATCCGCACCGAGATCACGGCGATGATCCACCACGCGTGGGCGCAGGTCCGCGCGCTCTTCCTGGGCCCGTCCCGCACTCCGGTGGTGGTGCCCCCCGACACCGCGCCGGGCAATCCCGCGCCGGGTACTCCTTCTGAGGGCACCTCCGATCCGGTGTTGTTGTGGGAGACGAATTTCACCTCATTGGCCGAGGCGATGGAGTCGTGGTCGCTGCAGAGCGGCCGGTGGGGCCAGTCGGCCGGCGAGAACCAGTACTACACACCGGATTTCTCCAATGTCACCGTCGACGAGAACGGCTACCTGGTGATCAGCGTGCGCCGGGAGGCCACCCCGGACAATGCGGCCGCCCCGCATGATTACACCTCGGCGCGGGTGGTGTCCTACGGAAACCAGTCCGTCATGCCCAACAGCAGGATCGTGGCCCGCATCCAGATGCCGTATGCCGAGGGGCTGCTGCCCGCGTTCTGGATGGTCGGTCTGGAACCCGGCCACGAGTTCGACTGGCCTCGCCAGGGCGAGGTGGACATCGCGGAGTATCCCGGCTTCGGCTCCGCCGACGGCAGGACGAAGTGGACGGGCAACATCCACGGACCCGCGGCCGGTGACAACACCGTCGACGTCAAACTGCACGATGTGGGCGCCGATATCGGCACCGATCTGTCCGCGGGGTTCCACGAGTACGGCATCGATTGGTACACAGACCGCATCGTCTGGCACGTCGACGGTGTGCAGACCGGTGAGGTGACCAAGGCCGAGTACGAGGCGATGGGCGGTGACTGGACCCCGTTCTCCGGTGCCTGGCCCCACTATCTGATCCTGAACGTGGCGGTGGGCAATCCGTGGACCGGTGACCCCGATCCGACGGCGGCATTCCCCGAACAGCAGATGAAGGTGGACTGGGTGCGCGTCTACTCGCTCGACGCGGTCGCAAGCTGATGGCGGCCAGGACATACTGGGAATTGGGATTGCCTCCTCGACGTTAGGAAAAGTGTGAGTACAAAGGACATCACCGCAGCCGAATTCAAGTCGGTCATCGATGACAACGAGATCGTCATCGTCGACTTCTGGGCAACCTGGTGCGGTCCGTGTCGCGCCTTCGCTCCGACGTTCGGTGCCTCTGCGGACAAGCACCCCGATATCGTGCACGCCAAGGTCGATACCGAGGCCGAGCCCGAGCTGGCGCAGGCAGCCGAGATCCAGGCCATCCCGACCCTGATGGCCTTCAAGAAGGGCCACCAGGTGTTCCGCCAGTCCGGCGCTCTCGGTCCCGCTCAGCTCGAGGATCTGATCACCAAGATCAAGGAATTCGACATCGACGCGGCGATCGCGTCGCAGCAGAACTGACTGCCGATCTCCGACTGAGCCGTTGGCGGGGCCGTGCCGCGATAACGTGCACGGCGTGACTGAACACAGCGAATTCGTAAAGGTCTCCCACCCGGCGCCCGGCGTGGCGTTGGTCACGTTGAACAGGCCCGAGCGGATGAACTCGATGGCCTTCGACGTCATGGTTCCGCTGCGCGCCGTGCTGGGCGAGCTGCACCACGACAACTCGGTTCGGGTAGTCGTGCTGACCGGTGCCGGACGGGGGTTCTCCTCCGGCGCCGACCATAAATCCGCCGGCTCCGTGCCCCATGTCGACGGGCTCACCAGGCCGTCGTTCGCGCTGCGATCCATGGAGGTCCTCGACGATGTGATACTGGCCCTGCGCCGGTTGCATCAGCCCGTGATCGCGGCGGTCAACGGTGCGGCCATCGGCGGGGGATTGTGCCTGGCGTTGGCCTGCGATATCCGAATCGCCGCGGATGGGGCGTATTTTCGGGCGGCGGGTATCAACAACGGGCTGACGGCCAGCGAGCTCGGACTGTCCTATCTGCTTCCCCGCGCCATCGGGGCGTCGCGGGCCTTCGAGATCATGCTCACCGGTCGCGATGTCGATGCGGCCGAGGCCGAGCGGATCGGGCTGGTGTGCAGCGTGGTGCCCGACGACGAGCTGCTGGCACGCTGTTTCGAAACCGCGCAGCGGATCGCCGCGTTCTCCCGGCCGGGAATCGAGTTGACCAAGCGGACACTGTGGAGTGGACTGGACGCCGGTAGCTTGGAGGGCCATATGCAGGCCGAGGGACTCGGCCAACTGTATGTGCGACTGCTCACCGCCAACTTTGAAGAAGCGGTCGCGGCGCGCAAAGATAAGCGGTCGGCCGTATTCACCGACGACAGATGACGACAACCCGAGGAGAGCAGCAGCGTGATCACCGCAACGGACCTGGAGGTCCGCGCCGGGGCGCGCACTCTGCTGTCCATCGAGGGTTCCGCGCTGCGCATCCAGCCCGGCGACCGCATCGGCCTGGTGGGACGCAACGGCGCAGGCAAGACCACCACGATGCGCATCCTCGCCGGCGAGGGTGAGCCCTACGCGGGCAAGATCGAGCGCACCGGCGAGATCGGCTACCTGCCGCAGGACCCGCGCGAGGGCGACCTCGACGTGTTGGCACGCGATCGGGTGCTGTCCGCGCGTGGCCTGGACACCCTGCTGGCGGATCTGGAGAAGCAGCAGGTGCTGATGGCCGAGGTCGCCGACGACGCGGCCAGGGACAAGGCGGTGCGCCGGTACGGCCAATTGGAGGAGCGGTTCGCCGCGCTCGGCGGCTACGCGGCCGAGAGCGAGGCCGGGCGAATCTGCGCCAGTCTCGGCCTGCCCGACCGGGTACTCACCCAGCCGCTGCGCACCCTCTCCGGCGGTCAGCGCCGCCGTGTCGAGCTGGCCAGGATTCTGTTTGCCGCCGGCCAAGGATCGGGCACCGGATCCTCCAGCACGACATTGCTGCTCGATGAGCCCACCAACCACCTCGACGCGGACTCGATCGGTTGGCTGCGCACCTTCCTGCAGAATCACACGGGCGGTCTCGTGGTGATCAGTCACGATGTCGAGCTGCTCGCCGATGTGGTCAACCGGGTGTGGTTCCTCGACGCCGTGCGTGGTGAGGCCGATGTGTACAACATGGGTTGGCAGCGCTATCTCGACGCGCGGGCCACCGACGAGCAGCGTCGCCGTCGCGAACGCGCGAATGCCGAGAAGAAGGCGGGCGCACTGCGTGCGCAGGCGGCGAAGATGGGCGCAAAGGCCACCAAAGCCGTTGCCGCACAGAACATGCTGCGTCGCGCGGAACGGATGATAGCCGAGCTCGACGACGAGCGGGTGGCCGACAAAGTGGCGCGTATCAAGTTTCCGGTACCTGCACCATGTGGCAAAACACCCTTGGTGGTGAAGGGTTTGACCAAGACATACGGTTCGCTGGAAGTGTTCACCGGCGTCGATCTCGCCATCGACCGAGGTTCCCGTGTTGTGGTGTTGGGGCTCAACGGTGCCGGTAAGACGACGTTGCTGAGATTGCTCGCCGGCACCGAAACTCCTGATGCCGGCGGGCTTGTCCCCGGCCACGGCCTCAAGATCGGCTACTTCGCGCAGGAGCACGACACGCTCGACAATGCCGCGACGGTGTGGGAGAACATCAGGCACGCCGCACCCGACACCGGGGAGCAGGAGCTACGAGGTCTGTTGGGCGCCTTCATGTTCACCGGCCCGCAGCTGGAACAGCCCGCAGGGACACTGTCAGGTGGAGAGAAGACGCGGTTGGCGCTGGCCGGTCTGGTGGCCTCCACCGCCAACGTGCTGCTGCTCGACGAGCCGACCAACAATCTCGATCCCGCTTCTCGTGAACAGGTTCTCGACGCGTTGCGCAGCTATCAGGGCGCGGTGGTGCTGGTGACGCACGATCCCGGTGCGGCCGAAGCGCTGGATCCACAGCGGGTGGTGTTGTTGCCCGATGGCACCGAGGACTTCTGGTCGACCGAGTACCGGGACCTCATCGAACTGGCATAGGGCTTTCTGCAAGGCTTTTCGTCGATTCACCCCACACGCGTTTTACCGGTTCCTAGTCTGGGTACCCGCGCACACGGATCGGGAGTGGGGAGAAATCGATGACTGAATCCGACAAGTCCCGTGAGCAGGTTCTGTCCGACTTGCGCAGCGCCTATGAGGGCGGAGCCAGCATCAGGTCGCTGGTGGCGCAGACCGGCCGGTCCTACGGATCTGTGCACAGCATGCTGCGCGAGTCGGGTACCCGGATGCGCAGCCGGGGCGGACCCAACCATCGTCGCCGGGCCGGCTGACCCCGCACTGATCTCTCAGCGCGGCTGACGAACCGAATCCTCGACCAGGTCGAGCACCGCGCTCAGGTTCTCGGTGTCCTCACCGGAAGCCAGCCTGGCCACCAGACCGTCGAGCACGAGGTCCAGGTAGGTCTGCAGCACGGCACCGGGGACATCGTCGCGCAGCCGCCCGGCCTGCTTCTGCTTACGCAGCCGCTCCGTGGTGGCCGCCGACAATTCCGCCGATCTCTCGGCCCAGCCCTGATGGAACGCCGGATCGTTGCGCAGTTTGCGCGCGATCTCCAGACGCGTCACCAGCCAGTCGAACTGATCCGGTGCGGCAAGCAGATCGCGCATCACCTGGATGAGGCCTTCGCGGGCTGCCACATCGGCCATCCGCTCGGCATCCTCGCGGGCCAGTTCGAAGAACAGGGTGTCCTTGTCCTTGAAGTGGTGGAAGATGGCGCCGCGCGACAGCCCGATGGTGTGTTCGAGCCGCCGCACGGTCGCCTTCTCATAGCCATACTCGGCGAAGCAACGCCGAGCGCCGTCGAGGATCTGGCGACGACGTGCCGCCAGATGGTCGTCGGTTACCCGTGGCACGGGTGGTACCCGTTACGTCTTTCCGGTCTCCTAGTTCGCCTTGAGCATGTTGCGCAGCACGTACTGCAGGATCCCGCCGTTGCGGTAGTAGTCGGCTTCACCGGGGGTGTCGATACGCACCACCGCGTCGAATTCGACCTTCGAACCATCCTCCTTGGTGGCGGTCACATGCACGGTCTTGGGCGTCTTGCCCTCGTTCAGCTCGGTGATGCCGGCGATGTCGAAGGTCTCGGTGCCGTCCAGCTTCAGGCTGGCCGCCGATTCTCCGGCCGGGAACTGCAGCGGGATGACGCCCATGCCGATCAGGTTGGACCGGTGGATGCGTTCGAAGGATTCGGTGATGACGGCGCGCACGCCGAGCAGCGAGGTGCCCTTGGCCGCCCAGTCTCGCGAGGACCCTGACCCGTACTCCTTGCCGCCCAGCACGACCAGCGGGATACCGGCCTTCTGGTAGTTGACCGAGGCGTCGTAGATGAACGCCTGCGGACCGCCATCCTGGGTGAAGTCGCGGGTGTAACCGCCCGAGACGTCATCGAGGAGCTGGTTCTTGAGGCGGATGTTGGCGAAGGTGCCGCGGATCATCACCTCGTGGTTGCCGCGGCGCGACCCCAGCGAGTTGTAATCCTTGCGCTCGACGCCATGGGCGTCGAGGTACTGCGCGGCCGGGGTGCCCGGCTTGATCGCGCCGGCCGGGCTGATGTGATCGGTGGTCACCGAATCACCCAGCAGGGCAAGCACTCTGGCGCCGGAGATATCGCTGACCGGCTCCGGGTCGGCGGGCATGCCGTCAAAGTACGGGGCCTTGCGGACGTAGGTCGAGGCGTCGTCCCATTCGAAGGTGTTGCCCTCGGGGGTGGGCAGCGAACGCCACCGGTCGTCACCCTTGAACACGTCGGCGTAGGACTCGGTGAACATGTCCCGGTTGATCGAGGAGGCGATCGTCTCCTGGATCTCGGCCGATGTCGGCCAAATGTCCTTGAGGAACACGTCGTTGCCGTCGTGATCTTGACCCAGCGGATCGGTCTCGAAGTCGAAGTCCATGGTGCCCGCGATGCCGTAGGCGATGACCAACGGCGGCGAGGCCAGGTAGTTCATCTTGACGTCGGGGGAGATGCGGCCCTCGAAGTTGCGGTTACCGGACAGCACCGCGGTCACCGACAGGTCGTTGTCGTTGATGGCCGCCGAGATCTCGTCGGGCAGCGGACCGGTGTTACCGATGCAGGTGGTGCAGCCGTAACCGCCCAGGTAGTAGCCCAGCTTCTCCAGGTAGGGCCACAGGCCGGCCTTGTTGTAGTAGTCGGTGACCACCTGGCTGCCGGGCGCCATGTTGGTCTTGACCCACGGCTTGGAGGTCAGGCCCTTTTCGACGGCCTTCTTGGCCAGCAGTGCGGCGCCGATCATGACCGACGGGTTGGAGGTGTTGGTGCACGAGGTGATGCCCGCGACCACGACGGCGCCGTGATCGAGCACGAACTCACCGCGTTCCTCGGAGCGCACGGTGACCGGCTTGGACGGGCGGCCCTCGGCGCCGTTGGACGCGTTCGGGATGACCGCACCATCGTCGGCGAAGGACAGTGTCGCCGAATCGCTTGCCGGGAAGGACTCTTCGATCGCCTCGTCGAGCTTGGTCTCGGGCGCGGGGTGGTTTTCCTCCACGTAGTTGTGGATGTCCTTGCGGAACGCGTTCTTGGCATCGGAGAGTTCGATGCGGTCCTGCGGACGCTTCGGGCCGGAGATCGAGGGCACCACGGTCGACAGGTCGAGCTCCATGTACTCGGAGAACACCGGCTCCTTGGCCGGGTCGTGCCACATGCCCTGTTCCTTGGCGTACGCCTCGACCAGCGCCAGCTGCTCCTCGGTACGCCCGGTCAGGCGCAGGTAGTTGATGGTCTCCTCGTCGATGGGGAACATCGCCGCGGTGGAACCGAACTCGGGGCTCATATTGCCCAGCGTGGCGCGGTTGGCCAGCGGCACCTCGGCCACGCCCTTGCCGTAGAACTCGACGAACTTGCCCACCACACCGTGCTTGCGCAGCATGTCGGTGACGGTCAACACCACGTCGGTCGCGGTGACCCCCGGCTTGATCTCGCCGGTCAGCTTGAACCCGACGACACGCGGGATGAGCATCGAGACGGGCTGGCCTAGCATGGCTGCCTCGGCCTCGATGCCGCCGACGCCCCAGCCCAGCACGCCGAGGCCGTTTTCCATGGTGGTGTGGCTGTCGGTGCCCACACAGGTGTCCGGGTAGGCGACACCGTTGCGGGTCATCACGACGCGGGCCAAGTACTCGATGTTGACCTGGTGCACGATGCCGGTGCCCGGAGGGACGACCTTGAAGTCGTCGAAGGCGCCCTGGCCCCACCGCAGGAACTGGTAGCGCTCGCCGTTGCGCTCGTATTCGAGCTCGACATTGCGCTCGAAGGCGCCGGCATTGCCGAACACGTCGAGGATGACGGAGTGGTCGATGACCATCTCGGCGGGGGAGAGCGGGTTGACCTTGTTCGGGTCGCCGCCGAGGGTCGCGACGGCCTCACGCATGGTGGCGAGGTCGACGATGCAGGGCACGCCGGTGAAGTCCTGCATCAGCACGCGGGCGGGGGTGAACTGGATCTCGATGCTCGGCTCGGCCGAGGGATCCCAGTTCGCGATGGCCTCGATGTGTTCTTTGGTGATGTTGGCGCCGTCCTCGGTGCGCAGCAGGTTTTCCGCGAGCACCTTGAGGCTGTAGGGCAGTTTCTCGGTTCCGGGTACTGCGTCGAGACGGTAGATCTCGTAACTGTTGTCCCCGACAGTCAGGGTGTCGCGGGCACCAAAAGAGTTCAAGGATGAATTGGCCGTGTTGTCGTTGCTCACATCAACTCCCGGTTAGATCCTGCCGGCGACGGGCTGTGTCGGCGGCATGCTGACCCTAACAGTACGCTTGTCCTGCAAGGCGGGGAGGGTCGGGTCCAGTCTTGTCCAGTCGTCGGCTCGATGCGAGCCCGTCGGGGCAGATTTTCACGATGTGCGCCCGGTGAGTCGGATGTTCGGGCGTCGCATGCGCGGCGGTACGGTGCGGTGGTGACCGGACCGCACGTTGTGCCCTACCTTCCCGCCTACATCCCGCCGGGGATCGATATGAACCTGGTCAAGGATCAGGTGCGCGACGGCGGCGTCAGCGCCCCGGCCGGGGTCGATATCGCGGGTCTGCGCGAGGTGGTCTCGACGGCCAAGGCCGACGGGATCGACCTCAAGATCGTGGTGATCGACCAGAACCCGCCGATCGACACCCCGTTGCGAGATATAGCGACCGAGGTGGGGCAGGACTTCCCGGGATCGACGGTCCTGGCCATCAGCCCGTTCTATGCGGGCACCTACAGCCAGGAATTCGACAGGGTCACCCTGGAGGCCGGTCAGGATCTCGCAAAAACGGGTGATCCCGTGCAATCTTCGAAGAATTTCGTCACCGAGTTGCAGACCCCGGACTTTCCGTGGACGCCGTTTACCGCAGTCCTTGTGCTCGCCGTTGCCGCTGCTGCCGTTTTGACCCGTGTGCTGCAGATACGTGCCAGGCGATCGGTTGCTGAAACTGCGACTCCGTCGTCGGCGGAGTAACGCCGCAACCCCTTTGTCGAATTCGAATATCACTATTCGATAACGCCGTTTCCAATTACATTCATGTAATTTGTGACTAAAGTTTCTTTAGGGCGTGATGTGACGTACGGTGCAAACAGTGTTTGGTGTTGCAGCTGTGGTTGATGTGACTGCTGACACTCACCCGCAGTGCCGTGTCGTCCGCGTTGAGCCCTAGGAGACCTGAGTCCCATGAGACGCACCCCAGGCGCCTCCGCGTCCCGTTTCTACGGACGGATTTGCGCAGTCCCGGTCACCGTCGGCCTGTTGTGCGCCGGTGTCCTCCCGGACGGTCCGATCGCCGCGCCGATCGCGATCGCCGATCCGGCCAAACCCGAGGGCATTGCAGCCCTGGTGGCCGCCGTCGCCGATGCGAACCAGAGATTGCAGGATCTCGGTGCGGCCGTGCAGGTTCAGCAGGAGAGTGTGAACAAGGCACTGCTCGACGTGCAGAACGCGCGCGACAACGCCGCCGCGGCGGCCGCCGAGGTGGAGGCGAGCCGACGGGGCGTCGACGACGCCAACACCGCCATCGCCGACGCGCAGCGCCGCGTCGACACCTATGCCGTGGCCGCCTACGTGAACGGCCCGTCGGCCTCCTATCTGACCGCCGCCGACCCCGACGCCGCCCTGCAGACCGCTGCCGCGGGGCAGGCGCTGGCCGCCAACTCACAGCAGGTGCTCGGTGATCTGCAGAAGGCGCGGACCGAGCAGGTCAACCGAGAGTCCGCGGCGCGGCTGGCCAAACAGAATGCCGACAAGGCCGCGGCCGACGCACAATCCAGTCAGGACGCCGCCGTCGCCAGCCTCACCCAGGCTCAGCAGACGTTCGGTTCCCAGCAGCAGGAGCTGGACCGGCTGACCGCCGAACGCGCTGCCGCACAGGCGAAGTTGGACGCCGCCCGGCCGCTGGCGGCGCCGTCGGCCCCGGCTGCCCCCACCGGCCGTGCCCCGGCCGCGCCCACCGGTCGTGCGCCGGCCGCGCCGGGTCCGGCCGCACCCGGCGCGGACTGGGATCGCGCGCCCGGCGGCGCACCGGCTCCGGCGCAGGCAAGCGAATGGGATCTGACCCTGCCCGCCATCCCCAGCGCCTTCGTCAGCGGTGACCCGATCGCCATCATCAACGCGATCCTGGGCATCATGCAGACCTCGGCCCAGTTGACCGCCGACATGGGGCGCAACTTCCTGCAGAAGCTCGGTATCTTGCCCACCCCGACCGGTTTCACCAACAACGGGGCCATTCCCCGGGTGAACGGCCAGGCGGCCTCGGAGTACGTCATCAAGCGGGGGATGTCGCAGATCGGCGTGCCGTACTCCTGGGGTGGCGGCAACGCCGCGGGCAAGAGCAATGGCATCGACGGTGGTGCCGGCACGGTGGGATTCGACTGCTCGGGTCTGGTGCTCTACGCCTTCGCCGGGGTCGGTATCAAGCTGCCGCACTACTCCGGGGCGCAGTACGACATGGGCCGCAAGATCCCGACGTCGCAGATGCGACGCGGTGACGTGTTGTTCTGGGGACCCGGCGGCAGTCAGCACGTCGCGATCTACCTGGGCAACAACCAGATGCTCGAAGCCCCCTACACCGGCTCGACCGTCAAGATCTCACCGGTGCGCACCAGCGGGATGACCCCGTACGCCGTCCGTTACATCGAGTACTAGAAGCACTGACTACGTAGGGAATTCCTTGAACTCCACACGATTTCGTACATTGACCCGGGTGCTGGCAGCACTGGCGGTGGCCGCTGCGATGGCCATCGGTGCCGCGGCACCCGCCACCGCCGACCCGGGGGAGTGGGACCCGACTTTGCCCGCGCGTCCGAGTTCGGGAGCCCCCGGTGATCCGGTGGCCATCGCCAACGCCTCCTTCCAGGTCAGCAAGATCGCGCTGGAGACCACCCAGAGCCTCGGATCGAAGTTCCTGCAGTCCATCGGTCTGGCACCCGCACCGGCCGCCTCGACCGGCGGCCTGCTGCCCGGCGCCCGGGTGCGCGGCCCGCAGGCCATCGAGTATGTGATCCGCCGTGGCGGTTCCCAGATCGGCGTCCCGTACTCATGGGGCGGCGGAACCCTGACCGGCCCGGGCCCCGGTGTCGACTACGACGACGGCAAGATCGGCTACGACTGCTCAGGTTTCACCCGCTACGCCTTCGCCGGTGTCGGCGTCCAGATCCCCAAGTATTCCGGCGACCAGTACACCTCCGGCGGTCGCGCCATCTCCCCGTCGCAGGCCAAGCGCGGCGATCTGATCTTCTGGGGCCCGGGCGGCAGTCAGCACGTGGCCATCTATCTGGGTGGCGGCAAGATGCTGGAGGCCTCCGGTTCGGCGGGCAAGGTGACCGTCAGCCCGCTGCGCACTGCCGGGATGTCCCCGCACCTGGTGCGCGTCATCGAGTCCTGACCCACGCGGCACGCCGGGCGGGCGACGTCGACGGATTCCGGACTGCCTGGAATAGTTGACGGCGGACGCCCGGCCAGCTCGGCGGTCGCCACCGTAGTCCAGCGATTTTGTTGTAGATCGACCGTGGGAGGAAGCTAGATGACGTCACCGAGTGGGCCGCCGCAGGGCGCCGGAGGCTATCAAGGCCCGGCCCCGACGCAGGGCTACCCGCCCGGCACGCAGAGCGCACCGCCCGCGGGTTCCGGCCTGCAGCAGGAGGTGCACGCCCTCGAGCGCGCGATCTTCGAGGTCAAGCGCATCATCGTCGGTCAGGACCGACTGGTCGAGCGCATGCTCGTCGGGTTGCTCGCCAAGGGCCACGTGCTCCTGGAGGGCGTTCCGGGTGTGGCCAAGACGCTCGCCGTGGAGACCTTCGCCAAGGTGGTCGGCGGAACCTTCGCCCGCATCCAGTTCACGCCGGACCTGGTGCCCACCGATATCGTCGGCACCCGCATCTACCGCCAGGGCCAGGAGGAGTTCGATATCGAACTCGGTCCGGTCGTGGTGAACTTCCTGCTCGCCGATGAGATCAACCGTGCGCCCGCAAAGGTGCAGTCCGCGCTGCTCGAGGTCATGGCCGAGCGCAAGATCTCCATCGGTGGAAAGACCTTCCCGCTGCCGACGCCGTTCCTGGTGATGGCCACCCAGAACCCGATCGAGCAGGAGGGCGTGTACCAGCTGCCCGAGGCCCAGCGCGACCGCTTCCTGTTCAAACTCAACGTCGACTACCCGTCGCCGGAGGAAGAGCGCGAGATCATCTACCGGATGGGCGTGAAACCGCCTGAGCCCAAGCAGATCCTGAACACCGGTGACCTGCTGCGGTTGCAGGAGGTGGCCGCCAACAACTTCGTGCACCACGCGCTGGTCGACTACGTGGTGCGCATCGTCACCGCGACCCGCGAGCCGGAGAAGTTCGGCATGCCCGACGCGAAGTCCTGGATCGCCTATGGTGCTTCACCGCGCGCCTCGCTCGGCATCATCTCGGCATCGCGGGCCCTTGCGCTCGTGCGCGGCCGTGACTATGTCATCCCTCAGGACGTCGTCGAGGTGATCCCGGATGTGCTGCGGCACCGTCTGGTGCTCACCTATGACGCGCTGGCCGACGAGGTCTCGTCGGAGACCGTGATCAACCGGATCATGCAGACCGTCGGTCTCCCGCAGGTCAATGCCATTCCGCAGCAGGGTAACTCGGCGCCTCCCGGGGTGCCCGCCGCGGCGGCGGCCGGCGGTCGGTGACCGGGACCGGCAGGCGCGCGGTCGACCTGCCCTCGCTCAAGCGCGGCGAGATCCGCGACCCCCGCACTGAGTGCGGCGCTGCGCAAACTAGAGCTCACGGTGCGCCGCAAGCTCGACGGTGTGCTG
This sequence comes from Mycolicibacterium neoaurum, assembly GCF_036946495.1. Classification (NCBI taxonomy): domain Bacteria; kingdom Bacillati; phylum Actinomycetota; class Actinomycetes; order Mycobacteriales; family Mycobacteriaceae; genus Mycobacterium; species Mycolicibacterium neoaurum. Next base: position 131,441 of record NZ_JAQIIX010000001.1, read on the forward strand.
CACGGTGACCACCTCGGCCTGATTCCCGGTCCGGGTTCCGAGCCGGGGGAGTCCCGGATGTACCAGCCCGGCGACGATGTCCGCCGGATGGACTGGTCGGTCACCGCACGCACCACCCAGCCACATGTGCGGCAGATGATCGCCGACCGGGAGTTGGAAACCTGGTTGGTGGTGGACGTTTCGTCCAGCCTGGACTTCGGCACGACCGGCTGTGAGAAGCGGGATCTGGCGGTCGCCGCGGCGGCGGCCATCACGTTTCTCAACAGCGGTGGTGGCAACCGGATCGGCGCGGTGATCTCCAATGGCGAGACGATGAAACGGGTGCCCGCGCTGTCGGGCCGATTGCACGAGCAGGAGTTGTTGCGCGCCATCGCGACAACACCGCAGGCGCCGCTGGGTGTGCGCGGTGACCTCGCGGGTGCCATCGACGCGTTGCGGCGACCGGAGCGTCGGCGGGGCATGGCCGTCATCATCAGTGACTTCCTCGGACCCATCGACTGGATGCGGCCGTTGCGGGCCATCTCCGGCCGACATGAGGTGCTGGGCATCGAGATCATCGATCCCCGTGATGTCGAGCTGCCCGATGTCGGCGATGTCGTCCTTCAGGACACCGAATCCGGGGTCACCCGCGAATTCACCATCGATGAGAAGCTGCGCGACGATTTCGCCAGGGCCTCGGCCGCGCACCGCGCCGAGGTCGCCCGCACGCTGCGCCGCTGCGATGCGCCGCTGCTCACGTTGCGCACCGACGGGGACTGGATTGCCGATGTGGTGCGCTTCGTCGCGGACAGGCGCCGGGGTGCCATGGCGGGTGGGCGGTAGCGTGGTTGAGGCACATCAATACTGAAATGACTAGGCACACATGACATTGCCGTTGCTCGGGCCGATGAGCCTGTCGGGTTTCGAACACAAATGGTTCTTTTTGTTCCTGCTCGCGGTGCTGGGCCTTGTCGTCCTCTACATCGTGGTGCAGCGGGCGCGTAAACAGCGGATCCTGCGGTTCGCCAACATGGAACTGCTGGAGCGGGTGGCGCCCAAGCAGCCGAGTAGGTGGCGGCATCTGCCCGCCATCCTGCTCATCGCCGCGCTGACCCTGCTGACCGTCGCGATGGCCGGTCCGACCAATGACGTTCGCATCCCGCGCAACCGCGCCGTGGTCATGCTCGTCATCGACGTCTCGCAGTCCATGCGGGCCACCGATGTGGCGCCCAGCAGGCTGGTTGCCGCCCAGGAGGCGGCCAAGCAGTTCGCCGATCAGCTGACCCCGGGCATCAACCTCGGTCTCATCGCCTACGCGGGTACCGCCACGGTCTTGGTCTCCCCGACGACCAACCGCGAGGCCACCAAGAACGGTATCGACAAGCTTCAGTTGGCCGATCGCACCGCCACCGGCGAGGGCATCTTCACCGCGCTGCAGGCGATCGCCACCGTCGGTGCGGTGATCGGCGGCGGTGACGAGCCCCCGCCCGCGCGCATCGTGCTGATGAGCGACGGTAAGGAGACGGTGCCGTCGAATCCGGACAACCCCAAGGGCGCCTATACCGCCGCGCGCACCGCCAAGGACCAGGGTGTGCCGATCTCGACGGTGTCCTTCGGCACGCCGTACGGCTATGTCGAGATCAACGAACAGCGCCAACCGGTTCCGGTCGATGACGAGATGTTGGCCAAGATCGCCGAACTCTCCGGGGGCGAGGCCTTCACCGCCTCCAGCCTGGAACAGCTCAAGGCGGTGTTCAGCTCGCTGCAGGAGCAGATCGGGTACGAGACCATGAAGGGCGATGCCAGTGTCGGCTGGCTGCGCCTCGGCGCACTGGTGCTCGCGCTGGCCGCACTGGCGGCGCTGCTGATCAACCGCCGGCTACCCGGCTAGTAGCGGACGGTGCCGGCCGCCAGCGGCGGGTACTCACCCGAGCGGTGACCGTCGACCGTTGCGCCGGCGAACTGCAGCGCGGCCAGCAGTTCGGGTTCCACCGCCGGGCGCAGTCCGGGATCGGACACCGCGTCCAACCGGTGCACCTGTTCCTGCGTCAGTTCGATATCGAGCCCGGCCAGGTTGGTCTGGAGATGGTCGAGCCGGCGTGCGCCGAGGATCGGCACGACGGTCCCGGGCCGGGCGCGCAGCCAGGCCAGCGCGACGGCGGCCGAGGTGGTGCCCAGCTCATCGGCGACCTCGCCGACGGCCTCGATGACGTCGAACTCATCCTCGGTCGGACCGCCGACGAAGGCGGCACGGGCCGAGTCGTGAACCTGTGCCCCGCGGCGGTACTTGCCGGACAGGAAGCCGTTCTGCAGCGGGCTCCACGGCACCAGCGCCAGGCCCTGGTCGAGCGCGAGCGGGGCCACTTCGGCCTCGACCCCGCGATTGAGCAGCGAATAGCCGATCTGAAGGGCCACCAGTGGCGTCCAGCCCTGCAGCAGTGCCCGCGTCTGGGCTTGCGCGGTCACCCAGGCCGGGATATTGGAGAAGCCCAGGTACCGGATCTTGCCCGCGCGCACGAGGTCGTCGAGGGTGCGCATGGTCTCCTCGATGGGGGTGTGCCGGTCCCAGTTGTGCAACCAGTAAAGGTCGATGTGGTCCGTGCGCAGCCGGCGCAGACTCTCCTCGAGTTGGGCGATGATCGAGCGCCTGCCCGCGCCCCCACCATTGGGATCGCCGGGGAACATGTTGGTGAAGAACTTGGTGGCCAGGATGACACGATCACGCCGGTTCGGGTGGGCGGCGAAGTAGTCACCGAGGATCTTCTCGGAGTGTCCGTTGGTGTAGAAGTTGGCTGTGTCGACGAAGTTGCCGCCGTGGTCGAGATAGCTGGAGATGATGGCCGAGGCTTCCTCCGTGCTGCAGCCGGCGCCACCGGCATCTTCACCGAAGGTCATGGCTCCCAATGCAAATGGGCTGACACGCAGGCCGGAACGGCCGAGGGTGACGTAGTGGTCGAGTGACATCGGGATCTCCTTGATCGGATTGGTGATTTCCCTTCTGATGCAACCGTGACTGCGCGGTCCAGCGGTAGGCCGATCCGATCTGATTCCTGCCCGATCCGCTCAATATTGGTCTAATCGTGCTGTTCGTGATTCGCTGAGAGCATGACCGCCGAGGGCATGACATCCGAGAGCAACACCGCAGCCTCGCTGTCCGAGCTCGGCCGGCTGGTGGACACGCACGCGGTGGCGTCGATGACGACGACGATCGACGGGCTGCTGTTCTCCCGTGTCGACACGTCGGAGCCGGAGTACTCACTGACCGAGCCGCTGCTCGTGGTCATGGTGCAGGGGGCCAAGCGGATCCTGCTCGGTGACCAGATGATCGATTACCGCAGCGGCGACATCCTCGTGGTGGCCGCCGACCTTCCCGTGAGCGGGCACTTCGTCGGCGCCGATGCCGACACTCCGGCGCTCGGTGTCGGTATGGTGCTACGCCCGGCCGCGATCGCCGAACTGCTGCTCGCCGATCGTGGTCGGCTACATCGGGCAGACGTCAGCGGCCCGGCGGGCCCGGCAATGGCCAGCGGACCTGCCGAACCCGCGCTGCTCGACGCGGTGCTGCGGCTGAGTCGAATGGTGGAGCATCCCGAGGACGCCGCCGTGCTCGGCCCGCTCGTCGAAAAAGAGATCCTGTGGCGACTGCTCACCGGGCCGCATGGAGCACTGGTGGCGCGGATCGGCACCACCGGCGGGGTTGCGGCACACATCAACGGGACCATCCGCTGGATTCGCGACAACTATGCCGAGCCACTGCGCATCGCCGACCTCGCGGCACTGGCCGGGATGAGTCCTTCGTCGTTTCACCGGCACTTCCGTGCCGTCGCGTCGATGAGCCCGCTGCAGTTCCAGAAGCGGATCAGGCTTCAGCAGGCTCGGGCGATGCTGGCGGCTGATGCCGGCGATGTGGCCGGTGTCGGACACCTGGTCGGCTACGACAGCCCCACCCAGTTCAGCCGGGAATACCGCCGGATGTTCGGTGCGCCGCCGCGACGGGATATGGCCCGGGGGAGTGCGCCTGCCCCGCTGCTGCCGTGATCGGCCGTGATCGGCCATGGTGATGCGATTTCGGGACTGCGCAAGTCAGGCACTAAGTTGGCCTACATGAGTGAGAGCGCTGCTACCGAAGCGACCCCGGTCGGCCGTCCCCCATTCGTGTCCCGCTCGGTGCTGGTCACCGGCGGCAACCGCGGTATCGGTCTGGCCATCGCCCAGCGGCTGGCCGCCGACGGTCACAAGGTGGCCATCACCCACCGCGGATCCGGTGCCCCCGACGGGTTGTTCGGTGTGGTCTGCGATGTGACCGACAACGACGCGATCGACCGGGCCTTCAAGGAGGTCGAGGAGCACCAGGGGCCCGTCGAGGTGCTGGTGTCCAATGCCGGTATCTCCAAGGACGCGTTCCTGATGCGGATGACCGAGGAGCGTTTCACCGAGGTCATCAACGCCAACCTGACCGGCGCATTCCGGGTCACCCAGCGGGCGTCGCGCAGCATGCAGCGCAACCGTTTCGGCCGCATCATCTACATCGGCTCGGTATCGGGTATGTGGGGTATCGGCAACCAGGCCAACTACGCGGCCGCCAAGGCCGGCCTGATCGGAATGGCGCGGTCGATCTCGCGTGAGCTGTCCAAGGCGGGCGTGACAGCCAATGTCGTTGCCCCGGGCTATATCGACACCGAGATGACCCGCGCGCTCGATGAGCGCATCCAGGCCGGGGCATTGGAATTCATCCCCGCCAAGCGCGTCGGCACCGCCGCCGATGTCGCGGGCGCGGTCAGCTTCCTGGCGTCCGAGGACGCGGGATACATCGCCGGCGCGGTCATCCCCGTCGACGGCGGTATGGGAATGGGTCACTAGAGACCTACCGCCGCGGCACGCCACGAGAAAAGGAAACCAGGACATGACAGGACTTCTGCAGGGCAAGCGCATCCTCGTCACGGGGATCATCACCGACAGTTCGATCGCGTTCCACATCGCCAAGCAGGCCCAGGAGGCCGGCGCCGAACTGGTGCTGACCGGGTTCGACCGGATGAAGCTGATCCAGCGCATCGCCGACCGGCTGCCCAATCCGGCACCGCTGCTGGAGCTCGACGTGCAGAACACCGAGCATCTCGATTCGCTGGCAGGCCGGATCACCGAGGTGATCGGCGAGGGCAACAAGCTCGACGGCGTGGTGCATTCGATCGGTTTCATGCCGCAGACCGGTATGGGCGTCAACCCGTTCTTCGACGCGCCCTACGAGGACGTCGCCAAGGGCATCCACATCTCGGCCTACTCGTATGCCTCGCTGGCCAAGGCCACCCTGCCGGTGATGAACAGCGGCGGCAGCATCGTCGGTATGGACTTCGACCCGACGCGCGCGATGCCCGCCTACAACTGGATGACGGTCGCCAAGAGTGCCCTGGAATCGGTCAACCGATTCGTCGCCCGGGAGGCGGGTCCGTTCGGTGTCCGCTCGAATCTTGTTGCCGCAGGCCCGATCCGCACGCTCGCGATGAGCGCCATCGTCGGCGGTGCGCTCGGTGCCGAGGCCGGTGACCAGATGCGACTGCTGGAAGAGGGCTGGGACCAGCGCGCTCCCGTCGGCTGGAACATGAAGGACCCGACCCCGGTGGCCAAGACCGTCTGCGCCCTGCTCTCGGACTGGCTGCCGGCCACCACCGGGACCATCATCTACGCCGACGGCGGCGCCAGCACCCAGCTGCTGTAGGAAGGCGTGCAACCCCATGCACTTTGACGCGCTGCTGCTGCTGTCCTTCGGTGGGCCGGAGGGGCACGACCAGGTGATGCCGTTCCTGGAGAACGTCACCCGCGGTCGGGGAATCCCGCCGGAGCGGTTGGCGGCGGTCGCCGAGCATTACCACCACTTCGGTGGGGTCTCGCCGATCAACGGCATCAACCGAGCGCTCATCGAGCAGATCGAGGACGTGCTCGCCGATCAGGGACGCGACCTGCCGGTGTACTTCGGCAACCGCAACTGGGAGCCGTTCGTCGAAGACGCTGTTACGGCGATGCGCGACAACGGTGTTCGCCGTGCCGCGGTGTTCTCGACATCGGCATGGGGTGGCTACTCGGGATGCGCGCAGTACCAGGAGGACATCGCCAGGGCGCGGTCCGCGGTCCCCGATGACGGGAACGGTCCGGCGCCCGAACTGGTCAAACTGCGCCAGTACTTCGATCATCCGCTGTTCGTCGCGATGTTCGCCGACGCCATCGCCGACGCCGCCGAGAGCCTGCCCGCCGAGCGGCGCGCGGGGGCGCGGCTGGTGTTCACCGCGCACTCCATCCCGTTGCGGGCCGCCAACCGGTGCGGCCAGGACCTCTATGAGCGGCAGGTGGGGTACGCCTCGCGGCTGGTCGCGGCCGCGGCCGGTTATGAGGATTTCGATCTGGTCTGGCAGTCCCGGTCGGGCCCGCCACAGGTGCCGTGGCTGGAACCCGACGTCGGTGACCACCTGGAGGTGCTCGTCGAGCGCGGGGTCGATGCGGTGATCGTCTGCCCGATCGGTTTCGTCGCCGACCACATCGAGGTCATCTGGGATCTGGACAGCGAACTTGCCGAGCAGGCCGAGGCGGCGGGGGTGGCGCTGGCCCGGGCCACCACCCCGAACGCTCAGCGCCGCTTCGCCGAACTGGTCGTCGGCCTCATCGACGAGCTGCAGACCGAGCAGGCACCGGCCAGGGTCGTCGGACCCCAACCGGTTCCCGGTTACGGAAACAGCCTCAACGGATCCTTCTGCACCCCGGCGTGTGTCCCGGCTCCTGATCAGCCGGGGCGCCCCGGCTCGGATCCGGCCACGCGCTGAGCGGTACCCGGCCGGCGGTCAGTCCGGCGTCGCCGACATCGTGTCGGCCCGCTCGGCAAGCTCGACAAGCGCCGACTTCACGGCGGGCAGTGTCGCGGCGGGCAGAGCTGCGGCTAGTTCGTCGTCGAATGCGGCCATGGCGGCGTCTGCGCGCAGGAATGTCTCCCGGCCGGCCGTGGTCAGGTGCAGCTCGATCAGTTTTCGATGCATGTGATGGGCGGTGCGCTCGATGAGTCCGGCCGCCGCCAGTCGGCTGACCGTGCCGTTCATCGTCTGCGCGGTCACAAAGCATTGCCGGGCCAACTCGGCTGAGGTGATCCCGTCGCGCAGGTCGATGACGGTCAGGGCCGCGTGCTGTGCTCCGGTGATGCCATGCCGTTGCAGTACGCGCTCCCTGGCCTGCTGCGTAGCCAATTCAGCGCGCCTGATCAGCCATACGAGCCGTTGTGTGTAGTCCGCCACATGTTCATTATAAGTGAGCTGTTCAGTATCAGCATGCTGATACACTGGCGGGCGAAAGGGAGGATGACCGAGATGAAACTGATCTGCGTCGAAGAACACATCATGGACGGCGACATCGTGGCGCAGGCACAGCCCGCGCTGCAGCGCGAGGCGCCCTATATGGCTGCCCAGGAATCCGGCGAAGCGTCACCGACGGACCGGCGTCTCGCCGATTTCGCCACCGGTCGCATCGCGGAGATGGATGCCCACGGTATCGACATGCAGATCCTGTCCTACAGCTCTCCGGTCCAGCTGGTTCCCGAGGTCGGCGCTGTCGCGCTGGCGGCGGCGGCCAATGACCGCCTCGCCGAGGCGGTGTCGTCCCACCCGGGCAGATTCGGCGGCCTGGCCCTACTGCCATGGCAGGTGCCGGGCGCCGCCGTCGACGAACTGGATCGCGCCGTGCGAGAACTCGGCCTCAACGGGGTCCTCATCGTCGGCAGGCCCGGCCCGGGCTTTCTCGACGAGGCGCGGTACGCGCCCATCCTGGCGAAACTCGACGCGCTGGGTGTTCCGCTCTACGTCCATCCCTACGATCCGATGCCCGAGGTCCAGCGGTCCTACTACGCCGGGTTCGCGCCTGCGGTCACGGCGCAACTCTCGCTCGGTGGGTGGGGTTGGCATCACGAGGCCGGCGTTCACGTTGTGCGGCTTATTCTTTCGGGCGCCTTCGAGAAATACCCGAACCTGCAGGTCGTCAGCGGGCACTGGGGTGAGATGGTCCCCAATTTCCTGCAGCGGCTCGACGATGTGATGCCACCTACCGTCACCGGACTCTCGGCTACGATCGGCGACACCTACCGCCGCCATGTCTGGGTCACACCCAGTGGCATGTTCTACGACGCCCATGTGGAGTTCATTGCCCGAACCGTCGGCCTCGACCGGGTCATCTGGTCGGCCGACTACCCCTACCTACCGCTGGAGAAGACCCGGGGCTTCCTCGAAGGGCTCGCCATCGGCGACGATGACCGGCACGCGATCGCGCACCGCAACGCCGAGCAGGTCTTCGGACTGGGATAGCCGGGTCGGCGATCAGCGCCGCCAGGCCGAGTAGAGGATCGCGCTGATCGCGGCCAACCTGGCCGTGCGCACCACCGTGGCCAGCGGTCGTAATGTGTCCGAGGCGATCTGGACCTCCGAACTGGTCTGCAGCCCGATCGGGATCAGGCCCGAACTGGCCGTGATGATGGCATCGATATGCGCCGCGTTCTCCAGCACCCGCAGCGCCCGCTCGGGGGTGTGGTCGGGCAACCGGTGCAAGCGGGTCGCCTCAAGCAGCTGCTCGACCATGCCCCGCGGATCGTCGATATCGGCGACGCCGATGCCCGCGCTCAACGCGCTCAGTGCGTCGGCCGCCGAGCGCACCGCGGACCGAAGTGTGTACTCGGCCTCGCCGAGATCGTGATGTTCGAGCACCACGGGTGCGGGTACGGAGTAGACCGTCCACGCCAGCGACACCGGATCGGGTTCGTAGTCGGGATCATCGATGTCCTCGTAGGCGTACTCGGGCACCAGCCCGACCGATCGGCCGGGCTGGGTGCCGACGATGATGGCCTCGCCCATCGTGACCGCGTCGCGCTGGAACTGGGTGTCCGGCGGGAGGCCGCGCACATCGCCCGGTACCGGAAGTATCAACGCCACCGCCGGGCTCCCGGTCGCCGGACCGGCCGCCGTGCGCATCGTCTGCAGCAGCGACATCGTGCCGGAATGGTTGAGATCCGGCCAGGGGAGCCCCGTATTGCCGGCCGCTACCGAATCGTAGGCGGTCACGGAATGCTTTGGCGCCCATTGCGATAACGCATCGAGCACATCGTCGGGGGCGGCAACGCCCGCAAGCCAGGCGTTGACCCATACCGTCAGCGAAGCACTCGGGCACCACATAGTTTCCGCAGTGTAGTTGTCGCCTGCCGGAACGGCCGGATTCGCTAGGCTGGGAACATGCCCGCATGGATCTGGCTGGTCGCGGCCCTGGGACTGGCAGGAGCAGAAGCCCTCACCGGTGACATGTTCCTGCTCATGCTCAGCGGCGGTGCGCTGGCCGCGGCCGGCTCGAGCTTCGTCTTCGACTGGCCGATCTGGGCCGACGGTGCGGTGTTCCTCGTCGTCTCGGTGCTGCTGTTGGCAGTGGTGCGCCCCGCGCTGAAACGCCGGATGCTCTCCGGAGTCGGCTTGCCCGATCCGGCCAAGGCTCTGGAGGGTCGCGCCGCGCTGGTGCTGGCTGCGGTGTCGCGCGATGCCGGCCAGGTCAAGCTGGACGGTGAGGTGTGGACGGCGCGTCCACTCAACGACAACGATGTGTTCGAAAGTGGGGACCAGGTGACCGTCGTGCACATCGACGGCGCCACCGCGGTGGTCGCCAAGATCGTCTGACCTGCAACACCCGGTCCAGGACGCCACAGTCGTCTGGACCAGAAAGCCGAACCCGGAGGGGGATCTGATGGACGGTGCGATTGCCGGATTGGTACTGCTGGCGGTGCTGGTGATCTTCGCGGTGATCATCGTCGCGAAATCGGTGGCGCTGATCCCGCAGGCAGAGGCGGCGGTCATCGAACGCCTGGGCCGCTACAGCAAGACGGTGTCGGGTCAGCTCACGCTCCTGCTGCCGTTCGTCGACAAGATCAGGGCCCGGGTGGACCTCCGTGAGCGGGTGGTGTCCTTTCCGCCGCAACCGGTGATCACCGAGGACAACCTGACGGTCAATATCGACACCGTCGTCTACTTCCAGGTCACCAACCCGCAGGCGGCGGTCTACCAGATCAGCAACTACATCGTCGGCGTCGAGCAGCTCACCACCACGACGCTGCGCAACGTCGTCGGCGGCATGACCCTTGAGCAGACGCTGACCTCGCGTGACTCGATCAACGGTCAGCTGCGCGGGGTGCTCGACGAGGCCACCGGCCGGTGGGGTCTGCGGGTGGCCCGCGTCGAACTGCGCAGCATCGACCCACCGCCTTCCATCCAGGACTCGATGGAGAAGCAGATGCGCGCCGACCGCGAGAAGCGCGCCATGATCCTCACCGCCGAGGGCAGTCGTGAGGCGGCCATCAAGGCCGCCGAAGGCCAGAAGCAGGCGCAGATCCTGGCGGCCGAGGGTGCCAAGCAGGCCGCGATCCTGGCGGCCGAGGCCGACCGGCAATCCCGCATGCTGCGTGCCCAGGGCGAACGGGCCGCCGCCTATCTGCAGGCCCAGGGCCAGGCGAAGGCCATCGAGAAGACGTTCGCCGCGATCAAGAACGGCCGTCCGACCCCGGAGATGTTGGCCTACCAATACCTGCAGACGCTGCCGCAGATGGCCAAGGGCGAAGCCAACAAGGTGTGGTTGGTACCCAGCGATTTCGGCTCGGCTCTGCAGGGCTTCACCAAGCTGCTCGGCGCGCCGGGGGAGGACGGCGTGTTCCGGTACACCCCGTCGCCGGTGGAGGACAGTCCCGCCAAATCAGATGAGGAGGAGGCCGAGGAGATCGCCGACTGGTTCTCCACCGAGACCGATCCGGCCATCGCCCAGGCGGTTGCCAAGGCCGAGGCCGAAGCGCGAAATCCGGTGCCACCGCTGGGGGCTGCCTCGGTGAGCGCGCCGACGCCGTCGCCGGCACTCGGCGAAGCGGCGGTCGATTCCCCGCAGCCACAGCAGCAGGGTGCGCAGCACCGCGCGCCATGACCGCACCCCGAGCCCACAGTTGACGCCCGCGTACAATTTTTGCTGCTTGAGGGCGGCATGCGTGGTCTAATGGCATATTGACGGGTTGCTGATGGTGGACTTGGCCCTGGGTCGGTCAGAGGACGAAATGGCGGCGCTATGACGAGAGTGTGCGTGCCCGGCGCACTGGGTGCATGCGTGCTGTCGGCGGCATTGCTCATCGGTGGTCCGGCTGCGATCGCGATGGCCGACGACGGTCCCTCCGGCGGGGGCTCGGGCGGAACGTCCTCGGTGGGCTCGGGTGGTTCCACCGGAACCGCGCCGACGCCCGGTACCCGCACCCAGACCGATTTCGGTTCCACGGTGCGGGACTCGATCCGCGACACGCTGCGCGACGTCCGCAATACACTGGGCACGCTCGGTTCGCCGAACACCCGGCCGCAGCCGGGAACCGGTACCTCCGGCACCGATATCGAGCAGCAGAACGAGCTGATCCTGCATCCCGGCGATGCCGACGCGACACCCGACGTCACTCCCGAGATCGCCATCGGGATCGTGGCCCCCACAGCCACCGCCGGGGCGACCGATACCGTCGCCGCGTCGGTGCCGCCGCTCACGTCGGCGCCCCAGCCCACGAAGGATCCAGAACCGGCGCCGAGCCCGGTCGCGGGTACCGCGCCGCTGTCGGGCACACCGCAACCCAAGCCGACGCGCCCCGCCCGTCCGCTCCCGTTCGCCACCCTGCCCGACGCGGTCGCCACCTTCGGTAACACGATGACCACCGTGCTGGGCTCCACCCACGACACGGTCGCGGCGGTGCCGGCGTTGCTCGCCCTGCTGCCGACATCGAAGGACCCTGTCGCCGATGTCATCTCCACGATGGAGTCCATGCTGGGCTCGGTGAACACCTCGGTCAGCGCCATCATCGCGCTACCCGCCGACATCAGCGCGCTGATGGGCGTGCCCGTCGTCCCGAATCCGGACGCCCCGGTGACGGCCACGCCGCGGTTGGTCCCGATGGCACCCGCGACCGACCTGTCCGACATGATGCTGGCACCCGTGCAGGCCGCAGATCCCGCAGGGACACCACTGACCGAGATGCCCGCGCAACCGTCGCTGCTCTCGTCGCCGACGACCGTCGCCCTGCGCACGGCCGCCCCTGCCGTCCCGATTCCCGTCGGGCTGCGCGGTATCGCCACCTCCTCGGCGCCGGACTCGTTCCTCGACCGCGCGGTGAGTGAGGTCTTGCTACCCCTGTCACTGGCCGCGCTCGCGGCGGTGGCGCTGCCCGGCGTGGGCGGACTGCTGGTGATCCTGGGACTCGGCATCCGTATCGGCTATCGGCAGGCCAAGGCGGGATGGGCCGTCCACGTGGCCGGGTTCGGGCGTTTCGCCGGTGCGGGTCCGCTCGGTGTGGTGCGTTCCGGTTCGATGGTCGCGCTGCACATCCCACGCGGTATCCGGCACAAGGCGGCAACCGGGAGCCCCGCGGTGGTGCGGTTCCTGGACCGCTCCGACAAGGCGGCCTGAGTCAGCCGTTGTGCGGAGCGCCGTCCTCGACGGTGCTGTTGTCGCTCGGCAGGCGATCGCGATCGTGGTGGTGTCGGTGCGCCCGGATCTCGTAGCTAAGGCCTGCGATGCCGACGGCAGCGGTGCACGCGGAGACCAGGAACAGCAGCGGGCTGACATTGCCGGTCAGCGCGTCGCCCAGGATGACCACGGCCGCGGTACCCGGGATCACCCCGACCAGGGTGGCCACCGCATAGGGCAGCAGCCGGACCGCGGACGCTCCGGCGGCATAGTTGAGCACCGCGAACGGTACTGCCGGGATCATCCGCATCGACAGCACCGTCACCCAGCCCCGTTCCCGCAGTCGTGCGTCGAGCGCGTCCACCCTGGGGTGACTCACGAGCCGGCTCAACTGCCACCCGGCCGCGCGCACCAGTACGACGGCGATCACCGCGCTCAGCGTGCTGGCCACCACCGCGAGGCCGATCCCGAGCAACGGCCCGAACAACAGCCCGGCCGACAGTGTGAAAGCCGTTCGGGGAAAAGGGAACACCGTCATGACGGTATGGGCGGCGAAAAACGCGAGGGGAAACCACGGACCGGCGGCAGTGGCCCATTCGCGCATCTGCATGGCCGTCGGCAGTGGCACCAGCAGGGCGACTGCGACGAGAATCACAATGGTGGCGGCGATCCCGAGGACTCGCCGGCGCGGCATCTGTGCCGCGGTGCCCGCCAGCGTGGCTGCGACCGTGCGCAGCGTGCTGACGACGGGTTTCACGTGTTCCAACCCTACGGGGCGCGGCGCAGTGGCGTCTGCCACCACGGCCGTCCGATCGGGTGACCGAGCCTGCCCACTGCACGAAGGGGTGGTAACGATCATTTAGCCTCATGGGGAGTTCACCCGCCCCACACTGCGAAAACAGGAGTCACATGTCCTCGAGCGTGATGGAATCGGACCGCGAGCGCTGGCGCTCCGGGGTGGCAGCCGTACTGGCGAAGAGCCTGCGCCGCGAGGTGACCGACCTACCCGAGGAGCCCGAGCGGCTACTCGACTCGCCCACCTACGACGGCTTCCCGGTGCGGCCCCTCTACACGAGTCTCGACGGACATCCCGAACCGGCGCTGCCGGGTGAGTGGCCCTTCATCCGCGGTGGTGACGCGCACCGTGATGTGCTCAGCGGATGGAAGGTGGCCGAGGAGTTTCCGGCCGGGCAGGCCTCCGCTGCCGATGCCAACAACGCCGCCTTGCTGGCACTGACCGAAGGTGCCAGCGCCCTGGTGCTCAGGGTGGGCGCCCACGGTGTGGCCGCCGCCGAATTCGCCCAGTTGGTGCAGGGCATCTACCTGGACCTGGTCCCCGTGATCATCGACGCCGGAGCCGATTACGCGGATGCCTCCGCCGCCCTGCTCCCGCTGCTGGCCGACTTCGATGACGACCAGAATTCGCGCCTTTCGGTCGATCTGGGCGCCGACCCGCTGACCGCCGCCCTGAGCGGGCGCGCCGCACCGGATCTCGCCGATGTGGTGACGGTGGCGACCGGAATCGCCGCCAGACGGGGCGTCCGGGCGATCACGATCGACGGTCCCGCACTGCACAACCTCGGTGCCAGCGCCGTGTGGGAGCTGGCCGCCGTGGTCGCCGCCGGTGTCGAGTACCTGCGGGCGCTCGTCGCTGCGGGCCTCGGTCCGTCGCAGGCTCTCGAACAGATCAGCCTCCGGCTTGCTGCCGATGACGATCAATTCACCACGATCGCCAAGCTGCGCGCGGTGCGCCGGTTGTGGGCACGGGTGGCCGAGGTCGTCGGCGCTCCCGACGCCGGCGCGGTGACCGTACACGCGGTGACTTCGGCGGCGATGATGAGCCAGCGCGACCCGTGGGTGAACATGCTGCGCACGACGTTGGCGGCCTTCGGTGCCGGTGTCGGCGGTGCGGACACCGTGCTGGTCCAACCCTTCGACGCCGCGATCCCCGGCGGACTGCCGGGAACGGCGACGAGCTTCACCCGACGGATGGCGCGCAACACCCAACTGCTGCTGCTCGAGGAATCGCATCTGGGCAAGGTGCTCGACCCGGGTGCGGGCTCGTGGTTCGTCGAGGACCTGACCGTCCAGCTGGCCGAACATGCCTGGGCGCATTTCCAGGAACTGGAGAGCCGCGGCGGGTTCAGCGCGGCGCGCGACCACCTCGCCGAACAGATCGCCGCGGTGCGCGGGCAGCGCGCTGCGGACATCGCGCACCGCCGCACCTCACTGACCGGTGTGAACGAGTTCCCCAACCTGGCCGAGAAGCCGCTGCCGGTGGGGACGCGCGCCGAGGATTCCGCCCAGATCTACCGCTACGCAGCGGAATTCGAGGCCCTGCGGGACCGTTCCGATGCCTATCTGGCCGAGCACGGGAGCCGCCCGCAGGCGGTACTGCTGCCGGTGGGACCGCTGGCCGAGCACAACATCCGCACCACCTTCGCGGCCAACCTGTTGGCCTCGGGTGGCATCGAGGCGGTCAACCCGGGCACCGTGGATCCCGCCGGGGTCGCCGCCGCTGTCGGCACTCACACCGTGGCCGTCATCTGCGGTACGGACGCTCGCTACGGCACCGAGGTCTCCGAGATCGCGTCGGCCGCGCGCGCTGCCGGGATCACGCACCTCTACCTGGCCGGGCCGGAGAAAGCCGTGGCCGAGGCGACCGAAAAGCCCGATGAGTACCTGACCGCCAAGATCAACGCCGTCGAGGCCCTCTCGACCCTGCTCACCCGATTGGGAGCGTGACATGACTGCAACGGAGAAGACCGAAACCTCGGCCATCGGTAGCTTCGCCGATATCCCGCTGCAGGGGGACGCCACCCCGGCCGCCGCCACCGCCGACGGCGTCGCCGAGCTGGCCGCGGGGGCCGCCGCGGCACACGGTTACACCCCGGAACAATTGGTGTGGTCGACGCCGGAGGGCATCGATGTCAAGCCGGTCTACATCGCCGCCGACCGCGACGAGGCCGCCGCCGCCGGCTATCCGGTCGACAGCTTCCCCGGCGACGCTCCGTTCATCCGGGGGCCCTATCCGACGATGTACGTCAACCAGCCGTGGACGATCCGCCAGTACGCCGGATTCTCCACCGCTGCCGAATCCAACGCCTTCTACCGGCGCAACCTGGCCGCCGGCCAGAAGGGCCTCTCGGTCGCCTTCGATCTGGCCACCCACCGCGGTTACGACTCCGACCACCCGCGGGTGGCCGGCGATGTCGGTATGGCGGGGGTGGCCATCGATTCGATCCTGGACATGCGCCAGCTCTTCGACGGTATCGACCTGGGCAGCGTCTCGGTCTCGATGACGATGAACGGCGCGGTGCTGCCGATCCTGGCGCTCTACGTGGTCGCCGCCGAGGAGCAGGGCGTGCCGCCGGAGAAGCTGGCCGGGACCATCCAGAACGACATCCTCAAAGAGTTCATGGTCCGCAACACCTACATTTACCCGCCCAAACCGTCGATGCGGATCATCTCCGACATCTTCGGCTACACCAGCGCCAAGATGCCGAAATTCAACAGCATCTCGATCTCGGGCTACCACATCCAGGAAGCCGGCGCGACGGCCGATCTGGAGCTGGCCTACACGCTGGCCGACGGCGTCGAATACATCAAGGCGGGTCTGGACGCCGGGCTGGACATCGACAAGTTCGCCCCACGGCTGTCCTTTTTCTGGGGCATCGGGATGAACTTCTTCATGGAGGTGGCCAAGCTGCGTGCGGGTCGGCTGCTGTGGAGTGAGCTGGTCTCGCAGTTCGACCCGAAGAGCTCGAAATCGCTGTCTCTGCGCACCCATTCGCAGACCTCGGGCTGGTCGCTGACCGCGCAGGATGTGTTCAACAACGTCGCGCGCACCTGTGTGGAGGCCATGGCCGCAACCCAGGGCCACACCCAGTCGCTGCACACCAACGCTCTGGACGAGGCGCTGGCGCTGCCGACCGATTTCTCCGCCCGGATCGCCCGCAACACCCAGCTGCTGCTGCAGCAGGAGTCGGGCACCACCCGGCCGATCGATCCGTGGGGCGGTTCGTACTACGTCGAGTGGTTGACCCACCAGCTCGCCGAACGGGCCAGGGCGCATATCAAGGAGGTCGCCGAATACGGCGGCATGGCCCAGGCGATCGACGCAGGCATCCCCAAGATGCGCATCGAGGAGGCCGCCGCGCGTACCCAGGCCCGCATCGACTCCGGTGTGCAGGCGCTGATCGGTGTGAACAAGTACCAGGTCGCCGAGGACCAGGAGATCGAGGTCCTCAAGGTCGAGAACAGCCGGGTGCGCGCCGAGCAGCTGGCCAAGCTGGAACGCCTGCGTGCCGAACGTGACGAGGATGCCACCCGCGCCGCGCTGGCCGAGTTGACGCGCGCCGCGGGAGAGAACGTCTCCACCGGGGAAGACGGTCTCGGCAACAATCTGATGGCGCTGGCCATCAATGCCGCCCGCGCCCACGCCACCGTCGGAGAGATCTCCGATGCACTGGAAAAGGTGTACGGCCGTCATGTCGCCGAGATCCGCACCATCTCCGGCGTGTATCGCGATGAGGTCGGAAAGGCTGGCAACGTGAGTACCGCGACGGATCTGGTGGAACGTTTCGCCGAGGCCGACGGACGGCGTCCGCGCATCCTGGTGGCCAAGATGGGCCAGGACGGGCACGACCGCGGGCAGAAGGTGATCGCGACGGCATTCGCCGATATCGGCTTCGATGTGGACGTCGGTTCGCTGTTCTCCACCCCGGACGAGGTCGCGCGCCAGGCCGCCGACAACGATGTGCACGTCGTCGGGGTGTCCTCGCTGGCTGCCGGCCACCTGACACTGGTGCCCGCGCTGCGCGACGCGCTGGCCGAGGTCGGTCGCCCCGACATCATGGTCGTGGTGGGCGGGGTCATCCCGCCCGGTGACTTCGACGAGTTGTATGCCGCCGGGGCCACCGCGATCTTCCCGCCCGGAACCGTCATCGCCGACGCAGCGATCGGCCTGCTGCACAAGCTGGCCGAACGACTCGGGTACAGCCTGGCTTGATATGAGCCGCCCGGACATTGCGCCCGCCGAGCTGGCGTCGGCACTGCGCAGCGGGGATCGCGCGGCGTTGGCCCGGGCGATCACCCTCGTCGAATCGACGCGCACCGATCACCGGCAGCGAGCGCAGGAGCTGCTGCTGGAACTGATGCCGGACGCGGGAAGCGCCATCCATGTGGGCATCACCGGTGTCCCCGGAGTCGGTAAGTCGACGACGATCGAGGCGCTGGGCATGTACCTCATCGAGGCCGGGCATCGGGTGGCGGTGCTGGCCGTCGACCCCTCCTCGACGCGGACCGGCGGGTCGATCCTCGGGGACAAGACCCGGATGGCTAAATTGGCCGTCCATCCCGACGCCTACATCCGGCCGTCCCCGACATCGGGAACCCTCGGCGGCGTCGCGCGGGCCACCCGCGAGACCATCGTGCTGCTCGAGGCTGCGGGCTTCGACGTGATCCTCGTCGAGACCGTCGGGGTGGGCCAGTCCGAGGTGACGGTGGCGGACATGGTGGACACCTTCGTGTTCCTGACCCTGGCCCGGACCGGAGATCAGTTGCAGGGGATAAAGAAGGGCGTCCTGGAACTGGCCGACATCGTGGTGGTCAACAAGGCCGACGGTCCGCACGCCGTGGAGGCACGTGCCGCCGCACGCGAGCTGACCGGTGCCTTGCGGCTGATCTATCCACGCGAAACCCTCTGGCGGCCACCGGTTCTCACCATGAGTGCGTTGACGGGCGACGGGCTGCCGCAATTATGGCAGACCGTCGAGGAGCATCGCAGGGTGCTGACCGAGGCGGGGGAGTTCGAGTCGCGCCGACGCACTCAGCAGGTGAACTGGACCTGGTCCATGGTCCGCGACACGGTTCTGGACCGGGTGTTGAGCAACCCTGAGGTCAAGCGGATCCGCGCCGATGTCGAGCGACAGGTGCGCGACGGCGAGTTGACCGCGGCGCTGGCGGCACAGCGCATCCTCGACGCCGCCGACTGAAGCGGGGCGGGAAAGGTATGGCTGGACGAGGGCCGCTTTCCGGTAAACCCCGACGTCCTCACGGTTAGGTAACAGCCCTCGATAGTTAGCCAGCCGGCGGAGTACATTGGGGCGACTGTGACCTACGCAATAGATGGCGAGCGCAACGACGCGTGCGCCGAGCAGACCGGAGGCGCCCGCGCCGGTGTCCTACCGCGCGGCGTGCGCGGTGCCGCCGATCCCAGCTTCGCGCTGGCGGTGCAGGCCTTCTCCCGACTGTTCGGTCCGCGCAGGTTCGGCGGTGGCGCGCTGACCGTGTACCTGGACGGGATGCCGGTCGTCGACGTCTGGACCGGCTGGGCGGACCGGGCGGGCAGGCGACGTTGGTCGGCCGACACCGGTGCCATGGTCTTCTCCGCAACCAAGGGTCTGGCTTCGACAGTCATCCACCGACTGGTCGACCGCGGGCTCATCGATTATGAGGCTCCGGTCGCCGAGTACTGGCCGGAATTCGGCGCCAGGGGCAAGGGTGCGATCACCGTCCGTGACGTCATGCGGCACCGGGCGGGTCTGTCACAGCTCAACGGTGTATCCAGGGCGGACCTGCTCGACCATGTCCGGATGGAGGAGCGCATCGCCGCCGCCCCGCCGGGGTTGTTGCGCGGTCGGCCCGCCTACCATGCCCTGACCTATGGCTGGCTGGTCTCGGGCTTGGCCCGCTCGGTCACCGGGCTCGGCATGCGTGAGCTCTTCCGGACCGAGCTGGCCCATCCGCTCGACGTCGACGGTATCCATCTGGGTCGACCGCCGGCCTCGGCGCCGACCCAACCCGCGCAGATCATCGGTCCGCAGCGGCATCTGCAGAACCCGATCATCAATCTGCTCACCCCGCGACTGGCGGCGCTGCCGGTCTCGGGTGGCCTCGGTGCGCTCTACTTTCCCGGCATGAAGTCCGTGGTGCAGGGGGACACCCCGCTGCTGGACAGCGAGATGGCATCGGCCAACGGAGTGTCGACCGCCCGCGGTCTGGCACGGGTGTACGGCGCGATCGCCAACGGCGGCCAGATCGACGGCAGCCGCTTCCTGTCGGATTCGGTGGTTGCGGGTCTGACCGGTCCGCGCAGCCTGCATCCCGACGGCTCATTGGGTATGCCGATGTCCTTTCACCTCGGCTATCACGGATTGCCGCTGCCAGGTGTGCTCCCCGGCTTCGGTCACGTCGGTCTGGGCGGCTCGCTGGGCTGGGCCGACCCGTCCGCAGGCCTGGCGTTCGGTTATGTGCACAACCGGCTGCTGACTCCGCTGGTTGTCGCCGATCAGGCCGGGTTCGTCGCGATGGCGGCGCTCATCCGCCGGGGCGCTGCGCGTGCCAGGCAACGCGGATTCAGCGCTGTTCCGCAATTCGGTGCGGGATCGGCAGGGCGGACCGCGGCGGCTGTCTGATCGCGTCATCCGGTCCTGGTTTCGGTAGCCCGAAGTTTTGCTTACCGCAGCGATCATCACGCGATACCGCGGGTAACACGATATTGCTGGTGACCTCGGCAGTTGGCTGGATGAATGGATATACGGCGCGCTGCAAGGGGATTTTGCCGCCGTTGCGGACCCGGGCCGGCCCCATTCTGAGCCCGTGGATTCCGTTACCCGGTCAAAGATTGCCAACGTCTCTGGCGAACTACTCAGGGTGCGCGTCGCTGCGCCCTCGTCATGCGACGTTGCCCGTACCAGTGTGGTCATTGTTGCACCTGTTTACTCAGCTAGTGCATGTTGAGCGGGCTGTTCTCCTCCTCGGTCGGCAGGTCCCTCGCGGTTTCGACAGACCTCCTGACGTACTGGCTGCGCGGTGCAAAATGTTTGCTGGCGAATCCTGTGGCTAATCCATCGCTTGACAAAGTGACTCGAATCACATTTACTTGGACGTCAATATGGAGGTCCATTCGCAGGTGGAGGGCAGGATGCGCGGTTGCTGGAATCACAAGACGTAGCTGGTGTAGCCTGCGCAACGGCGCTCTTGACGCTGTAGAGTTCGCAGTGGATTTGCTCGATTTTTAACGCCGTCGTCAACGGGGACGACTACGCTCCGACTTGGGAACGAGTTGCAGCGACGTCCGGAGAGGGTGAGGAAGAGTGCGCAACGGTTTGAAGCACCTGTCAGACCGGCAGCCCGGTTGATCCGGTAGCAGCCAGCGCGTCCACTCAGTCTCGTACTACCCGTTTGGAAGAGGTTTGAACTCCGTGGTTGATACACCTGTCACAACGGTCGCCGTCATCGGGATGGCGTGCCGCTTGCCTGGCGGAATCGACTCACCTGACCGTATGTGGCAGGCGTTGCTCGGCGGCGAGGACCACGTCACGGTCATCCCGGCGGACCGCTGGGATGCCGACGAATACTACGACCCCGAGCCCGGCGTGCCCGGACGATCGGTGTCCAAGTGGGGTGCCTTCCTCGACGATGTCGCCGGTTTCGACGCCGACTTCTTCGGTATCAGCGACCGTGAGGCCACCGCGGTGGACCCGCAGCATCGCCTGCTGCTGGAGACCGCGTGGGAGGCCATCGAGCACGCGGGAATCGACCCCGCCACCCTGCAGGGATCGCGCACCGGTGTGTTCATGGGTCTCACCCACGGTGACTACCAGCTGCTGGCCGCCGACGCGCACTCGATCGAGGGTCCCTACGGCTTCACGGGCAACAACTTCAGCATGGCCTCCGGTCGCATCGCCTACCACCTCGGCGTGCACGGACCGGCCTACTCGGTGGACTCCGCGTGCTCCTCGGGTCTGCTCGCCCTGCACCTCGGATGCCGCAGCCTGCACGACGGCGACAGTGACCTGGTGCTCGCCGGCGGCGTGAACCTCGTCCTGGAGCCCCGCAAGCTGTCCTCGGGATCCGCGCAGGGCATGCTGTCGCCGACCGGTCAGTGCCATGCCTTCGACGCTGCCGCCGACGGTTTCGTCCCCGGCGAGGCCACCGGCGTCGTGCTGCTCAAGCGGCTCGCCGATGCCGAACGCGACGGCGACCGCATCCTGGCGGTCGTGCGGGGCAGCGCGGTCAACCAGGACGGTCACACCGTCAACATCGCCACGCCGTCACGCGACGCCCAGGTAGAGGTGTACCGCGCAGCGCTGGAGTCCGGCGGTATCGACCCGACCACCGTCGGCATGATCGAGGCGCACGGCACCGGAACTCCGGTCGGTGACCCGATCGAGTTCTCCGGCCTGGCCGCGGTGTACGGGACCGCGGGCCCCGTCGCGCTGGGCTCGTCGAAGACCAACTTCGGCCACGCCCAGTCCGCCGCGGGCACCATCGGGATCATCAAGAGCGTGCTGGCGCTGCAGCACGCGACGGTGCCGCCGAACGCCAACTTCAACCGGCTGCCCGACGAGCTCGCCAAGATCAAGACCGATCTCTTCGTCCCCGCCGAGGTGACGCCGTGGCCGGTCACCGATCAACCGCGCCGCGCCGCGGTCTCGGCATACGGACTGTCCGGCACCAACGTCCACGCCGTGCTCGAAGAGGCACCTGCCGTGCCGCCCGTCACCACCGACAACGACTCGACCGGCCACATCTTCGCACTGTCCTCGACCTCTGCCGAGGAACTGCGTCGCACCGCCGGCCGCCTTGCCGACTGGGTCACCGCCCAGGGTGAGGGCCTCAACCTGCACGACCTCGCTTACACGCTGGCTCGGCGCCGTGCGCACCGGCCGGTGCGCACCACGGTGCTCGCCGATGATCGCGCCGGCCTGATCGCCGCACTGCGCGAGGTCGCCGACGGCGAGACGCCGTATCAGCGGGCCGTCGGCGACGGTGAACGCGGTCCGGTGTGGGTGTTCTCCGGCCAGGGCTCGCAGTGGGCCCGCATGGGTGCCGGACTGCTCGACGGTGAACCGGCCTTCGCCGCCGCGATTGCCGAACTCGAGCCGCTGATTGCTGCGGAATCCGGTTTCTCGGTGACCGAGGAACTGACATCCGCGCAGACCGTCACCGGTATCGACAAGGTGCAACCGACCGTGTTCGCGGTCCAGGTGGGCCTGGCCGCCACCCTGAAGTCCTACGGTGTGACTCCCGGGGCGGTGATCGGCCATTCGATGGGTGAAGTCGCCGCATCGGTGGTCTCCGGTGTGCTGACCCTCACCGACGGTGTCAAGGTGATCTGCCGTCGCTCCAAGCTGATGGCCACCATCGCCGGGTCCGGTGCGATGGCCTCGGTCGAACTGCCCGCCCAGCAGGTGCTCTCCGAGCTCGCGGCGCGCGGTATCAACGATGTCGTGCTGTCGGTGGTTGCCTCGCCACGCTCGACCGTGGTCGGTGGCGCCAAGGAGTCGGTGCGCGAGCTGATCGCAGAATGGGAGAGCCGCGATGTGATGGCCCGCGAGGTCGCCGTCGACGTGGCCTCGCACTCACCGCAGGTCGATCCGATCCTCGACGATCTCGCCGACGCGCTGGAGGACCTCGACCCGTCCGAGCCGGAGGTCGACTACTACTCGGCGACCCTGTACGACCCGCGTGACATCGCCGATTTCGACGCCGACTACTGGGTCGACAACCTGCGCCATGCGGTCCGGTTCGCCGCGGCCGTGCAGGCGGCGCTGGAGGACGGGTATCGCGTCTTCACCGAGTTGTCACCGCACCCGCTGCTCACCCATGCGGTCGACCAGACCGCCAGCAGCCTGGACATCGCGCACGCGGCGCTGGCCAGTGTGCGGCGCGAGCAGGAGCTGCCGCACGGTGTGCGGGCCGTGCTCGCCGATCTGCACAATGCCGGTGCGCGGGTCGACTTCTCTGTGCTCTACCCGACCGGCAACCTCGTCGACGCCCCATTGCCGACGTGGACCCATCGCGAGCTGATCCTCGTGCGCGACCCGCTCGAACTCGCCCCCGGTGGCGCCACGCTAGCCGTGCACCCGCTGCTCGGCGCGCACGTCCGGCTGCCCGAGGAGCCCGAACGGCATGCCTGGCAGGCCGATGTGGGCACCGAGATCCAGCCGTGGCTCGGCGACCACCAGGTGCACAACGTGGCGGCACTGCCCGGTGCGGCCTACTGCGAGATGGCGCTGGCCGCCGCCCGCAACATCCTCGGCGACGAGTCCGAGGTGCGCGATATCAGCTTCGACCAACTGCTGCTCCTTCAGGAGAGCACCGAAGTGACCGCCGCCGCGACCGTGACCGGCGAGGGATCGGCCGATTTCGCGGTCGAGACCTACCTCGAGGGCGAGCAGGTCAAGCGGGCCTCGGCCACGTTGGGCAGCGCCGCCGCCGACAGCGCTCCCGCCGCGGTCGACATCGAAGGCGCGCTGGCCGCCCACACCGTGCGCATCGACGGTGCCGAGATGCGTGCCTGGTACAACCAGCGCGGTATCCAGTACGGGCCCGCGTTCGCCGGGCTGGTCGCCGTCTACGTCAACGACGGATCCGACGTGCAGTCCGACTCGGTGCTCGCCGAGGTGGCGCTCCCGGGTTCGATCCGGTCCCAGCAGGGCGCCTACGGGGTCCACCCGGCGCTGCTGGACGCCTGCTTCCAGGCGGTCGGCGCACACCCCGCGCTGCGCAGCGATACCACCGGCACCCTGATGCTCCCGCTGGGAGTGCGCCGGATGCGCGCATTCGGGTCCACCCGTAACGCGCACTACTGCCACGCCAGGATCATTAACATCACCGTCAATGCCGTCGAGGTCGACCTCGACCTGCTCGACGAGTCGGGCAGCGTCCTGCTGGCCGTCGGCGGGCTGCGGCTGGGTACCGGGGTTTCCGACAGCGGACAGCGTGAGCGCACCCTCAACGACCGGTTGCTCACCATCGAATGGCGTCAGCAGGAACTGCCCGAGGTCGACTACCACGGCGGTGGTCGGTGGTTGCTGATCAGCACCTCCGATGCGGCCGACCTGCTGGCCACCAGGCTGGCCGACGCGCTCAAGGCCCACGAGGTCGACGTCACCACCATGGTGTGGCCGCAGCATTCCGATCACGACACCCATGCCGCCCGCCTGCGGGAGCAGCTCGAGGCGCAGTCGTTCGGCCACGTTCTGGTGGTGACCCCGCCGCGGCACGGGGTGGCCGACGAGCAGTCCGGTGTCCGAGGCGCCGACAACGTCCGGCACCTGGTCAAGATCGTCCGTGAGCTCCCGGAGACACCGGGCGAGGCGCCGCGGCTGCACGTGCTGACCCGCAACGCCCAGACGGTGTCGGGTGAGGATTCGGCGAACCTGGACGAGGCCGGTCTGCGCGGGCTCATCCGCGTGATCGGTACCGAGTACCCGCAGCTCAAGACCGCGCAGATCGACGTCGACGACTACACCGACGCCACCCATATCGCGGCACAGCTGCTGTCCGGTTCCGACGAGGACGAGACGGCCTGGCGCGGCAGCGAGTGGTACGTGGCGCGCCTGGTGCCCGGCGCACTGCGACCGGAGGACCGGCGCACGACCGTCGTCAATCCGGCCCGGGACGGGATGCGTCTGCAGATCCGCACACCGGGGGATATCCAGTCCCTCGAGTTGGCGGCCTTCGAACGGGTTGCCCCGGGACCCGGCCAGATCGAGGTCTCGGTCACCGCGTCGAACCTGAACTTCGCCGATGTCCTGGTGGCCTTCGGGCGTTACCCGTCCTTCGAGGGCCGGCTGCCCAAACTGGGCGCCGATTTCGCCGGTGTCGTCACCGCCGTCGGGCCGGGGGTGACCGGGCACAAGGTCGGTGACCGCGTGGGCGGTATCTCCGCCGACGGCGCCTGGGCCACCTTCGTGACCTGCGATGCCAACCTGGCCGTCACACTGCCGCCGGGACTGCCCACCAACCGTGCCGCCGCCGTGCCCAGTGCACACGCGACGGCCTGGTACAGCCTGCACGACCTGGCCCGTATCAGTGCCGGGGACAAGGTGTTGATCCACTCCGCCACGGGTGGCGTCGGCCAGGCGGCCGTCGCCATCGCGCGGGCCGCGGGCGCGGAGATCTTCGCCACCGCGGGCAGTGAGGCCCGCCGCGAACTGCTGCGGGGCATGGGCATCGAGCATGTCTACGACTCGCGCAGCACCGCCTTCGCCGACCAGATCCGCGCGGACACGGACGGCTACGGGGTCGACATCGTGCTCAACTCGCTGACCGGGGCCGCCCAGAAGGCCGGGCTGGAACTGCTGTCGTTCGGCGGGCGGTTCGTCGAGATCGGCAAGCGTGATATCTACGG
This sequence comes from Mycolicibacterium neoaurum, assembly GCF_036946495.1. Lineage (NCBI taxonomy): Bacteria > Bacillati > Actinomycetota > Actinomycetes > Mycobacteriales > Mycobacteriaceae > Mycobacterium > Mycolicibacterium neoaurum. The sequence goes on from NZ_JAQIIX010000001.1 coordinate 157,044, forward strand.
CGACACCCGGATGGGACTGTTCCCGTTCCGTCGCAACCTGTCCTTCTACGCCGTCGACCTGGCGCTGTTGTCGCTGACCGACTCCGACACGCTGCGTCGCCTGCTGGAGGTCTGCTACCAGCAGATCGCCGATGGAGTGCTGCCGCTGCCGGAAACCACCCACTATCCGCTGCAGGACGGTGCCACGGCCATCCGTGTCATGGGTGCCGCCGAGCACACCGGCAAGCTTGTCCTGGACATTCCGCACGGGGGTCAGATCGACGCCGTGGTGCCGCCTGGGGAGTTCCGGGTGTTCCGCTCCGATTCGGCGTACATCGTGACCGGCGGCCTCACCGGTCTCGGACTTTTCCTCGCCGAGAAGTTGGCCGAGTCCGGCGCGGGACGCATCGTGCTCAACGGCCGGTCCGCACCGTCGGAGGCGGCCACCGAAGTCATCGACCGCATCCGCCGCGGCGGGACCGAGGTCGAGGTGCAGCGCGGGGACATCGCCGACCCGGCGACCGCCGACCGGCTGGTCGAGGCGGCATGTGCCACGGGCCTGCCGCTACGCGGCGTGCTGCACGGCGCTGCGGTCATCGAGGACGCGGTGTTGGCCAACATCACCGACGAACTCATCGAACGTGATTGGGCACCAAAGGTTTACGGTGCCCTGAACCTGCACCGTGCAACCGCCAAGCAGACCCTGGACTGGTTCTGCGTCTTCTCGTCGGCGGCCGCGTTGGTCGGTTCGCCCGGCCAGGGCGCCTATGCCGCGGCCAACAGTTGGCTCGATGCGTTCACCCACTGGCGTCGCGGTCAGGGTCTGCCCGCGACATCGATCGCTTGGGGGCCTTGGAAGCAGATCGGTGCGGGTACCGCGCTGGCCGATTCCGGCGAGGCCGGGATCGAACCGGACGAAGGCGCCTACGCGTTCGAGACGCTACTTCGCCACGACAGGCCTTACAGTGGATATGCACCCGTGGTCGGCACCCCGTGGCTGGCGGCGTTCGCGCAGAGCAGCAAGTTCGCCGAAGCGTTCCAGTCGTCGGGTCAGCGCAGCACCGGCAGCGCCTTCCTCGCGGAGCTGCACGAACTGCCGCGTGACGAGTGGCCGGCCCGGATGCGTCGCATGATCTCCGAGCAGATCAGCCTGATCTTGCGGCGGTCGGTGGATCCCGACCGACCGCTTGCGGAGTACGGGTTGGACTCGCTGGGCACGCTCGAAGTACGAACCCGCATCGAGGCGGAGACAGGTATACGTATCGGATCGACAGATATTTCGACCATTCGGGTGCTCGCCGACCGTCTGTGTGACGTTCTTGCCCCCGAAGAAATGTCGGTTCCGTCATGATCGAAGGTCGTGCAACGTCGCTCGAACCCCGATCCGACGTCGTCGAAGCAGGAGACAGATTGTGGTAGCGATGAAACCGATCCATGACTGGGTCGGCGAACCAGGTGCCGTGATTTCCTGGCACCCCTCACGGTCGACCCTGGCCAAGGTCAAGGACGCTCCGGTCAGCGATGTCCCGGTCAGCTACCAGCAGGCACAGCACCTGCTGGCCTACCGCAAACATTCCGCCGCGGGCACCGATATGGCCAGGCTGAACATCCCGTCCTGGGATATCCCCGGACGCTGTGACGTCCGTGCCATGACCCATGTCATCAACGCGTACCTGCGCAGGCATGACACGTTCCACAGCTGGTTCGAGTACCTCCCCGGACAGGACGGCACCTCGGGTGAGATCGTGCGCCATACGCTCACCAATCCGCGCGATATCAAGTTCGTCGCCACCGAGCAGGGGGAGATGACCGCCCAGCAGTGGCGCGACCACATCCTGGCCACGGCCAGCCCGTGGGAATGGGACTGCTTCCACGTGGGCGTGATCCAGCGGGCCGACCACTTCACGGTGTACATCAGCGTCGACCATGTGCACACCGACGCCATGTTCATGGGTCTGGCCTTCGTGGAGATCCACATGATGTACAACGCCCTCGTCGAGGGCGCCGCGCCGCTCAAGCTGCCCGAACCGGGTAGCTACGACACCTACTGCCGCGAACAGCACGAGTACGTCTCGACGCTGACCACGGACTCTCCGGAGGTGGCGGGCTGGATCGACTTCCTGCAGAGCAGCGGCGGCTCGTTGCCGACGTTCCCGCTGCCGTTGGGTGACCCCTCGGTCGCCTACACCGGCGATGTCATCACCCTGAAACTGTTGGACAAGGATCAGGGTGACCGGTTCGAGGCCATCTGCATTGCGGCAGGCGCCCGCTTCAGCGGCGGGGTGTTCGCCTGCGGTGCGATCGCGCATGCCGCGCTGACCGGTGACGACGTCTACCGCGTCATCACCCCGACCACGACCCGGCGCACACCCGCGGAGTTCATGACCACCGGGTGGTTCACCGGCCTGGTGCCCATCACGGTGCCGGTGGACATCGAGACCTTCGGTAACACCGCCCGCGCCGCGCAGGAGTCGTTCGACGGTGGGCTCGACCTGGCCCATGTGCCGGTCGAGCGGGTGCTGGAGCTGGGTGCGGAATCGCACGGATTGCGCGCACCCAACGGTGGTGTGCCGATGCTGTCCTACCTTGATGTCGGCCTGCTCTCGCCCGGTGTGATCGCCGAGTGGCAGCGGCTCAACGGCACCATCTGGAGCGATTCGCGCGCCGCCTATCAGGTGGGGATGTGGGTCAACCGGGTCGAGCACGAGACCACGGTGACCGCCGCGTTCCCGGCCAATCCGATCGCGCGCGAATCGGTGATGCGCTATCTGGAGGCGATGAAGGCCGTGTACGTCAGCGTCGTCGAAGGCCGCGATCTCGCGGTGCTGCCGATCGGTGCCGACGCCGCGGGCCTGAATCTCAAGACGGCCTGATCGCCCTGTTCGCATCGGAGGTGTCGACGCGATGAGTCGTGCCGCCACACGGCCGGCGCAGCGGGACGACCGGATCGACTTCACCGATCAGGCGATGTTCCTCGGCCTGCGTGCCACCGGCCAGGAAGCCGTCATGCAGATCGTGTGGATCTACGAGCGTCCCGTCGACCTCGACGCCATCCGCGGGTTCCACGAACACATCGGGTACGGACTGCTCGGCAGGCGGATCGAACGGTCCGCGCTGCCTTTCGGTCGGCACCGCTGGGTATCGGCGCTGGGCCCGCAGTCCGAGCTCGATTTCGCGGCACCGCGTCCGCGCGCCGAGCTCGGTCGCTGGATCGACGAGCGGTCGACCATGCCACTGGACCCGGAGTACGGACCCGCCTGGCATGTCGGTGTGCTGCCCATGACCGACGGGTCGACGGCGGTCGGCATCGTCATCTCGCACTGTGTCAGCGATGGTGGCGGCGCGCTGGCGGCAATGGTGAACGCCATTCATCGTCGACGCCTCGATTTCGGCTACCCGCCACCGAAGTCGCGCACCAGGGGCCGGGCCGTGCGCGCCGATCTGCGCGATACCGTCCGCGGACTTCCCGAGGTGGGCCGCACGCTGGTCGAGGCTGCCCGCCAGGCGCTGCGTCGGCGTGACGAACTGACCGCCTCCGGTGCCACCAAACCTGCGGTGAGCGGCCCCGATCACCAGGTCTTCACCCCCTCGGCGACGGTCCGCGTCCCGCTGGCCGATTGGGACCGGCGCGCCGGTGAACTCGGTGGCAACGGTCATTCGCTGGTCGCCGGGTTCGTCGCCAAGCTCGCCGAACAGATCGGCCGGGTGGGGCCCGACGGCATGGTGACCCTCAACATCCCGCAGGGTGACCGCAGGCCCGGCGACGACGACACCCGGGCCAATGCGGTGATCCTGGTCAATCTGGCCATCGACCCGGCCAAGGTCACCGTCGACCTCGCCGACGCGCGCGCGGCCCTACGGGAGGGCCTGCGGGCTGCCCGCGAGGTACCCAACGACGATCTCAAGCTGCTTCCGCTCACCCCGTTCATCCCGAAACGGGTGGTGCGCACGATGGCCGACGTGGCCTTCGGCTTCTCCACCGAACTCCCGGTGTCGTGCTCGAACATGGGTGACGTGCCCCCGGACCTGCCCAACATCGACGGCACCCCGGCCGATGTGGTGTTCCTGCGCGGTATCGACCGAGTGGCCACCCGGCATGCCTTGGAGCAGCGATGCGGGCTGCTCACCGTGGTGGCAGGCCGGATCAACGGTGCCGAGGTGTTGACGTTCGCCGCATATGCGCCGGGCGCGGAGAACACCACCGCCTGGTTACAGGCCGAATTGGACAAGACGCTGGCCGCCTTCGAGCTGTCGGGTGTGATCGAGTAAAGAGGGGACAGTCTGTGGAGTTCACCAACGGCGACGCCGTGGGCAATCGGCTGACGCTGTGGGACGAGGCGATGGTGCGCGCCAACCGGGCGACCGGCCGGGTGCAGATGATCCAGGTGGTCTGGGTCTACGAGCACCCGGTGAACATGGATCAGGTGCGCCGCTTCCACCGCAACTTCGGCTACGGGATGGCGGGCCGCCGGGTCGAGCGATCCCCATTGCCGTTCGGCAGATACCGGTGGGTTGCGGCCCTTGGACCGGCCGCACCGCTGCACGTCAACACCGATCCGCTACCGCGCGCGGAGATCGGCGACTGGGCCGACCGGTGGGCCCAGGTCACGGTCGATCCGGAGGACGGACCGGGTTGGCAGATGGCCGTGCAGTCCTTCACCGACGGCGTGACCGCCATCTCGGTGGTGGGCTCGCACTGCCTCGGCGACGGGGTGGCCGCGCTGCTGGCCGTCGGTACGGCGGTGGCCGGTGCCAACATCGATATCGGCTATCCGCCGCCACTGTCTCGGCGGACCGGCCGCGCGATCGTCGAGGACCTGCGCGAGACCGTCCGCGAACTCCCGACGATCGCGCGCGCCGCGCGCAAGGCGGTCAAGGTGCTGCGTGCCGGCGCGCAAGAGGCAGGGCCCAAGGTCGCCCCCGCTCGCCGGGCGATCGCCGATCCGCACGAGCGCGTCATCGTGCCCGCCATCACGGCCTACGTCGATCTGGCGGAGTGGGACGCCAAGGCCGAGTCCCTCGGCGGCAATGGCTATTCGATGCTGGCCGCGATCTGCGCCAAACTCGGCGAGCGGATGGGCAGGCGAAACCCGGACGGCAACATCTCGCTGCTGATCGCCATCAGCGACCGCACCGCCCAGACCGACGTCCGGGCCAACGCGATGTCGTTGGTCAACGCCAAGATCGATCCGACGGATCTGACCAAGGACCTCAGCGTCACGCGCGCCACGCTGCGCAACGCCCTGAAGTCCGCCAAGGACCAGCCCGACGAGATCCTCGAGCTGATGCCGCTGACGCCGCTGGTTCCCAAGCGTCTGGTCAAGAAGGTCGCCGACATCATGATCGCCTCCGACGACAAGCCGGTGGTGTGTTCCAACATGGGCGATCTGCCCTCGATGCTGGCGAGCGTCGACGGCACCGAGGCCGAGTACACGTCGTTCTTCGGTATCGACCAGGCCACCCCGCGCGGCGAGCTGGAAAACGGCGACGGTCAGCTGGTCGTCGTGTCCGGTCGACTCAATGGCAAGGTCATCATCGGCATCGTCGCCTATGAGGCCGGGGCGGAGAACTCGAAGTCCCGGTTGCGCACGCTCACGACCGAGGCGCTCGCTGAATTCGACCTCACCGGCGTGTTCGTTTAATACTGCTTACCGATTGAGCTGGTTCTCGAAAGAGAATTGCCGAGAAAGGCATCACCGTGTCCGACACCAACCTCATCGGCGTGCTACGCGAACGTGCGAGCCTGCAGCCTGAGGACATCGCGTACACCTTCATGGATTACGACCATGAGTGGGATGGCGTGGCCACCACCCTGACGTGGTCTCAGCTGTACCGCAGGGTCCGCAACCTGGCCTCCGAGATGCGCCAGATCGGACAGCTCGGTGATCGCGCCGTCATCCTGGCGCCGCAGAGCCTGGAATACGTGATCGGTTTCCTGGCCTCGTTGGAGGCGGGCATCATCGCGGTGCCGCTGTCGGTGCCGATGGTCGGCCAGCACGACGAGCGGGTGTCCGCCGTGATCAAGGACTCCGCGCCCACGATCATCCTGACCACCTCGTCGGTGGCCGGAGCCGTCGCGGAGTACGCCAAAACCGATGACGGGGCCGCCGCAGCGACCGTCATCGAGGTCGACACCCTGGATCTGGAGGCCCGGCGCAAATCGCTGTCCAGCCGCGAGCAGAAGCCCGAGACCGCGTACCTGCAGTACACATCCGGCTCGACGCGTACCCCGGCCGGGGTGATGGTCACCAATCGCAACCTCACCTCGAACTTCGAGCAGATGATGTGTGCGTTCTTCCCGCACTTCGGCAAGGTGCCGCCCCCGGGCGCCCACGTGGTCTCGTGGTTGCCCTTCTATCACGACATGGGACTGCTGCTCGGCATCGTCGCCCCTGTCCTGGGTGGGTGGAGCACCGTCTTCACCACGCCGCTGTCATTCCTGGCCCGGCCGGCGCGCTGGATCCAGCTGATGGGCAGTTACCCGCGCGTCGTCACCGGCGGACCGAACTTCGCGTTCGAGCTGGCGGCCGGGCGGACCACCGATGAGGATCTCGAGGGTATCGACCTCGGTGATGTGATCGCCGTCTACAGCGGCGCCGAGCGCGTGCACGAGGCCACCCTGAAGCGGTTCTCGCAGCGGTTCGCCAAATTCAACTTCGACGAGGGCGTCATCCGGCCCTCGTACGGTCTGGCCGAGGCGACGTTGTTCGTCGGCACCGGGGTGCCAGGCCCGCCGAGCGTGGTGGCCTTCGACCCGGAGAAGCTCTCCGCCGGGGTTGCCGAGCGCACCACCGATGGCAGCGGGACGAAGCTCGTCGGCTACGGCCGCCCGGAGGATCCGGTGGTCCGCATCGTCGATGCGGAGACGCTGGTCGAGGTGCCTGCCGGCGGTATCGGCGAGATCTGGTCCTACGGTGAGAACAACTGCCTCGGCTACTGGGAGAAGCCCGAACAGACCGCGCACACCTTCGGCGGGACGATCACCAACCCGTCCGAGGGCACTCCTGAGGGACCCTGGTTGCGGACCGGTGACCTCGGTTTCCTCTCCGATGGAGAGCTTTTCATCATCGGCCGGATCAAGGACCTGCTGATCGTGCGGGGCAGCAACCACTATCCCGACGATATCGAGGCCACCATCCAGGAGATCACCGGCGGCCGGGTGGCGGCGATCGCGGTCGACGGGGACCGCAGCGAAGAGCTCGTCGCGATCATCGAGGTCAAGAAGCGCGGTGACTCCGAGGCCGAGGTGGAGGAGAACCTCCTCAACATCAAGCGCGCCGTGGCATCGGCGGTATCGCAGACGCACGGTATCGCCGCGGCCGATCTGGTGCTGGTGCCGCGCGGGGCCATCCCGATCACCACCAGCGGCAAGATCCGCCGCCAATCCTGTGTGCAGAAGTACCGTGACGGCGAGTTCGCGCGCCTCGACGAAAACCTGCAAACGGTGTGACCGATGGGTGACAACACCCTGGCCTATATCGACCAGGCCTCGTTCCTGGGGCTGCGTGCCCTCGGCCGCGGCCCGATCGTCCAGACGGTCTGGGTGTACGACCGGCCGGTCGACATCGACGGTCTGCGGCGGTTGCGCCGCGAACTGGGCCACGGTCTGCTGGGCAGGCGCATCGAACGATCGGTCCTGCCGTTCGGCAGACACCGTTGGGTGTCCGATACCAGCGCCCCGACGCTGGACCTATCGGTGCAGGAGATATCCCGTAGTCAGGTGGGGGACTGGGCCAACAGCCGGCTGGCCGTGCCCATCGATCCCGAACGCGGCCCAGGGTGGCGGTTGGCGGTCCAGCCGTTGTCCGATGGTGGTGGCGCGGTCAGTCTGACCGCCTCGCATTCCCTCGTCGACGGGCTCGGGTTCATCGCCGCCGTCACCGATGCCGTCAACGGGGTGCGGCACGATCTGGGTTACCCACCGCCCGGATCCCGGCCGCGCCGAAGGGCATTGGCGCAGGATGCCCGGCAGACGTTGGCCGCGATACCGGAGATGGCCGCCGCGGTGGTGGCCTCGGCCCGGGTCGCCAGGGCAGAGCGCGCGGATCTGACGACGTCGATCAAGGCGGCCGGGGACGTGCCGTCCGGTGACGACGTGCCGATGGTCCCGCCGTCGGTGATCACCTTCGTCGATATCGATCAGTGGGATGCTTGCGCGAAACGGCTTGGCGGCAGCAGCAATTCGCTGTTCGCCGGACTCGCCACCCGCATCGGCGCCCGGCTGGGCCGGTTGAACCCGGATGGCCGGGCGAACCTGTCCTGGCCGGTGAGCGAGCGCACCACCGGTGACACCAGAGCCAATGCGCTGGTGTCGGTGTCGATGACGGCCGACCCGGACCAGGTGCTCGGCGACCTCGGCGGGGTCCGTGCCGCCATGCGGCAGGCACTGGCCGAGTCGGAGCAGACCTCGGTCAAACTGACCGGGCCACTGCCACTCACCCCGTTCACCCCCAAGATCGTCCTGCGCCGGCTGGAGGGCATGGTGCTCGCGGTCAACGATCCGATCGGTTGCTCGAATCTCGGTGAGCCCGAGGATGCCTTCAGCCGGCCCGACGGCACCGCCGCGGACTACGTGTTGATGCGTGGTGTCGAGCCCAACGTCACCAGCAGGGAGCTCAACCGGATCGGCGGACAGCTCGTGTTGGGCGGGATTCGCGCCAGGGGACGGTTCGGCGTCTCGGTGACGGCGTGGTCGGTTCGCGGACCCAACTCGAAAGCTGCGCTGCGCGAACTTGTCTCGGCGGCCTACGCCGACTTCGGACTCGCCGGGCTCACCGAGCTGTAGCCGGTTGGGCGGTCACAGGCCGGTGATGCCGAGCCCGATCAGGATGACACCGACGACGGCGACGAAAATGCCCGCCTGCTTGCGGGTTCGGCTGCGGACCCAGGCGTTCATCTGCTGCACCCAGGTCCGGGTCTTCTCGGGCGCCACGATGAAGCTCAGCATCGGCACCGTCGCGGCCCAGCCGGCCAGCAGAAGGAAGGTCAGCAGCGCCAATCCCTGTTCCAGCGGCGGGGTTTGGGACGCGATGATGATGGCGAGCAGCGCGAAATAGTCGATGCTCGGCATCGCCGTCGCGGCACCGATGGAGGCGGCGAACACCGGTGACTCACTCTTGAGGAACTGACGGATCCGGGCGAAGAACCGCGTGCGTCGCCGCGGCGGTGTGGTTTCGGCGACCAGGTCTGCGACGTGCTCCTCGTGGTCGGCACCATCGGTGCCGGTACCGCGGGTGCCTGTCCCGTCGGTCGCGTCGCCGCCACCGGCGGGGATCTTGTCCTTGGGTCGGAACCGGTCCAGCGGGATCTTCGAGGCCAGCAAGGCGCCGAGCAGTATCAGCACCGCGCCGAAGGCGATCTGCAGCGGGGCCGGGTGAATATTGCTGTCGCCCAAGAAACTGCGGTGAAAGACGAACAGGACGGTGAGTCCGACGCTGAGGCTGATGGTCAGCCCCGTGCACTGGAAGACGATCAGGTGCCGAATGGGATGGCGTCTGGTCAGCAGCAGTGCGATCAACCCGAGGCGTGTGGGTTCGATGCTGACGGTGAGGCCGAGCAACACGACGGTCGTCCACACGAGCGCAAACGGTACCGTTTGGGTTCATCGTGGGCAACTTGCGTCAGCTTCCGGCGCGCGCCTCCTGCTCGAGCAGGTCCGCGGCCGTGCCCACGCTCTCCGAAGCCGGACGCATCCGTCCGGCGAGCAAACGCGCGCGCTCGGCGACCCCCGGCGCCAGCACGGTGCGCAGGTCGGCGAGCAGGGAATCCCGGGTGGAGGCCGAGAAGCGTCGGTAGGCGCCGACGCCGAGACGCTCGACCTGTTTGCCCCACAACGGTTGTTCGGCAGCCACCCACAACACCAGGGTGGGTATCCCGGCGCGCAGGCCGGCCGCCGTCGTCCCGGCACCCCCGTGGTGGACGACGGCGCGGCAGGCCGGGAACACCACGGAATGGTTGACCGCGGGCACAACCTTGACCGCATCGGTCGACGCCGTCTCGTCGAACGCCGAGAAGCCCGCGCAGATCAACGCGCGCTCGCCGAGTTCTCCGCACACATCGCTGATCATCCGCACCGCGTCGGCGGGGGAGTCCAGCGGCATACTGCCGAACCCGAAATAGACCGGCGGGCTGCCGCCCGTAATCCACGACATCACCTCGTGGTCCACCCCGGTGGACTTCTGCAGGGTCAGGGAGCCGATGAGGGGACGGCGCTCACCCCATTCGGCCGCAAGGCCGGGAAAGAACACCGGATCGTAGGCCTGGATCTCCAGCGCCCCTCCGGAGACGATGCGGGTCACCGGTGAGCTGGTCGCCTGCGGCAGGCCCAGCACCGCACGCTGTCGGGCCTCGGCGGGTCGCAGCAGCTGCCAGTGCATCCAGGCTCCGGCCGAGTATCCGGCGGCGACCACGGCCTTCGGTACCCGCACCAGCTGGCTGTTGGCGCGCACCGGGAAGTAGTGCACCTCGGCCAGCGGCAGACCGCGCGCCTCGGCGATATTGCCTGCGATCTCCTGGTAGGCGGTGCCGGTGACGAGCAGATCCGCGTCGGTGGCCATCGCCAGCAGCGTCTCGCTCATCTCGTCCCAGCCGCGGGTGGCCGCCGCCCTGGCTCTGCGCAGGACGTTGAGCGGGTTGCCCAGCCGCATCCAGTCCGCCGGTCCGGCAGCGGTGAGCGCATCGGGGCGCTCGAAGACGTCGCCCTCGAGTTGCTTCTGGGAATCGGGCCCATAGCCGACGGCGGACAGCCCGACCGACTCGACGAAGTCGACCAGATTCGGTGGCACCGCCATCGGCACCTCGTGGCCCCGGCGCTGGAGCTCAAGCGCCACGGCCGCACACGGTTCGACGTCGCCGCGGGTCCCGTGGATGGTGATCGCGATCTTCATCGGTCACCGTCGTGGAGCGGCGCACCATGGCATCCGGCCGGCACGCCGACAGACTATATACTCGCCGCGTCAGGCGGCACGGGCCGCCACAATTTCAGAAGGGGCCAGATGACGAGCAGCGCGGTCAGCACGGGCCCCAGCCGCCGCTACTACGTGACATTCGGTGCCCTCCAGCTCGCATGGGCCATCGTGCTGATGTTGGTCGCGGCGAGGTTCGTCCCGGACGGCTACTGGTACTCCTACTTCTCGGTCGACTACTCACAGGGCTTCATCCGGCGCGGTCTGGCCGGCGAGATCGTCAATCTCTTCCCCGACGAGCGGTACTTCGGCGCGCTGGCGGTGCTGCGCTGGATTCCGACGGTGCTGTTCACCGTCGGTCTTGCCGCGGTCGCGTGGTTCGTCGCGGTGCGCAGTGGCCGATCGGATCGCAGGTCGTTGCTGGCGCTCCTGATTCCCGTGCTGCCCTTCGGTTTTGCTTTCGGGGTGTTCTCGGCGCGTACCGATCTGCTCGGTGCCGCGGCGCTGGCCCTGTTCGCGGTTGCCCTGGCGGTGGTCACCACCCGTCGCGCGGTGATCGTCATCTCGGCGGTGTACGGGGCGGTCACGGTGGTGTTGACGCTGATCCACGAGGCGACCGTGTTCCTGTTCGGGCTCGGCGCGATCGTCGCGCTGGTGGTGCTGGCCGCATCCCTCGGCAGCGGTGCGCTGCGGCTGTGTGCGGCGCTGGCCCTGGGGCCTGGCATCGTGACGGCGCTGGCGGTGTCGTTGCTCGGTGCCCGCGGGAAATCGGCGGCGCTGTGCGAGGTGGTGCCGCACGGCGCGATGAACCATCCGCTGGCCGGAAACCCGACTCCGGGTCAGTTGCTGCGCGGGTTCCGCTACGAGGTCGACTATCACGACTGGATGTGCCGGGCCATCCTGCCGCTGTTCGATCAGAGCTTCGGTGACGCGCTGAGCTTCGTCGCCAGTATCGGCGTGGTGGCGTTGGTGGGATCGACCATCTACGGCGTCGTAGTGCTGGCCGTGTCGATGGGTCTGATAGCCGAGGTCTCGGGCGTTTCGGTGGCGCGGTTCCGCGACGCCCTGTCGGGGCAGCGCCTCGCGATCGCCGTCGGGCTGATACTGATCCTGCCGGTGTTCCTGACCGGTGTGGACTGGATTCGCTGGTGGGTCATCATCGCCTACGATCTCGCCATCGTGTACCTGCTGTTCGCGAGTCGCCGAGCCGAGATCGATCAGGCCGCGACGTCGCGGTCGGTCAAGGTATTGACTGTGCTTGCCCTGGCACTGGCGTTGGTGCCGATCGGCATCATCCCTGGGTTCGGTGCTCCGGTTCCGATGTGAGCCGTACCGATGTGGGCCCTACCGATGTGACCCCAGGCCTCAGTGGTTGGCCTTGCTGAACCATTTCGTCTTGATGCGCCACGAATGAGCCGAGGAGATCGCGAACCCGGCGCCGCAGCCGCAGGCGAAGATCCACACCAGTACGCCGCGCTCGAGGTCCAGCGCCGCCGGCCAGATCGCGGTGGCGATGCGGATCAGGCACGCGATGATGCCGCTGGCGCAGGCGGCCAGGTAGATGTTGGCGACCCGGCGCGACCGCGGATCCTTACGCAGCACCAGCAGTGCGCGCGCACCGTAGACCAACAGGTAGATCAGCAGTCCGCAGAGCATGGTCCAGTACGCGGCCAGCCACCCGTCGGTGGGGGAGGCGAAGAAATCACGGGCATAGACGTCATGAGCACTGCTCATGGCGAACGTGGCCAGCAGCAACGGGATGCACAGGGTGGCGGGGTACTCGACGTATTGCTTGAAGGCGCGCTGCATGGAGTGGTCGTCCTGCAAACGGCCCAGCGCGTTGTAGACGATGGCCGACGCGGCGACGATGTACATGTCGTGGCCGATGAAATCCTCCAGATTCCACATCCCGGTCCACGAGTGCAGCACCCTGCCGATGGTCTCCGACGCCCACGGCGACATCAGCAGGATGGCACCGCCCTGTAGTGCGATGTTGAGGGTGGCGGCCACCTCCCAGCGGCACGACCAGGTGACGCGGCGGATCCACAGGCTCCACGCGATACACATCAGCGTGATCGCGATCAGTGCGGTGATTTCCATCGTGGTGCGCCTTTGTGGATGTAGAAAGCGGCGGTAGAAACCGGTATCGCGTGCGTGATAACGGACAACTGCCAGCAAATTCTAACCGTTAGAGGGGCGGCGCGTCGCTACGTGGGCGTAATTCGGAGATCTTTTTCGGGCGTGCGTGTTGCTGGGTGATGGTCTGCTCGCGGACCGATTCGGCGACCGCGGTGACGGTGAATGGTGTGGACTCGATGTAGTTCCACACCTCTTGCCTGCTCATCAGGCCGAATCGGATCTGCAGGTCGGGATAACTCAGCGCGAAACGGTCGGCGATGCGCCGCAGTTCCTCGGCGTCGGGGTAGCTGGCCTCTTTGATTCGGCGGTAGTAGGTGCTGCTGGAGATGTCCAATGCGTCATAGATGTCCTTGGCTTCGACATCCCCGTCCAGCAGGTAATCAAGCAGGGCTTTCAGTTGGCGGCCGTTCTCATCTGTACGGGGCACCCGTCGACAATAACCCTTTCCCATTGCTGAGGGCCAGCAACCGTTCGGCGGACATCTGGCCACTAATTGACAGGGGTGTCAGACTTTCGGGAGTGATGTCCCATTTTTGGGAATACGGCTGTAGTGTCTGTCACATGGTTGCTCCGCTGTTTCAGGACCGGGTTCTTGCCCAGGTTCTCGCCGCTGATGTTCTCGCCGCGCCGTCCGCATCAGAGTTCTCCACATCACTGCCGTCCACGCCCGATACCTCTACCGCCGGTTTCGAACTGGTCGTCGGGCAGGCGCGCGATATCGCGGCGACGCTGACGCTGACCGACTACGAGGCCGATGGTCTGCCCGCCGAATCGGATCTTCATCATGTCGGTCTGGAACTGCCGCCGGTGCTGAGCGCCGAACTCGACGGCGCGGCGGCCCACCTCGGCATCCTGAACGGCAAGATCCTGATTGCCGCCCTCGGTCGGGCGGTGGCGCGCACCATCGGGCGCGGTGTCCTGGCCGTGGACGTCGACGCGCACATCATCGCGCTGGACTGCGTGATGCCCGCGGAGCTGGATGCCACCGAGATGATCGCGCATGTCTGTTCGGCGCTGGTCGGCTCGACCGGCCGGCACCACGAGCAGCCGCTGTCCGACCTGTCCTTCCGATGTGCCGGACCCGTCTCGGCCGACGAGCCGTTGGCCGGGCACGCGCTGGAACTGCGCGCCTACCGCTGCAACGGACTGGTGCACGTCGACTTCTGGTACGACGCGCGGCGCTTCGAGGCGTACACCATCGAAGAGCTGGCCGAGCAGTTCCCGCAGGCGCTCATCGAGATCACCTCGGAAGCGATCCCGGAGGAGATCGACGCCGCCTGAGCGTTAGACTCCTTGGTCAACGACGCAGATCCGGCCATCACCGGGGAGTCTCCGGAAGAACGGGTCGGATCCTCGACGGTCCCGCCCCAGTAGAACCGGACGGTCGGGCCCGTCATCGCCCGTAGTTGAGCGGCGGATCCGCGTGGTCCGCAAGCGGGGTGGTACCGCGGGCTCGCGCACCGGCGCGATGTTCGTCCCCGTGCCTGAATCGCTGGGCACACAGGAGACGCAGTGACCGCTTACCCCAAGCCGGCCGCCGGAACCCCGAACTTTCCGACGCTGGAAGCCGAGGTTCTCGACTTCTGGGGCGCCGACGACACCTTCCGGGCCAGTATCGCGCGCCGGGATGGTGCGCCGGAGTATGTGTTCTACGACGGTCCGCCGTTCGCCAACGGTCTTCCGCATTACGGCCACCTGCTCACCGGCTACGTCAAGGACATCGTCCCGCGCTACCGCACCATGCGCGGATACAAGGTGGAGCGGCGGTTCGGCTGGGATACCCATGGCCTGCCCGCCGAGCTGGAGGTGCAGCGCCAGCTCGGGATCACCGACAAGAACCAGATCGAAGAGCTCGGCATCGAGAAGTTCAACGATGCCTGCCGCGCCTCAGTGATGAAGTATGCCGGCGAATGGCGTGCCTACGTCACCCGTCAGGCCCGCTGGGTCGATTTCGACAACGACTACAAGACGATGGATCTGGACTTCATGGAGTCCACCATCTGGGCATTCAAACAGTTGTGGGACAAGGGTCTTGCCTATCAGGGCAACCGCGTGCTGCCGTATTGCTGGAACGACGAAACCCCGTTGTCCAACCACGAGCTGCGGATGGACGACGACGTCTACCAGAGTCGTCAGGACCCCGCGCTGACCGTCGGATTCCGGATCGCCGACGATGCCGAATCTGGCCTGGCCGGCGCCTACCTGTTGATCTGGACCACCACGCCGTGGACGCTGCCGTCGAATCAGGCCGTGGCGGTCAACCCGGGTGTCTCCTACGTGGTGGTCGAGGGTCCCGACGGGCACCGATTCGTCCTCGCCGAAGCCCGCCTCGGTGCCTACTCCCGCGAACTGGGTGAGGAACCGGTCGTCGTCGCGACCTACCTCGGAGAGCAGCTGCTGGGCACGCGCTACCTGCCCCCGTTCGCATATTTCGTCGAGTCCGACGCCGCGCGGAACTCCTTCCAGGTGCTCGGCGCCGATTTCGTGAGCACCGAGGACGGCACCGGTCTGGTGCACATGGCCCCGGCCTATGGCGAGGATGACAAGGCGACCGCCGACACCGCCGATATCGTGGCGGTCACCCCGGTCGATTCCAAGGGTCGGTTCGACGTCACGGTGCCCGATTACTCGGGGCTGCAGGTGTTCGAGGCGAACCCGCAGATCATCAAGGACCTCAAGAACGGCACCGGTCCCGCGGCAGTCAACGCGCCGGTGCTGCTGCGGCACGAGACCTACGAGCACTCCTACCCGCACTGCTGGCGCTGCCGTAATCCGCTGATCTACCGGGCGGTGTCGTCCTGGTTCGTCAAGGTGACGCAGTTCCGGGACCGGATGGTCGAGCTGAACCAGCAGATCACCTGGTACCCCGAACATGTCAAGGACGGCCAGTTCGGCAAGTGGCTCTCCAACGCCCGTGACTGGTCCATCTCGCGAAATCGCTACTGGGGCACGCCCATCCCGGTGTGGGTATCCGACGACCCCGCTTATCCGCGCACCGACGTCTACGGCAGCCTCGACGAGCTGGAGCGCGATTTCGGGGTCCGGCCGGACAACCTGCACCGGCCGTTCATCGACGAGCTGACCCGCCCCAATCCCGATGATCCGACCGGCAAATCGACCATGCGGCGCATCGAGGACGTGCTCGACGTCTGGTTCGACTCCGGGTCGATGCCGTATGCGCAGGTGCACTACCCGTTCGAGAACCAGAAGTGGTTCGACGGCGTCACCGGTCCGGACGGCACCGAAGATGCGCATTTCCCCGGCGATTTCATCGTCGAGTACATCGGGCAGACCCGCGGCTGGTTCTACACCATGCATGTGCTCTCCACCGCACTTTTCGACAGGCCGGCGTTCAAAACCTGTGTCTCGCACGGCATCGTGCTGGGCAACGACGGTCAGAAGATGAGCAAGTCGCTACGCAACTACCCGGACGTGTCGGAGGTCTTCGACCGCGACGGCTCCGATGCCATGCGTTGGTTCCTGATGGCCTCACCGATCCTGCGCGGCGGTAATCTGATCGTCACCGAGCAGGGCATCCGCGAGGGTGTGCGGCAGGTGCAGTTGCCGTTCTGGAACGCCTATACCTTCTTGACCCTGTACGCCCCGGCCAAGGGCACCTGGCGCACCGATTCGACCCATGTGCTGGACCGCTACATCCTGGCCAAGCTCGCCGCCCTGCGTGACGAGTTGACCGCATCGCTGGACGTCTGCGATATCTCCGGGGCATGTGACCAGCTGCGGCAGTTCACCGAGGCGTTGACCAATTGGTATGTGCGACGGTCGCGTTCACGGTTCTGGGACGAGGATGCCGACGCGATCGACACCTTGCACACGGTGCTGGAGGTGACCGGGCGGCTTGCCGCTCCGCTGCTGCCGCTGGTCTCGGAGGTCATCTGGCGCGGAGTGACGGGACAACGGTCGGTGCACCTGACCGACTGGCCGTCCGCCGATGAGCTGCCCGCCGATCCCGCTCTGGTGGCCGCCATGGACCAGGTGCGCGAGGTGTGCTCGACGGGCTCCTCGCTGCGCAAGGCCAAGAAGCTGCGGGTGCGGTTGCCGCTACCGAAACTGACCGTCGCGGTGCAGGATCCGGACAGCTTGGCGCCGTTCGCGGACCTCATCGCCGACGAGCTGAACGTCAAGGCCGTCGAGCTCAGTGACGAGATCGACACCTACGGCCGGTTCGAGCTGGCGGTCAATGCCCGTGCGGCGGGGCCGCGGATCGGCAAGGACGTGCAGGCGGCCATCAAGGCGGTCAAGGCCGGCGATGGTGTGCTCAACGCGGACGGCACGCTCACCGCCGGGCCTGCAACCCTGCTGCCGACCGAGTTCACCTCCAAACTCGTTGCCGCGGACCCGGAGTGGACCGCGGCGTTGCCCGACGGGGCCGGTCTGGTGGTGCTCGACGGAAACGTGACCCCGGAACTGGAAGCCGAAGGCTGGGCCAAGGACCGCATCCGTGAGCTGCAGGAGTTGCGCAAGACCACCGGACTGGACGTCTCCGACCGCATCTCGGTACGCATGTCGGTGCCTGCGCAGTTCGCCGAGTGGGCGGCCACCCACCGCGATCTGATCGCCGGTGAGATCTTGGCAACGGATTTCGAGTTCGGCGACGTCGCCGACGGCCACGATGTCGGCGAGGGCGTGCTGGTGACCATCGCCAAGGCCTGAGCGCCCGAACGTCGGCGTCCGTCTCAGCCCGTCGCGACCCTGGCCGATCTGTCGGCGAAGGACACCTCGTCACCGGGTCGCAGCTGGCGACCGCGGCGCAGATCGACCTCGCCGTTGACGGTGACCAGGCCGTCGGCGATCACCGCTTTGGCATCCGCGCCGCTGTCGATCAAACCGGCCAGCTTCAGGAACTGCCCCAATCGGATCGACTCGTCGCGGATCGGCACGTTGTCCATGCGGCCAGGGTAGTGGCGTGCGGTCGCATCGTCGGACCGTGCGCCTAGCATCCAGGTGTGCATCGGTGGGTTCTGCATCTGGACATGGATGCGTTCTTCGCCTCGGTCGAACAATTGACCAGGCCCACCCTGCGGCATCGTCCGGTACTGGTCGGCGGTCTCGGTGGCCGCGGCGTCGTGGCCGGTGCCAGCTACCAGGCACGCGTCTTCGGGGCACGTTCGGCGATGCCCATGCACCAGGCGCGCAGGCTGGTCGGCGCCGGCGCGGTGGTCCTGCCGCCGCGTGGCGCGGTGTACGGAACCGCCAGTCGGCGGGTATTCGCCACCGTGCGGTCGGTGGTGCCGGTGCTCGAACAGCTGTCCTTCGACGAGGCGTTCGGCGAACCGGCCGAACTGGTCGGCGCGGCCGTGCCCGAGGTCGCGGAATTCTGCGAAGCCCTGCGTTTTCGGGTGCGGGCCGAGACCGGACTGATCGCGTCGGTGGGGGCGGGCTCGGGTAAGCAGGTCGCCAAGATCGCCTCGGGGCTGGCCAAACCGGACGGTATCCGGATCATCGGACGCGCCGACGAGCAGGCGCTGCTCTCGGCGCTGCCGGTCCGCAAACTCTGGGGGATCGGCCCGGTGGCCGAGGATCGCCTGCGCCGGCTCGGTATCGAGACCATCGGGGCGTTCGCCGCGCTCAGCGACGGCGAGGTCGCCGATGTGCTGGGTGCCACCGTCGGTCCGGCACTGCACCGGTTGGCCCGCGGGATCGATGACCGCCCGGTGGCCGAGAACGCCCCGGCCAAGCAGATCAGCGCCGAGTCGACCTTCGCCGAGGATCTGCGCACCCTCGATCAGCTCCGCGACGCGATCACCACCATCGGTGAGCACGCGCACCGCCGCCTGCTCAAGGACGGCCGGGGTGCGCGGACCGTGACGGTGAAGCTGAAGAAATCGGACATGGCGACCCTGACCCGGTCGGCGACGCTGCCGTATGCCAGCACCGACGCCGCGACCCTGGTGGCGACCGCCCGTCGGCTGTTGCTCGACCCGCTCGAGGTGGGGCCGATACGTCTTGTCGGCATCGGGTTTTCGGGTCTTTCCGATGTGCAGCAGGAGTCCCTGTTCCCCGATCTGGACCTCGTCGACGAGGACGTGCCGGAAAGTCGCACACCGCTACCACTGCGCACCGGGCCGGAGTCCTGGCGGGTCGGTGACGACGTGCGGCACACCGATCACGGCCACGGGTGGGTGCAGGGTGCCGGACACGGGGTGATGACGGTGCGTTTCGAGACCCGGGCATCGGGACCGGGGATCGCGCGGACGTTCCCGGCCGATCTGCCCGATATCAGCCGCGCCGACCCGGTCGACAGTCTGGACTGGCGCGATTATCTGGACACCCTCGATCCGGCCTGATCGTCAGCCCCAGCGGGCGAAGACATCGTCGGCGGTTGCGCCGGCGGCCAGCGCGGCCATCAGCAGTACCCGCGCCTGGGCCGGGCGGATGCCGGGCACCGGTACGGCCCCGGCATCGGTGAGCTCCCGGCCCGGTCCGTAGATCGGGCGCACCCGGCCACCGGGGACCCTGGTGCCGATGACGACGGCGAGCCCGGCGCGCACCGCACGGCGGACCCCGTCGATCATGGCGGGTCCGGCGTTGCCTGCGCCGAGGGCTTCCAGGACGATCCCGCGCGCACCGGCCGCCACACAGGCGTCGATACCGACCGCATCCGCACCCGGATAGGCGGTCACGATGTCCACCCGCGGCGCGGCGGCCGCGCGCAACGCCGCGAACCGCGGGCCGCGCGGCGGCGCGGACATATCGACGCGCCCGTCGCGCACCGAGCCCACCGCGGTGCCGGTGAACCCGGACAGGTCTTCGGTGGCGGCCTTGTACAGACCCAACGGTTGCCAGATGGTCCCCGCGAACGCGACCAGCACGGCGGCCGGGGCCGATCGCGCCACGGCGATGGCGTCGCGCAGATTGGCCGGACCGTCGGGATCGGGGGCGTCGGCACTGCGCTGCGCCCCGGTCAGTACCACCGGCACCGCAACGTCATGGGTCAGCTGCAGCCACAGCGCCGTCTCCTCCATGGTGTCGGTGCCGTGGGTGATGACGATGCCACCGCAGTCAGGGTGGCGGCCTTCGGCGCGGACCGCGTCGGCGATCCGATCCCAGTCGGCAGGTTCGAGCGCCGAGCTGTCCACGGACATCAACTCACGCACCCGTACGTCCAGACCGGCCGTCAGGTCCGTGCCGCTGCGGGTCGGGCGAGCAACGCCGTCAGACCCGGAACTGGTGGCGATCGTGCCGCCGGTGCTGATGACGGTGATGGCGGGCATGGCAGCGATTGTCCACCATCGTCACCGCAGACCAGGACGGCATGGCGGCGCGGGCCCAACCGTTTGGGATGATGGTCCGGTGACCGACGAATCGACGGGCGCCGTCCCACCGGCCGGCGCGCCCGACGCAGCACCACCGCCACCACGTAAGCGGTTGCGCCTGCTGTTCGCCATCGCCGGTGTGGTGCTGATCCTCGATATCGTGACCAAGGTGCTGGCCGTCCGGCTGCTGGTGCCCGGGCAGCCGGTGTCGATCATCGGTGACACCGTCACCTGGACGTTGGTGCGCAACTCCGGCGCGGCCTTCTCCATGGCCACCGGCTACACATGGGTACTGACGCTGGTCGCCACCGGGGTGGTCATCGGCATCGTCTGGATGGGCCGTCGGCTGGTGTCCCCCTGGTGGGCGCTCGGGCTGGGCATGATCCTCGGCGGTGCACTGGGCAATCTGGTCGACCGGTTCTTCCGGTCTCCTGGTCCGCTGCGCGGGCACGTCGTCGACTTCCTGTCCATCGGTTGGTGGCCGGTGTTCAACGTCGCCGATCCCGCCGTGGTGGGTGGGGCGATCCTGCTGGTGGTGCTGTCGCTGTTCGGTTTCGACTACGACACGACCGGCCGTCAGCGACCGGAGACCGACAAGGCCGAGCCTGTCGGACAGCAGAACCCCGCACCGGAGAGCGAGTTGCCCGCTTCGGCGTCGGCGACGGACAAGCCGAACGATCCGTCGGACACGCCGAGCTCATGACCACTCGCTCGATGCCCGTCCCCGAAGGCCTGGCCGGTATGCGCGTCGATGCGGGCCTGGCTCGTCTGCTGGGGTTGTCCCGGACGGCGGCCGCCGCCATCGCCGAGGAGGGCGGTGTCGAGCTCGACGGGACCGCCGCCGGTAAATCGGACAAACTCGTCGCCGGCGCCTGGCTGGAGGTGCGGCTGCCCGAACCCCCTGCGCCGGTGGAGAACACGCCCGTCGAGATCGAGGGCATGTCGATCCTGTACTCCGATGCCGACATCGTCGTCGTCGACAAGCCGGCCGGCGTGGCCGCGCACGCATCGGTGGGCTGGACCGGCCCGACGGTGCTGGGTGGGTTGGCTGCGGCCGGGTTTCGGATCACCACATCCGGTGTGGCCGAGCGCAAGGGCATCGTGTCACGGCTGGACGTCGGGACATCGGGGGTAATGGTGGTGGCGATCTCCGAGCGGGCCTACACGGTGCTCAAGCGGGCGTTCAAGGAGCGCACGGTGGAGAAGCGTTACCACGCGCTGGTCCAGGGTCATCCGGATCCGTCCAGCGGCACCATCGACGCTCCGATCGGCAGACACCGCGGCCACGACTGGAAGTTCGCGGTCACCGAGAGCGGCCGCGACAGCGTCACCCACTACGACACCATCGAGGCGCACGTCGCGGCCAGCCTGCTCGACATCCATCTGGAGACCGGACGCACCCATCAGATCCGGGTCCACTTCGCGGCGCTGCACCACCCGTGCTGCGGTGACCTGACTTACGGGGCCGACCCGACCCTCGCCAAGAAGCTGGGCCTGGAGCGGCAGTGGCTGCATGCCCGTTCGTTGGGTTTCGCGCACCCGGACGACGGACGATGGCTGGAGATCACCAGTCCGTATCCGGCCGATCTGCAGGCCGCACTGGACCGCGTGCGCGCCAACGACCGGTGACGGTGCGCGCCGCCGATCGGCAGCGCAGTGGGTGGGTGTTCGGTATCGGCGCCTACGGCATGTGGGGGCTGTTCCCGGCGTTCTTCCCGCTGCTCAAACCCGCGGGCGCGGTGGAGATCCTGGCACACCGGATCGTCTGGAGCGCCGCCTTCCTGGCGATCGTCATCGTGGCGGTGCGCCGGGTCGCGGATCTGCGCGCCATCACCGCCCGCACCTGGGGCCTGCTGGCGATCGCATCGGTGCTGATCTCGGCCAACTGGGCGATCTACGTGTATGCCGTGAACAACGGTCACGTCGTCGATGCGGCGTTGGGCTACTTCATCAATCCGCTGGTGACCGTGCTACTGGGGCTGCTGGTGTTCCGCGAACGTCTGGCCGGCGCGCAGTGGGTCGCACTGGCCGTCGCCATCGCCGGCGTGGTGGTGCTGACCTGGCAGTTGGGCGCGCCGCCCTATATCGGGTTGGGGCTCGCACTGTCCTTCGCTCTGTACGGCGCGGTGAAAAAAGTGGTGCCGGTCGACCCGCGGGTCAGCGTCGGCGTCGAGGCGGGCCTGGCCACCCCGTTGGCGCTGGGTTATCTGGTGTATCTGCAGCATGACGGCACCGGGACGTTCCTCGGGTCCGGGACCGGGCACAGTCTGCTGTTGATCGTGGCAGGCGTGCTCACTGCACTGCCGCTGCTGCTCTTCGCGGCAGCGGCTCAACGGCTGGCCCTGGTGACCATGGGGCTGCTGTTCTATCTGACCCCGGTGATGCAATTGTCCTGGGGCATCGCGGTGGGCGGCGAACCGATGCCTCCGGCCCGCTGGGCGGGGTTCGCGCTGATCTGGGTGGCGCTGGCGATCTTCACCATCGACTCGCTACTGCGGTCACGTGCGCGCAACAGCCGCCACATCGGCACCTCGCAGAGGCACCCGGACAGACCGGCCACCGCGCCGGATGATCGTGGCGGGACGTGTTAACAGCAACACCATGTAGCCTAGTCGCCAATGCCCAGACGTCCTAAGGTGACCATCCACGGTCTGCTTGCCGCCAACGGCAAGATGATCGTGCGTCATCCGGTGCTCATGATCGCCACATGGCTGGTCATCGCCGGTTCCCTGTTCGCAGCCATCCCGCCGTTGGCGGTGGTTGCACAGAAGAATCCGCCGGACTTCGTGCCGTCGGATTCGCCTGTCGTTGTCGCCAACCAGCAAATGACAGAGGCCTTCACCAAAGAGGGTGAAGAGGGCAACGACATGGGCAACCTCATCGCGGTCGTCCTGATCAACGAGGACGGGCTCACCGACGCCGACGAGCAGACCTACCGGCAGCTGGTGGCCAAGCTGGGCGCGTCCCCGGCGGTATCGGCGACCCAGAACTTCGTCGAGATCCCCGAGCTGCGGGCCGGCATGGTCAGCAAGGACAACAAGGCCTTCAACCTGCCGGTGGGTCTGAACGGTGCAATGGGCGGCGCCGACGGCCTCGCGGCGTACCGCGAAGCATTGGCCATCATCAACGAGACGACGGCCGGGACCACTTTGGAGCCCGTCATCGTCGGTGCCGCTGCCACGATGGACGATGTCACCGATATCGCACTGCGCGATCAGTTCATCATCGAGGTCTCCACCGTGGTGACGGTGCTGCTGATCTTGATCATCGTCTATCGCAATATCATCGCGATGCTCATCCCGCTGGTCAGCATCGGTATCTCGCTGGCTGTCGCCCAGCAGGTGGTGGCCGGGCTGGGCCTGCTCGGGTTGGGTTTGGCGCCGCAGACGATCGTGCTGATCACCGGCATGATGATCGGCGCGGGCGTCGACTACGCCGTCTTCTATTTCAGCCGCTATCAGGAACATCTGCGCGGCGGTATGAAGACCGATGCCGCGATCATCGCCTCGATGGTGTCGATCGGCGAGGTGATCGCCGGCTCGGCGGGCACGGTGGCCATCACCTTCCTCGGTCTGTCGTTCGCCACATTGAGTGTGTTCTCCAGCGTGGGACCGGCGCTGGCGGCGACCATCACGATCGGCTTCCTCGGATCGATCACACTGCTGCCCGCGTTCATCGTGCTGGCCGGGCGGCGCGGCTGGGTCAACCCGCGCAAGGACATCACCGGACGGTTCTGGCGGCGTTCCGGGGTCAACGTGGTGCGTCGTCCCGTCTTGAACCTCACCGTCAGCCTGCTCCTTCTCGTCGGCCTGGCGGCCTGCACATTGCTGATCGACTTCAACTACGACGATCGACGAAATCTCCCGGAGGACTCGAACAGCAACCAGGCCTACGAGCGGATGAACGAGCATTTCCCGATCAGCAACTCGCTGCAGCAGTTCATCGTGATCCACTCGCCGACTCAGGATCTGCGTTCCCCGCGTGCGCTCGCGGATATGGAGCAGATGGCCTTCCGGATCAGCCAGATCCCCAATATCGACGCCATCCGCGGTATCACCCGACCCAACGGGGAGATGCTGGCCGAGGCGCGAGCGACCCATCAGGCCGGTGAGGTCGGCGACAAGCTCGGCGAGGCGACCAACCTGATCGACGAGAACGATTCTCGGCTGACCCAGCTGTCCGAGGGCGCGCACGCGCTGGCCGATGCCCTGGACAAGATCCGCGACGAGATCGTCGGGTCGGCGGGGTCGATCAAGACCATCCTGGTGTCGCTGGCCCAGACGCAGCAGGACTTCGGGGGAGTCCAGACACTGCGCAGCATCGATGCCACCGCCCGGATGGTCGACCTGCTGCGCGGTGTCGGCCGTGCCATGGGTGGTGGCATCGAACAGGTTGTGCTGCACACGATCTGGCTCGGGCCGATGGTATCGCTGCTGAACTCCAGCCCGCTGTGCACCATGGACCCGGTGTGTAAGGCCGTGCGGTCGGATATGAGCGACATCATGGCCGCCTACGATGACGGCACCATCCAGCAGCTCTATGAGCTGTCCAAGCAGATGGAGAACACCCAGCCCGGCGACAGCCTCGAGAAGTCGGTCAGCGGCGTCACCGACAACCTGGAGCGCTCGCTCACCGCGGTCGAGGAGCTGGGGCTGGACAGCCCCGCGGCGGTGGAAAAGCAGATCGACGAATTGGTCGACGGCATCAACAAACTGGCCGATTCCAGTGCCCTGCTCGCCCAGGGCGTGCAGCTACTGGTCGATCAGACCCGGCAGATGGGCGGAGGACTGACGCAGGCGTCGGACTTCCTGCTGGCGATGAAACGCGATGCCGGCGACCCGTCGATGTCCGGCTTCTACATCCCGCCGCAGATCCTCACCCGCCCGGAGTTCGAGAAGGCCGCCCAGCTGTTCATCTCTCCCGACGGCCACACCGCGCGCTATCTCATCCAGACCGCCCTGGATCCGCTGAGCACCGATGCGATGGACCAGGTTGACGAGATCGTGGAGACGGCGCAGAACGCCCGGCCCAACACCACGTTGGAAGATGCCGATATCACGATGGTCGGCCTGAGCGCGGTGCAGAACGATGTCCGCGGCTATTACAACGGCGATTTCCAGTACATCGTGCTGGTCACCCTGATCGTGGTGTTCCTGATCCTGACCTTCCTGCTGAAGGCCATCGTCGCCCCGATCTACCTGGTGATCTCGGTGGTGTTGTCCTACGCCTCCGCGATCGGCATCGCGGTGATCTTCTTCCAGTTCATCCTCGGCCAACCCATCTTCTGGAACATCCCCGGTATGACGTTCCTGGTGTTGGTCGCCGTCGGAGCCGATTACAACCTGCTGCTGATATCCCGGATCCGGGAGGAGGCGCACCGGGGCACCAAGGTCGCCATCATCCGCACCATCGGCGCGACCGGCGGTGTCATCACCTCCGCGGGCCTCATCTTCGCCGCCTCGATGCTGGCGCTCACCGTCAGCAGCATCGCGGCGATCGTGCAGACCGGTTTCATCATCGGTGTCGGATTGTTGCTGGACACCTTTGTGGTGCGCACCATCACGGTGCCGGCGATCGCGGTGCTGCTGGGGGAGAAGAATTGGTGGCCCAACAAGGTGCCCAACGAGCTGCGCAGTCACCTCACGTTCCTGCAGAACCGTCGCGGTGTGGTCAGGGACGAGCCGGTGAAGACCACCCCGATAGCCTTCCCGGTCGACGACGACCCGGCCGAGGATGACACCGATGTCGGTTACGGTGTCGCGGTGGCGAAGGCCTCCATGGTCACCGCGGCGTGGCGGGATCGTTAGCGCCTGCTCATCCGGTGCGGGCCTGTCCGGGGCTCTTCGCCTACCCGCCTCACGATGTTCACCTGTTCGAGGTTTCTGCTGCGGGGTATCCGCCCTACCGTCGACGTAGCTATCCGGCATGTCGGCGGGCCAGGTCAGCCGTCGGTGCATCCGGCGTGACCAATATGCGGCAGAGAGGTCGATGTGCGTCTGACGGTGTTCGGATTGGGATACCTGGGGCTCACCCATGCGGTGTGTATGGCCGAGCTCGGCCATGACGTCCTCGGGGTGGAGACCGATCCGAAGCGGATCGCCAAGTTGGTCGACGGCGAGGTGCCTTTCTACGAGCCGGGCGTTGCCGAGCTGCTGCGCAAGCATCTGCAGGCCGGGAAGTTGACCATCACCGCCGACTACGCAGACGCCGCCGAATGGAGTGAGCTCTACTTCATCGCGGTCGGAACCCCGCAGAAGAAGGGCGAATCCGCGGCCGATCTGCGCTACGTCAATGCCGTTGTCGACACCCTCGTGCCGTTGTTGCGACGCGATGTGGTGGTGCTGGGCAAGTCCACGGTACCCGTGGGCACATGTGCCAATTTGACTAGGCGCGCAACGGAATTGGCCGATGGGATCACCGTCGAGATCGCCTGGAATCCGGAGTTCCTGCGCGAGGGTTACGCCGTGCAGGACACCATCACGCCCGACCGCGTGGTCCTGGGTTGCCAGGCCGGTGGGCGCGCCGAAGCCGTCACCCGTGAGGTGTACGCGCAGATCCTCGAGCGCGAAACCCCATTCATCCTGACCGATCCGGAGACCGCCGAACTGGTCAAGGTGTCTGCGAATGCCTTTCTGGCAACCAAGATCTCGTTCATCAACGCGATCGCCGAGGTCTGCGATGCGGTCGGTGCCGATGTGGCCGCCGTCGCCGATGCGATCGGTTACGACGCGCGTATCGGCCGTCGCTTCCTCAACGCCGGTATCGGCTTCGGCGGCGGCTGCCTGCCCAAGGACATCCGGGCGTTCATGGCTCGGGCCGGCGAACTGGGTGCTTCGGAGGCGCTGACCTTCCTGCGGGAGGTCGACAACGTCAACATGCGCCGTCGCACCCGCATGGTGGAGGTGGCCCGCAAGGCATGTCCGGTCGGATTGCAGAGCGCCAATATCGCCATCCTCGGTGCCGCCTTCAAACCGGATTCCGACGATGTCCGCGACTCACCCGCGCTCAACGTGGCCGGCCAGCTGCAGCTGCAGGGTGCATCGGTGACGGTCTATGACCCCAAGGCGATCGAGAACGCCCGGGCGGTGTTCCCGACACTGTCCTACGCGGCGTCGGTCGACGAGGCCTGCGAGAACGCCGATCTCGTCATGGTGTTGACGGAGTGGTCGGAGTTCGTCGGCATCAACCCGTCCGACCTCAGCGCTATCGTGCGGAACACGACGGTGATCGACGGCAGGCTGTGCCTGGACAAGGAATGGTGGATCAAGTGTGGGTGGACCTACCTGGTCTGAGGGACAGGTGAGCCGGCCGGCCGGGTGACCGGCTGTGGCTGCACCGGCACGGCATGGTCCACCGAAACCTCGGTGTCCACGTGCTGGGCACCCAGAGCGACAGGTTCCCTTCCGCGCTCGCGGTCGACCCGCCGGCCGGCGAAGATCATCCAGGTGAGCGTCGCCAGCGTCATCGGGACGTACACGGCCGCACCCCACGCGAGGTACCACGGGCGGGAGATGGTCCATACGCTCGACTGCAACAGCGACAACGCCGACGGTATCCCGACCAACAACACCGTGAACCACACCCAGCCGAGGATGCGGGCCCCCGGCTGGTCGCGCCATGGGCCGGTGATCAGCCAGATCATCAGCGGCACCAGCCAGACCCAGTGGTGGGTCCACGCGATGGGCGAGGCCATCAGGCCGAACAACTGGACCACCAACAGTGAACCGAGGATGTCGCGGTTTCCTGTCCTGCCGAGCGCTCGCCAGGCGAATATGCACAGCACGGCGGTGGCGGCGATCGCGATGGGGACGAGGACCGTGCGTCCGGCGTCGTAGCCGACGATCCGGGACACGGTGCCGAGCAGCGACTGGTTGTTGCTGGTGCCCGTCGAGACCGGGACCCGACTGAACAGAGCGACGAAGAACTCCCGTGTTTCACCCGGAGCGATCAGTGCGGCGATGCCGACGGTGCCGAAGAACGCCGCGACGGACCACGCCGCGGCCGCCCACCGCCGCATCGCCACGAAGTACAGACCCGTGATGGCCGGCGTGATCTTGACCCCCGCGGCGAGGCCGACCAGCAAACCCGCCAGCCAGGACCTCGAGGTGAAGGCCGCGTACAGCGCCGCGAACGTCAGGAACACGCCCACCTGTGAATAGTTGAGCAGCAGGCGAATCGGTTCCAGCCAGATAGCTGCGGCGGTCCACAGCATGGCGATCCGGTGACCGCCTCTGCCGATCATGCGCTGACTGATGCGCACGATTCCGTAGAGGCAGGCAATGGTCGCGAATTGCCATAACCAGGCAACAACGAAGAACGGAAGCCATTGCAGCGGATAGAAAAGCACGGCTGCGAAGGGTGGGTAGATGAACGGCAACTGCTCACCGAGCAAATCCGTATAACTAAGCTGATACAGCGTGCCGGGGTGATCCAGCGCGGCCCCACCCAAGATGTACACCCGCAGATCGACGAACATGTCCGGGATGCCGGTCGTACCGATCGATCGCAGGACGATGCTGGCGATGAGCAACCATGGCGCCAGCTGTATCACGCGTTCCCCCCAACGCTTCACAGCACTCCAATCATCGATTTTTCGTCGGTCTACGACTGACACCGAGAATGCGGGCTTCTCTGAATTCAACCCCGAAACCCACCCCGTCGCAGCGTCAACCTAATGACGTCATCGCTGTCATACAAGCGCATCGGGGCACACCTTTACTTGGATTCACCGGATTTCGTACCGGATCCACCCGATTCGTCGTCTGGTGGATCGGTCCGACCCGAGGTAACGGCCGAGCCGATGAGCGGAACCGCGCGATCTCCCTCGCGGCCGAGCATGGGCGCGGCGTGGTGACTTATAGTCGCCCGGTGAGTACGGATCCTGTTCCGTCGGCGCGGGATCGGTTCGCGCGTCTGAAAGCGCTGGCCCCGGCCATATTCGCGATCAGCGCGGTCCTGCGGGTGGCATCGACCATGGGGTACTACCTCGTCGAGGGCGACGCCTTCTTCGATTTACGTATCTACGTACTCGGGGGCGCGGCCCTGAACAATCCGGGCACCCTCTACGAGTTCTTCTACACAGATCCGTTGAAGAACGAACAGCTTCCGTTCACCTATCCGCCGTTCGCCGCGATCCTGTTCTATCCGCTGCACCTGCTTCCGTTCGGCCTCACGGCGCTGCTGTGGCAGATCGCCCTGGTGGGTGCGGTGTACGCGACCGTGCGTCTGAGTCAGCGCTTCGTCGGTGGTGGGAGTCGGCGGATCGCCATGCTGTGGACCGCGGTGGCGATCTGGATGGAGCCGCCCGGCGGCAGCATCCAGGTCGGACAGATCGGCATCTTCCTCATGCTCGCGGTGCTCTACGCCGCCTACAGCACACGCTGGTGGTTGTCCGGTCTGTTGATCGGGGTGACGGCCGGCATCAAACTGACCCCGGCCATCACCGGTGTGTACTTCGTGGGTGTACGCCGCTGGGGGACCGCCCTCTTCTCGGCAGTGGTGTTCTTCGCGACCGTCGGCATCGGGTACCTGTTATTGCCCGACGAGACGCGACGGTACTTTCCCGGACGCATGAGCGAGGCCGGTCATGATCTTCCCGTCGGGTCGGTCTGGAATCAGTCCTGGCGCGGCGGGTTGTCGCGGATCGTGGGCCATGACGTGGGCACCGGGGCGCTGCTCATCGGCGCGCTGGTGCTCACCGCGCTGGTCGCGGTGTTTGCGTGGCGGTCGCTGGGATCGGTGGCCGGCGAACGGGACCGCCTGGCGTCGCTGTTGGTGATCCAGATCTTCGGGCTGGTGGCCTCGCCGGTGGCATGGACCCACCACTGGGTGTGGGTGGTGCCGCTGCTGATCTGGCTGTTCCATGGGCCCTGGCGCGCGAAACCCGGTGCCCGCCTGCTGGGTTGGTCGTGGTTCGTGCTGATGGTGGTCAGCGTCCCGACCCTGCTGTCCTCGGCGCAGCCCAGCATCCACGACATCAGTCAGCCCTGGTATCTGGCGTGGGCCGGACTCGTCTACATCGTGGCGGCTGTCGCGACGATGATCTGGATGATCGTGACGGGACGACGCGCCGAGTCCGTGGGTGACTCAGCCGCCGACGGGCCCGGACTCGGCCGCCCGCCGGTAACTGCGCACCGCCGCGGGACCGAAGATACTCCCGAGCAGGATGACCCAGACCGCGGTGACGGCCAGCGGTAGTCCGATGTCCGCCTCGCCCACCGACAGCAGTCGCATCGTCTCGACCGCCGCGGCGACGGGTTGGTGCTCGGCCAACGGGCGCAGCGCCGCCGGGGTCTTATCGGCGGGGACGACGGCGGCGAAAGCCAGTCCGACGCTCAACGTGCCGAACCAGGCCAAGATGGTACGGCCCTCGCCGCGCAACCCGAGGATGATGACGATCATCGCGTAGACCGCCACGACCAGGCTCGGGATGACCAGGTACCCCGCCAGCGCCGCGATGTTGCCGTGGAAGCGGAATCCGAGACCGTAGCCGATCGCGGTGACCAGCGCGGTGCCCAGCAACGTGCGAAGGGCCTCGGCCAACACGATGCCCGCCAGCGCGCTACCGCGGCGGACGGGCATCACCCACAGGCGGGTGAGCAAGCCGCTCTCGCGGTCATGGGACATCATCGACCCCGACGCCGCCGACCCCGACATGGCGCCGACCAGCGCGCACACCGGGATGAGCAGGTCGAGTCCGCTGTTGCCGGTGATCCGGGTCATCGACTTGCCCACCAGCACGCTATAGGTGAGCAGCAGTACGGCGGGGAACAACAGCGCCTGCAGCGGCACCGTGGGATGGCGGCACCATTGCACGAGCAACCTGGCGGCGAAGACCCAGACCTCGTTGGCCAGCGCCCTCGCCCCGCCACGATGCTGCGGTTGCGGCCGGGTCATCGGACTCGTCGCTGTTCGCGCAGGGCAGCGTAGCCGAAGAGGCAAAGAAACAGCAGGCACCAACCCAGGCTGGCCATCGCATTCGGCGTATCAACCCGGCCGTCGGTGAAATCGCGCAGGGCCTCGGTGATCTGGGAGACAGGCTGGCTCGACACGAACGGCTGCAACGCCGTGGGGAAGGACTCCGCCGGGGCCAATCCGGTCGACAACAGGACCAGCAGCAACTGCGGGATCAGCAGCAGTTGGCCGGCGACCTCGCTGCGCTTCGCCCGCGCGCCCACGGCATCGGCACCCAGTGACAGCGCCAGGGTCAGCAACAGTGCGAGTGCGAAAAAAGCTGCAGCATAACCGATTCCGCCGGTGAATCGGAATCCGAACGGTAGGGCGCCCAGGGTGGCGGCCACGACGGCGAGCACGCCGCGCACCAGGCAGTAATACATGCGCGCCGTCAGCGGCGCGTACCGCGAGATCGGCAGGGTCTGCAGCCGCCTGCTCATCCCGTCGACATTGTCCGCGGCCGCACGGTCGGTCGTGGTCAGCGCCCCGAAGAACATCGCCTGCACCACGACCGCCGGGAGTACGTACTGCGCGTAGGTCATCCCGTCGGTCACGATGACGTCCTGCAGCAGGAAAACCAGCCCGATGATGCCAACCAGAGGAGCGACGACGGCGAACGCCAGATCCACCCGATTGCGTCGCATGAGCCGCGCGGCCAGGATGACCGGCGCGCTCACGATGCGGGGGAGGGGGCGGTCAGGTGCAGGAACACCTCGTCCAGCGTCGGGCGTCGCAACGAGATGTCGAGGAGTTCGACGCCGATGTCCTCCAGGCGTCGGAACACCTCCGACAGCGTCGCCGTGCCGCGCGCGGCAGGCACCGAGACGCGCATGGCCTTCGCGTCCACCTCGACCTCGTCGAAATCGGTGAGCGCCGCGGCGATGCGGGGCAGATCCTCGGCGTGCATCACCGTCATCTGGCAGTAGCCGGGCCCGGCTCGCCGTTTCAGTTCGTCGGCCGTCCCGCTGGCGACCACGCGGCCCGAATCCAGAATCACGACGGAGTCGCTGAGCACATCCGCCTCCTCCAGATACTGGGTGGTCAGCAGGACGGTGATGTGCTGCGCCGACAGTGCCGAGACCAAATCCCACACGTCTCGCCGACTGCGCGGGTCCAGTCCGGTCGTCGGCTCGTCGAGGAACAGCACGGTGGGCTGCACCACCAGCGACACGGCGATGTCGATGCGCCGGCGCATGCCGCCGGAGTATCCGCTCACCGGCCGGTCGGCGGCCCCGCTCATGTCGAACTGGGTGATCAGCTCGTCGGCCCTGGCCCGGGCCCCGCTCTTCGACAACCCGCGCAGGCGGGCGAACAGCACCAGGTTCTCCCGGCCGGTCAGACGCAGGTCCAGCGCCGCGTCCTGGCCGGTGACCCCGATGGCGCGGCGCACCTGCGCGGCTTCGGTGACCACATCATGGCCTGCCACCACCGCCGAGCCCGCCGTGGGCCGCACCAGTGTCGAGAGGATGTTGACCACGGTGGTCTTGCCCGCACCGTTGTGGCCGAGCAGGGCGCATACCGAACCGGTGGGGACCGCGAAGCTCACGTCCCGCAGAGCGGTGACGCCGCCGAACGTCTTGGCGACACCGTTGAGCTCGATCACGAAATCCCACGATACAACCGGTGTCGCGCCGTCGGCGCCGGCCGATCGGGCCGGCCCGGCCTGCGGTGTGTCAGACACGTGCCCGCGACACGCCCGGGGATGTCGGTCGGCACCCATAGAATCGTCGTCCTATGGGCTCCTCGTTCGTGCATCTGCATAACCACACCGAATATTCGATGCTCGACGGCGCGGCCAAGGTCAAGCCGATGATCGCCGAGGCCCAACGCCTGGAGATGCCCGCCATCGGAATGACCGACCACGGCAACATGTTCGGGGCCAGCGAGTTCTACAACGTGGCCACCGCCGCAGGTATCAAACCGATCATCGGTATCGAGGCCTACATCGCCCCCGGTTCGCGATTCGACACCAAGCGCGTGCAGTGGGGTGACCGCAGCCAGAAGGGTGACGACGTCTCCGGTAGCGGCGCCTACACCCACATGACCATGGTCGCCGAGAACGCCGCCGGTCTGCGCAACCTGTTCAAGTTGTCCTCGCTGGCCTCGTTCGAGGGCCAGCTGGGCAAGTGGTCGCGCATGGACGCCGAGCTGATCGCCGAGCATGCCGAGGGCATCATCGCCACGACCGGATGTCCGTCGGGGGAGGTGCAGACCCGGCTGCGGCTCGGGCACGAGCGGGAGGCGCTGGAAGCCGCCGCGAAATGGCAGGACATCTTCGGCAAGGAGAACTTCTTCCTTGAGCTGATGGACCACGGCATCGAGATCGAGCGCCGGGTCCGCGACGGCCTCCTCGAGGTGGGCCGCAAGCTCGGCATCCCGCCGCTGGCCACCAATGACTGCCACTACGTCACCCGCGAGGCCTCGCAGACTCATGAGGCGCTGCTGTGCGTGCAGACCGGCAAGACACTGTCGGATCCCACCCGGTTCAAGTTCGACGGTGACGGTTATTACCTGAAGTCCGCCGCCGACATGCGGGCGCTGTGGGATCCGCAGGTGCCCGGTGCCTGCGATTCCACTCTGCTGATCGGCGAGCGCGTGCAGTCCTACGCCGACGTGTGGACCCCGCGCGACCGGATGCCGGTCTTCCCGGTGCCCGACGGCCATGATCAGCAGTCCTGGCTGACCCACGAGGTGATGACCGGTCTGGCGGAGCGGCGGTTCGCGGGCGCGCAGGTTCCCCAGGAGTACATCGACCGCGCCAACTACGAGATCAAGGTCATCTGCGACAAGGGCTTCCCGGCATACTTCTTGATCGTCGCCGACCTGATCAACTACGCCCGCTCGGTGAACATCCGGGTCGGCCCGGGTCGTGGGTCCGCGGCCGGTTCGCTGGTGGCCTACGCCATGGGCATCACCAACATCGACCCGATCCCGCACGGCCTGCTGTTCGAGCGGTTCCTCAACCCCGAACGCCCGTCGGCACCCGATATCGATATCGACTTCGACGACCGCCGCCGCGGTGAGATGGTGCGCTACGCCTCGGACAAGTGGGGTAGCGACCGGGTCGCCCAGGTGATCACCTTCGGCACCATCAAGACCAAGGCCGCGCTGAAGGACTCTGCCCGGGTCAACTACGGCCAGCCCGGTTTCGCCATCGCCGACCGCATCACCAAGGCGCTGCCGCCGCCGATCATGGCCAAGGACATCCCGCTGTCGGGTATCACCGACCCGAAGCACGAGCGGTACAAGGAAGCCGCCGAGGTGCGGGGGCTGATCGACACCGACCCCGATGTGCGCACCATCTACGAGACCGCGCGCGGTCTGGAGGGTCTGGTCCGCAACGCAGGCGTGCACGCCTGCGCGGTGATCATGAGTTCCGAACCCCTGGTCGACGCGATCCCGCTGTGGAAGCGCCCGCAGGACGGCGCGATCATCACCGGCTGGGACTACCCGTCGTGTGAGTCCATCGGCCTGCTGAAGATGGACTTCCTCGGCCTGCGCAACCTCACCGTCATCGGTGACGCGCTGGAGAACATCAAGGCCAATCGCGGTATCGACCTGGACATGGATCATCTCCCGCTCGATGATCCGGCGACCTATGAGCTGTTGTCCCGCGGCGACACGCTCGGGGTGTTCCAGCTCGACGGTGGGCCGATGCGCGATCTGCTGCGGCGCATGCAGCCGACCGGCTTCAACGACATCGTGGCCGTGCTGGCGCTGTACCGGCCCGGCCCGATGGGTATGAACGCGCACAACGACTATGCCGACCGCAAGAACGGTCGCCAGCCGATCACACCGATCCATCCCGAGCTCGAAGAGCCGCTCAAGGAGATCCTCGCCGAGACCTACGGCCTGATCGTCTACCAAGAGCAGATCATGTTCATCGCGCAGAAGGTCGCGTCCTACACCATGGGTAAGGCCGATGCGCTGCGAAAAGCCATGGGCAAGAAGAAGCTTGAGGTGCTCGAGGCCGAGTACAAGGGCTTCAAGGAGGGGATGACGGCCAACGGGTTCTCCGAGGCCGCGGTGAAGGCGCTGTGGGACACCATCCTGCCGTTCGCCGGGTACGCGTTCAACAAATCGCATGCCGCCGGCTACGGTCTGGTGTCCTTCTGGACGGCCTATCTCAAGGCCAACTACCAGGCCGAATACATGGCGGGTCTGCTCACCTCGGTCGGTGACGACAAGGACAAGGCCGCCATCTACCTGTCGGACTGCCGCCGGCTCGGCATCACCGTGCTACCCCCGGACGTCAACGAGTCGGTGCACAACTTCGCCTCGGTCGGCGACGATATCCGTTATGGCCTGGGCGGGGTGCGCAATGTCGGCGCCAATGTGGTCCAGTCGATCATCAACGCCCGTAACGAAAAGGGTAAGTACACCGACTTCTCGGACTATCTGAACAAGATCGACATCGCCGCCTGCAACAAGAAGGTGACCGAGTCGTTGATCAAGGCCGGCGCCTTCGACTCGCTGGGGCATCCTCGCAAGGGGCTGTTCCTGGTGCACGCCGATGCGGTCGATTCGGTGCTCGGGACCAAGAAGGCCGAGGCCATCGGCCAGTTCGATCTGTTCGGCGGCGGGGACGCCGACACCGGGATGGAGTCGGTGTTCACCATCCCGGTGCCCGAGGGAGAGTGGGAGGACAAGCACAAGCTGGCGCTCGAACGAGAGATGTTGGGCCTCTACGTGTCCGGCCACCCCCTCGACGGTGTCGCCCATCTGCTCGCCGCGCATGTCGACACCCAGATCCCGGCGATCCTGGAAGGCGATATCGCCAACGACACCCAGGTGCGCATCGGCGGAATCCTCGCCTCGGTGAACCGCCGCGTCAACAAGAACGGTCTGCCGTGGGCCTCGGCGCAGGTGGAGGACCTGACCGGCGGTATCGAGGTGCTGTTCTTCCCGCAGACCTATTCGGCGTTCGGCGCCGATATCGCCGATGACGCGGTGGTCATCGTCGGGGCGAAGGTGGCCATCCGGGACGATCGGATCTCGCTGATCGCCAACGACCTTGTGGTGCCCGACTTCTCGAATGCCCAGGGTGATCGTCCCGTCGCCGTCAGCTTGCCGACGCGGCAGTGCACAGTGGACAAGGTGACCGCGCTCAAGCAGGTGCTGGCGCGGCACCCCGGCACCTCGCAGGTGCATCTGCGGCTGATCAGCGGTGAGCGCATCACCACTCTGGAGCTCGATCAGTCACTGCGGGTCACCCCGTCCTCGGCGTTGATGGGCGATCTCAAGGCACTGCTCGGCCCTGGTTGTCTCGGCGGCTGATCCCACCCGCACCGGCGATCGGACCTACAGGTCGATGGCCACCATCGCGCTGTCGGGCCACAACGCGCGATGCGTTGCCCGACGCAGCTTTTCGCGCAGCGGGAGGTCGCGGTGCACGCTGGTGACACCGGGGATCCTCACCATCGGCAGGACGTTGTACTGCCACCCGTAGCGGCGGTGCAGCGCGGTATTGGCCTGCTCGGCCGCCTGGCCGGTGAGCAAGCGGGCCCGGCCCGGACGGAAGTCGCCCACGTGCTCGCCGCGGTGATCGCAGACGGCCACCTCGACGTCGGCGTGTGCCTGCAGTCGACGGGTCTTGGGACCGATCTTGGTGCGTAACAACATGGTTCGTCCGTCCAGTGTGAACCACATCGGTGTGTCGACCGGCGTACCGTCGCGTCGGTAGGTGCGCAACATGGCGTACCGGGATCGGCTCAGGGTGGTCAGGTCGGTATCTGTTTCTGGCATGACGCCAGTGAACAACTTAGAGTTGACTCGAAGTCAAGCGATGTCGAGAAGGGGGCGGCAATGACCGGGGCGTTGGCGGCCGGGTTGACCATCGGCGAAGTGTCTCGCCGTACCGGGATTGCCCAGACCACCCTGCGGTACTACGAGCAGGTCGGGCTGTTGCCCGCCCCGGACCGGGTGGGCGGTCAACGCCGTTATCAGGAGACGGTGCTGGTCCGGCTGGAGATCATTCGCGCATGCAAGACGGCGGGGTTTGCGCTGGAGGACATCGCGGTGCTGATCGGCGATGACACGCCGGGTCGACCCGCCTCCCGGGCGTTGGCGCAGGCCAAGCTGGCCGAGATCGACGCGACCATCGCCTCGCTGCTGCGCGCCAAGGAGACCATCCGCCGAGGGATGGAATGCCAGTGCCCGTCGATCGATGCGTGCGCGTGCGGGGTCGATCTGCAACCGGTGTCGGTCGATACCTAGCGGCGCGCAGCCATGCTGCCGGCCACCCAGATCACGGTGGCGATACCGGCGGCGGTGAGGACGGCGGTGCCCATGCTCGCGGTCACCATGCCGACCAGCGCCAGGACCAGCACGCCCACGATCAGCGCGAGCAGCTTGTGCATCGGCCAGGGCACCCCGGCGATGGCGAATTCGGTCTGGGTCGTCACCGCACCACGATAACTCGCAACCCAGAGTTCGGGCAACCGAAACTATGTATTGGGCGTGTCACGTCCGATTGCCAATTTTCACGGACGGCCCAGGTGGTGGCACCATTGTCGGGGTGTCCACCGATCTGAACCAGAGCACCTCGCCGCTGACCGCCACCGACGTGGATGAGGCTGCCGAGCGAATTTCGGGTGTGGTCACGGTGAGTCCACTGCAGTTCAGCGATCGGCTGTCCCAGATCACCGGTGCGCAGGTCTATCTCAAGCGCGAGGATCTGCAGGCGGTGCGCTCCTACAAGCTGCGCGGCGCCTACAACATGCTGATGCAGCTGACCGCCGAGGAGCTCGCCGCCGGGGTGGTGTGTTCCTCGGCGGGCAACCATGCCCAGGGCTTCGCGTTGGCCTGCCGGTCGATGGGCGTGCACGGACGCGTCTACGTGCCCGCCAAGACGCCCAAGCAGAAGCGCGACCGCATCCGTTACCACGGGGGCGAGTTCATCGAACTGATCGTCGGCGGCAAGACCTATGACATGGCCGCCCAGGCTGCGCTCGATGATGTGGCCCGCACCGGAGCGACGCTGGTGCCGCCCTATGACGACCCGCGCACGATGGCCGGCCAGGGCACCATCGCCGTCGAGCTGCTCGACCAGCTGCCCGGTGAACCGGACCTGGTGATCGTCCCGATCGGCGGCGGCGGGTGTATCGCCGGTATCACCACCTATCTTGCCGAGCGCACCACCGGTACCGCGGTACTCGGTGCCGAACCCGCGGGCGCGGCCTCGATGTTGGCCGCCCTCGCGGCCGGCGCCCCGGTGACGCTGGAGCATGTCGATCAGTTCGTCGACGGGGCGGCGGTGGCCCGCGCGGGTACGCACACCTTCGCCGCCTTGGCCGCCGCGGGTGACATGGTGTCGGTGACCGCGGTCGACGAGGGCGCGGTGTGCTCGGCGATGCTCGACCTGTACCAGAACGAGGGCATCATCGCCGAGCCGGCCGGCGCGCTGTCGGTCGCCGCGCTGTTGGAGGCCGATATCACCCCCGGTGCGACGGTGGTGTGCATCATTTCCGGCGGCAACAACGACGTGTCGCGTTACGGGGAGATCCTGGAACGCTCCCTGGTGCACCGTGGGCTCAAGCACTACTTCCTCGTCGACTTCCCACAGGAGCCCGGCGCGCTGCGGGGCTTCCTCGACACGGTGCTCGGGCCCAACGACGACATCACCCTCTTCGAGTACGTCAAGCGCAACAACCGGGAGACAGGCGAAGCCCTGGTCGGCATCGAGATGGGCTCGGCCGGCGACCTGGACGGACTGTTGACCCGCATGCAGGCCTCCGATGCCCACGTCGAACTGCTCGAGCCGGGTTCTCCGACGTACCGCTACCTGACCTGAGCCGCCTGCACATCCCGCAGTACCGCGAACGACTGCGCGGGGATCTGGGTACCGCCGTCCCCTGGTGAGGGCGGCTCCCAGGCCAGCGCGACCTCGCCGCTCACCGGCACGGTGACCGGAACGTCGCCGAGGTTACAGATCACCGCAAAACTGCCGCGGTACATGATGATCCAGCGTGCGGACTCGTCGTAGTCGATACGCAGATGGCTCAGCCACGGATCGGCGAAGTCGGGTTCGTTGTGCCGCAACGCGATCAGGGCGCGGTAGGTCTGGTACAGGCGAGCGTGCACACTCTGGTCGACCTCGCTCCACCTCAGCTTGGAACGCTCGAAGGTTGCCGGGTCCTGTGGATCCGGGATCTCGTCGGCATCCCATCCGTGCGCGGCGAATTCGGCCTTGCGGCCCTCGGCGGTGGCGCGGGCCAGTTCCGGTTCGGGATGCGAGCTGAAGAACTGGAAGGGGCTGCTTGCACCCCATTCCTCGCCCATGAACAGCATGGCGGTGTACGGCGATCCCAATGCAAGTGCGGCCTTGACCGCGAGCTGCCCGGGTGTCAGGTTCTGCGATGGTCGATCGCCGACCGCGCGGTTGCCGACCTGATCGTGGGTCAGCGTGTAGGCCACCAGTCGCGTCGCGGGCACCGTGGCGATGTCCAGGGGGCGGCCGTGTCTCCGGCCGCGGAACGACGAATAGGTGCCGGCGTGGAAGAAGCCGTGGCCCAATGTCTGCGCCAGGGTCTGTAGTGAGCCGAAATCGGCGTAGTAACCCTGCCGTTCGCCGGAGACCGCGGTGTGGATGGCGTGGTGGATGTCATCGTCCCACTGGGCCGTCATCCCGAGCCCGCCTCGATCACGTGGCGTGATGGTCCGCGGATCATTCATGTCACTCTCGGCGATCAGCGCCAACGGCCGACCCAATTGCGTTGCCAGCTTGTCGGTTTCGGCAGACAGCTCCTCCAGGATGTGAATGGCCGTGGTGTCGACCAGCGCATGCACGGCGTCCAGACGCAGACCATCGGCACCGAACTCGCGCATCCAGCGCAGCGCGCAGTCGATGATGTAGCGGCGCACCTCGTCGGCACCGTCGTCGGCGATGTTGATCGATTCGCCCCACGGGTTGCTGCCGCTGGACAGATACGGGCCGAAGCGCGGCAGGTAGTTCCCGGACGGTCCGAGGTGGTTGAACACGGCGTCGATCAGCACACCGAGGCCCCGCCCATGGCAGGCATCGACGAAGCGCAACAGTGCGTCCGGCCCACCGTAGGGTTCGTGGACGGCATACCAGAGCACACCGTCATAACCCCAGCCGTGGCTTCCGCTGAATGCGTTGACCGGCATCAGCTCCACAAAATCGACGCCCAGATCGACCAGGTGATCGAGCTTTTCGGCGGCCGCGTCGAGGGTGCCCGCCGGGGTGAAGGTCCCGATGTGCAGCTCGTAGATGGTGGCGCCCTCGATCGAGCGGCCCGCCCACGGCGCCGGCGGAGCCGCGGGCTGCCACCGCTGTGAGGCGCCGTGCACCCCGTCGGGTTGCCGGGGTGAGCGCGGGTCGGGCAGCACCGTGTCCTCGTCGTCGAGCAGGTATCCATACCTGCTGTCCGGACGCGCCTGGACATCGGCATGCCACCAGTTCGCCTCGTCGCGCACCATCGGGTACCGCACACCGTCGAGCTCCAACTGCACCCGGTCGGGTCGGGGTGCCCACACCTCGAACGTCGCCATCACACACGCTCCAGCAGCACGCCGGGCAGCTCGGCGAACAGGTCGGCTGCATCGGCGACGCCGACGAACGTGCGACCGGTCAATCGGTCGGTCCAGTGACCCTCGGGCAGCGTCACACTGGTCTCACCCCAACCGGTGTCTTCGAGCCGGGCGGTGCATCGGCTGACCGCCACCACGACGTCGGCGCCCCTGGAGTAGGCGAGGACATGATCGGCTGCCGGACCGCCGGCCAGCAGTGGGCGGTATCCGCCGCTCAGGTAGGTCTCGGGCCGTTCGCGTCGTGATCGCAACGCGGCGTTGACGATCCGCATCTTGGGGTCGGCCAGCTCGGTGAGCGCCTTTCGACGAACCGAGTAGTCCACCGGTCGCCGGTTGTCCGGATCGACCAGGCTGTCGTCGAGAAGTTCGGTGCCCTGGTAGACGTCGGGAATGCCCGGCACGGTGAGCGCGAGCAGCTTCTGGCCCACGGCATCATTGAGCGCGTGCGGCTGGAGCCGGCCCACCAGCGCGGTGAGTTCGGTACCCACCGGTCCGTCGAGCACGGCGTCCAACCAGTCGTGCACCGCCGCTTCGAACTCCGTGTTCGGGTCGTTCCAGGTGGTGTGCACACCGGCCTCGCGGATCGCTTTCTCGGCATAGGCATGCAGCCGGGTGCGCAGTTCGTCGGTTACCTCGCCATCCACCGGCCAGACGCCGAAGATGTTCTGCCACAGGAACAGCGCGGTATCTGCATCGGGAGCGATGACCACCTGCGACCAGCGTGCCACCCGGTCGGCCCAGAGCGCAGGCACCTGGGACAACACGCCGATGCGCGCCCGGACGTCTTCGCTGCGCTTGGTGTCGTGGGTGGAAGTGGTCACCATCGCGTGCGGCCACAACGCCGCCCTGGTGGCGTTGCGGGCATGGAACTCGGCGGCGCTGACACCGAACAGGTCGGGTTCGCCACCGACCTCGTTGAGGGTGACCAACCGAGCGTCCCGGTAGAACTGACAATCTTCGACGGCTTTGGCGGTGACGGCACCACACAGCTGCTGGATGCGTTTGGCCGATTCGCCGGCTCCGGCAAGTGCAGTGGCCACGATCTGCAGTGGGGCAGCGAGATCCGGACGGGCGGAGATGGTTTCGGCGATCGCCACCGGGCCCAGTGCGGCGAGGGCGGGATAGTCGAACCGGTAGACGCCGATATGGGTCAGCAGTGCGGTGATCGATTCGGGCAGCTGTGGGTGGTCGGTCCGCGTCTCGGCGACGATCGTCCGGCGCACCCGGGCCAGCTCGCTGGCCAGGGTCACCGTCGCTGCCGTCCTCTTGAGCTCGGCGATCTGGCTCGCGTACTCGGAGGTACCGCCGTAGAGCCCGTCGAGTTCGGACCGGGCGGAAGGATCGATGAAGACGCCCCCCACTTCGCGCAACGCGTCGTAACCGGTGGCGCCATCGACCGGCAGCGCGGTGTCCAGGGCCTCGTCGGGGGCCAAAATCTTCTCGATCACGATCCAGGCGTCCTGGCCGACGAGTTCGCGCAGCCGCGCCAGGTAGTCGGCGGGGTCGGTCAACCCGTCGGGGTGGTCGATGCGCAGCCCGTCGACCAGTCCGTCGCTGAACCACCGGGCCACTTCGGCATGCGATGCGGCGAACACCTCGGGGTCTTCCTGGCGCAATCCGGCCAGCGAGGTGATGGAGAAGAATCGGCGATACCCGCACACGTTGTTGCGCCAGCCAATCAGCTTGTAGTGCTGGCGCCCATAGACCTGCTCGACGGTGCCGCTGCCGGTACCCGGCGCGATCGGCCACGTCCGGTCGCCCAGGCGCAACACGTCGCCGTCGACGGCCAACCCGGCGATGTCATCGTCAGAACCCAGCACCGGCAACACGATTCGTCCGTCGGCCAGATCCCAGTCGATGTCGAAGTACGCGCCGTACGCCGAATCCCTGCCGTGGGTGAGCACATCCCACCACCAGGGGTTGGCCCGGGGATCCTCCACGCCGACGTGATTGGGCACGATGTCCACGATCACGCCGAGGCCCCGCTCGCGCGCCGCGGCCGACAGAGCGGCAAACCCGTCGGGACCGCCGAGGGCCGCGGAGATCGTGGTGGGATCGGTGACGTCGTAGCCGTGCGTCGAGCCCACCGCGGCGGTCAGGATGGGGGACAGGTACAGATGGCTGACCCCCAACTCGTCCAGGTAGTCGAGCAGGGCGAGTGCATCGGCGAAAGTGAACGCGTCCCCGCGCATCTGCAGTCGATATGTGGAGACCGGGACACCCATCAGCCGTTACCGCCTAGGTCGTTTTCTTGAGCACCCGAAGTGATCGTGGCTGCAGCGAGATCTTCTCGCCGGCAGATATGGTCACCTCGTCGGCACCGGCGGGGTCGCCGGTGTCCAACGCGGTTACCCACTTTTCGGCGTAATCATCGGGTGGCAGCACGAAATCGAGTTCCTCGTCGTGTGCGTTGAAGCACAGCAGGAACGAATCGTCGCGCACCCGCTCACCGCGCGCGTTGGGCTCGGGGATGGCGTCGCCGTTGAGAAAGACCGCGATGCTCTTACCGAACCCCGATCCCCAGTCTTGCGGCGTCATCTCCGCACCGGCCGGGGTCAGCCACGCGATATCGCGTACCTGCTCACCGCTGCGGATCGGGTTGCCTGCCAGGAACCGGCGCCGTCGGAACACCGGGTGCTTCTTGCGTAGGGCCACTGCCTTGCGGGTGAACTCGAGCAGTTCGGCGTTCTCGTCGAGTTTGGCCCAGTCCACCCACGCGACCGGCGAGTCCTGGCAGTAGGCATTGTTGTTGCCGCCCTGGGTGCGGCCGATCTCGTCGCCGTGGCTGATCATGGGGGTGCCCTGCGACACCATCAGGGTGGCGATCATGTTGCGCATCTGCCGGGACCGCAGGCTGATGACGGCGGGATCGTCGGTAGGCCCCTCCACACCGCAATTCCAGGATCGGTTGTGGCTCTCGCCGTCCCGGTTGTCCTCACCGTTGGCCTCGTTGTGCTTCTCGTTGTAGGAGACCAGGTCGGCAAGGGTGAACCCGTCGTGGCAGGTGACGAAGTTGATGCTGGCGCCGGGCCGGCGCCCGGTGTGCTCGTAGAGATCCGAGGACCCGGTCAGCCGGGATGCGAACTCGCCCAGGGTGGCCGGTTCGCCGCGCCAATAGTCGCGCACCGTATCGCGATACTTGCCGTTCCATTCGGTCCACAGACCAGGGAAGTTGCCGACCTGATAACCGCCTTCGCCGACATCCCACGGTTCGGCGATCAGCTTGACCTGGCTGATCACGGGATCCTGCTGTACCAGGTCGAAGAACGCCGAAAGCCGGTCCACATCGTAGAATTCGCGCGCCAGCGTGGAGGCCAGGTCGAAACGGAAACCGTCGACGTGCATCTCCAGCACCCAGTACCGCAGCGAGTCCATGATCAGCTGCAGTGTGTGCGGGTGTCTGGCGTTGAGGCTGTTACCGGTACCGGTGAAGTCCTTGTAGAACTGCTCCTCACCGTCGAGTAGCCGGTAGTACGCCGCGTTGTCTATTCCGCGGAAATTCAGTGTCGGACCCAGATGGTTGCCCTCGGCGGTGTGGTTGTAGACCACGTCGAGGATCACCTCGATACCCGCCGCATGGAAGGAACGCACCATCGCCTTGAACTCGGCCACCGCGCCGCCGGCGTGGCGGTTCGACGCGTATTCGGAATGGGGTGCGAAGAAGCCGAACGTGTTGTAGCCCCAGTAATTTCGCAAGCCGAGGTCGAGCAGCCGGTGGTCGTGCAGGAATTGGTGCACCGGCATCAGTTCGATGGCGGTCACGTTGAGCGCCTTGAGATGTTCGATGATCGCGGGGTGGGCGAGTCCGGCGTAGGTGCCG
Organism: Mycolicibacterium neoaurum; assembly: GCF_036946495.1. Classification (NCBI taxonomy): domain Bacteria; kingdom Bacillati; phylum Actinomycetota; class Actinomycetes; order Mycobacteriales; family Mycobacteriaceae; genus Mycobacterium; species Mycolicibacterium neoaurum. Next base: position 201,665 of record NZ_JAQIIX010000001.1, read on the forward strand.
CGCAGGTCCTCGGGGATGTCGGGATGGCATTGGGTCAGGCCCTTGACATGAGCCTCGTAGATGACCGTCTCGTGGTAAGGGGTCTTGGGGGCACGGTCCGATCCCCAGTCGAAGAACGGGTTGATCACCACGCTGGTCATGGTGTGGCCGAGGGAGTCCACCGCGGGATCGGCCGGCGTGACGGCCGGATGGTCGGACTCCAGGTCGTAGGAGAACAACGCCTGACCGAAGGTGAAGTTGCCGTAGAAGGCCTTGCCGTAGGGGTCGAGCAACAGCTTGCTCGGATCGCAGCGCTGCCCGACGCCGGGATCCCACGGCCCGTGCACCCGGAAGCCGTAGCGCTGGCCTGGACTCACCGTCGGCAGGTAGGCGTGCCAGACGTAGCCGTCGACCTCGTCGAGCGGAATCCGTTGCTCGGTGCCGTCCTTGGCGATCAGACAGAGTTCGACCAGCGTGGCGACCTCGGAGAACAACGAAAAGTTGGTTCCTGCACCGTCATAGGTGGCGCCCAGTGGGTAGGGCGTACCGGGCCAGACCGTCGTGGCCACGTCACCACCAGCCGGTCGCGGCTGCCAGCTGCCGTCCGAGTTCGTTGGTCATGGAGCGCACGTAGGTTGTCGACAGATGGTGAGAGTCGTGATACATCAACACATTTCCCTCCACTACCCGGCAGAAGTCCGGTCGGCACACGGCGTCGGTCATATCGAGCGGCTTGAGGTTGGGGAACCGTTCCAGATAGTCGAGTGTGGGGTTGGTGTCGGACAGTACCTCAGCCCGATCGATACCGCAGGAGATGGCGTCGCCGCCACTGGCCAGGCAATCGGCGGGAAAATAGGGCTTGTTGTTACGCGTCAGCCATGGAGTGTCACGCATGGCCAGCACGTCGATTCCCGCGTCCAGGAACTCCTGCCAGATACCGAGGTACTGGCTGGGCATCACGTCGCCGGGTTTGATGTTCCACGGTCGGGTGGAGGTGGTGAAGACGTAGTCCGGTTTGTCGGCCAGCAGTCTGGGCATGACCTTCTCGTTCCACTCCCGGCATTTCGGGTAGGGACGGTTGTCGCCCATCACCAGTGGCTTCTGCTCGGTGGTCAGCGGGCAGCCCATCTTGAGGTAGGTGACGATCTTGAAATCGTGGAGCCTGCCGAGCAGGTCGAGAGCGGTGATCCAGTGTTCGGCATGGGAGCCGCCCGCCAGGGCGATCGTGCGGGTGGCCTCTTTGTCCCCGTAGGTGCAGTTGATGACGTCGACATTGTCGAAGTCACTGATACACCCGGCCGGGGTCGATTCGGGGATGTCGTTCTTTGCTTCCAGCACCGTCGGGCGCATCGGCAGCTTGGGAACCTTCGCGTGATTGATCAGCGCCCGTGCCCCGGGGTAGTCCCTGGCCGAGAGCCCCGAGAGCTCCTTGCCGCTGGCCCGCTCGACGGTCACGTGCTCGCGCCAGGTGAACGATGTCGCGGTCAGTGTGACGCCCAGCAGCGTCACGAAGGAGCCCAGCACGATCGTGGGGCGCCGCAGCCGCGCGCGCCACGGAACCGTCGCCGCCGTCGTCGATCGCGCCGGTGCTCGGTAGCGCAGCGGGGTCTCGACGTAACGCATCGTCAGCCAGGCCAGCACGCCGGAGATCAGCAGCACCGCGGCACCGTCGACGAAGCCGACGTGTTCCTTACCGCTGTAGGCCAGCCAGAAGATCAGCAGCGGCCAGTGCCACAGGTACAGCGAGTAGGCGATCGAGCCCAGCCAGACGAACGGCCGGGTCGCCAACAACCGGTTCGGGGCGGGCAGTGCGCCGTCGGTGTGCGGGTCGGCCGCGCGGTTGGCCGCGGACAGGATGAACAGGATGGTCGCCCCGACCGGCACCAGCGTCCACGGTCCGGGGAACTCGCGGACACCGTCGATCAGCCAGCCGCAGGACAGGATGGCCGCCAGGGCGATCATCGCGATGACTGTCCGCAACCACATCGGCCAGCGCACGTAGGGGACCAGGGCGCCGACCAACGCCCCGAGCGTCAGCTCCCACGCCCTGGCGAAACTGTCGTAGTAGGCGATGGCCTGATCGGTGTTGTGGGCGTGGATCGCGTAGATGAACGAGGCGATGGTGACGGCGGTGAGCACCACGATGAACACGGTCCGCAGGTGCCTGCCCAGCCTGCCGCGCAGCGTGTAGGCCAGCGCCAGGATCAGGGCGAGGAAGGCGATGTAGAACTGGCCCTGCACCGACATCGACCAGATGTGCTGCAGCGGGCTGACGGTCTCACCCGCGCGCAGATAGTCCGCGGCGGTATTGGCCAGCTCCCAGTTCTGGTAGTACCCCAGGCTGGCCAGGCTCTGGTCGGCGAATGTCTCCCAGCGTGTCTCCGGTTGGATCAGGATGGTCAACACCGCGGCGGCGGCCAGCACCACGATCAGCGCCGGCAACAGCCGGCGGACCAGCCGGATGACCTCGGATACCGGCCTGATGGCGGTCGCCTCGTCCAGTGCCGAACGCAGCAGCCGTCCGCCGAAGAAGAAGCCCGACAGCGCCAGGAAGACGTCCACACCGCCGGAGACCCGCCCGAACCAGACATGGAACACCGCGACGAGTGCGATGGCGACACCGCGAAGTCCGTCGAGGTCATGCCGATAGAAGCCCGAGGTGCGGGTTCCGGTGCTGGACACCGGGCCATCGGTACGCGCAGGTCGGGCTGGAGCGAGGGTCATCATGGTCGGGGAGTCAATCTACCCAATTATCCTGGGTGCCTCAGGCCACGGGCGTGGCGTCACACCGCCCGGGTGAGGCGATAGTGTCCGGAGCCATGCCCGCGTTGACGCCGGCCGAGATCGGCGCGATCGACTCCGCGCACATCTGGCACCCCTACAGCACCATGGGCTCCGCGGCGCTGCCGCCGGTGGTGGCCACCGCCGCGCGTGGCGCCTGGCTCGAACTGCATCACCGCGGACGTCGGATCGACGCCCTCGACGCGATGAGTTCGTGGTGGACCGCGGTGCACGGGCACGGACACCCCCGTCTGGATGCCGCGTTGAGCGCGCAATTGGCCACCATGAACCACGTCATGTTCGGCGGGCTGACCCACGAGCCCGCCGCCCGGCTGGCCCGACTGCTCGTCGACATCACCCCGGCCGGACTGGAGACCGTGTTCTTCAGCGATTCCGGTTCGGTCTCGGTGGAAGTGGCGGCCAAGATGGCGTTGCAGTACTGGCGCAGCCGAGGACGGCCGGCCAAGCACCGGCTGATGACCTGGCGGGGTGGGTATCACGGTGACACCTTCACGCCGATGAGTGTGTGCGATCCGGACGGCGGTATGCACGCCATCTGGAGCGATGTGCTGGTCCGCCAGGTCTTCGCGCCCGCGGTGCCCGGTCCGTTCGACGCCGACTATGTGGCCGCCTTCGAGGCGCAGTTGACCGAGCATGCCGACGAGCTCGCCGCGGTGATCGTCGAACCCGTGGTGCAGGGTGCCGGTGGGATGCGTTTTCACGATCCGCGGTACCTGGTCGAGCTGCGCCGGATCTGCGATCGCCACGATGTCCTGCTGATCTTCGACGAGATCGCCACCGGTTTCGGCCGAACCGGAAAGTTGTTCGCCGCCGACCACGCCGGTGTCAGCCCCGACATCATGTGTGTGGGCAAGGCGTTGACCGGCGGGTATGTCACTTTGGCTGCGACATTGTGCACCGCGGAGATCGCGGCGACGATCAGTAGCGGTGACCCGGGCGCGTTGATGCACGGCCCGACCTTCATGGCCAACGCCCTGGCGTGTGCGGTGTCCGTGGCCGCTGTCGAGCTGCTGTTGGAAGGGGACTGGCGCGGTGCGGTCTCCGGTATCGAGGCGGGTCTGCGGGCCGGACTGGAACCGGCGCGCGAGCTGGCCTCGGTGGCCGATGTTCGTGTGCTGGGTGGCATCGGTGTCATCGAGATGACCGAGCCGGTCGATATGGCGTTGGCCACCGAGACCGCGCTCGAGCACGGATTGTGGTTGCGGCCGTTCGGCACGCTGGTCTATGCCATGCCGCCGTTCATCTGTACGTCGGACGAGGTGAGTCAGATCGGTGCGGGCATGGTGGCGGTCGCGCGTGCATTAACCTGAACGGTGTTCAAGTGTCGAAAGGACGTCCAGTGACACGCACCGGTCTTTCCCCACTGGCCTGGCTGGCCGGTGTCGAGGAGCGCCGCCGCGCTCAAGGGCTGCGCCGCACGTTGCGGGCCCGGCCGCCCGTCGGCACCGAGCTCGATCTGGCATCCAATGACTACCTCGGGCTTTCCCAGCACCCCGATGTGCTGGCCGGCGGCGTGGCGGCGCTGCGCACCTGGGGTGCCGGCGCCGGGGGTTCGCGCCTGGTCACCGGTAACACCGAACTGCACGAGCACTTCGAGTCCGCGCTCGCCGAGTTCGCCGGCTTCGAGTCGGCGCTGGTGTTCTCCTCGGGGTACACCGCCAACATCGGCGCGCTGGTCTCACTCACCGGCCCCGGCTCGCTGCTGGTGTCCGACGCGTTGACGCACGCCTCGATCGTCGACGCGTGCCGGCTGTCGCGGGCCCGCGTCGCGGTGACCCCGCACCGCGATATCGCGGCGGTCGCCGATGCGCTGTCGGCCCGGTCCGAGGAGCGTGCCGTGGTGGTCACCGAATCGGTGTTCAGCACCGACGGGGTGTTGGCCCCGCTGCGCGAACTGCACGAGGTGTGCCGTCGGTTCGGCGCCCTGCTGGTGGTCGACGAGGCGCACGGTCTCGGGGTGCGCGGGGCCGGGGGGCAGGGTGTGCTGCACGAGGTCGGCTTGGCGGGTGCGCCCGATGTGGTGATGACCACGACGCTGTCCAAGGCGCTCGGCAGTCAGGGCGGGGCGGTGCTCGGCCCGGCCGTCGTGCGGGCCCATCTCATCGACACGGCGCGCACCTTCATCTTCGACACCGGGTTGGCCCCGGCTGCCGTCGGCGCCGCGCTGGCAGCGCTGCAGGTGTTGATCGCGCAGCCCCAGCTGGCGGGCGCGGTACTGGCCAGGGCGGCCGAACTGGCCCGGATCTGCGATGTCGCGGAGGAACCGACCTCGGCCGTCGTCTCGGTCATCCTCGGCGACCCCGAGGTCGCCGTCGCCGCTGCCTCGGCGTGTCTGGACCGCGGCGTGCGGGTCGGCTGCTTCCGCCCACCGACGGTGCCTGCGGGTACCTCGCGGCTGCGATTGACGGCCAGGGCAGCCCTCACCGCGGAGGAGATGGCGCTGGCCCGTGAGGTGCTGACCGAGGTTCTCGGGTGAGCGAGAACAGATGAGCATCGTCATGGTCACCGGCACCGACACCGGGGTCGGCAAGACGGTCACCACCGCGGCGTTGGCGTGTGCGGCGCGGTTGGCCGGCCTCGATGTGGCGGTGTGCAAACCGGTGCAGACCGGAACCGTCGACGGCGACGACGACCTCGGTGAGGTCGGCAGGCTCGCCGGTATCACGGCGCTGCACGGCGGTTGGCGCTATCCCGAACCGCTGGCCCCGGTCGCGGCGGCGAACCGGGCCGGGCTGGCACTGCCGACCGCGCCCGAATTGCTCGACGCGGTGCGGACCGCCGATGCTCCCGGCCGGCTGACCATCGTGGAAGGCGCCGGCGGTCTGTTGGTCGAACTGGGTGCCGACGGCGTGACGCTGCGCGATCTGGCTGCAGAGCTGGGCGCTCCGGTGCTGGTGGTCGTCGCGCCCGGCCTCGGCACCCTCAACCACACCGCGCTGACCTTGGAGGCCCTCGCCGGGCACGGGCTGGACAGTGCCGGACTGGTCGTCGGATCGTGGCCGTCGCAGCCCGGTATCACCGAGCAGGGGAACCGGGCCGCGCTGGCAGAACTGGGGGAGATCCGGGCGGTGCTGCCTGCCGGCGCCGGGGCTGTGACTCCGCGGGAGTTCGAGACGCTCGCCGCGCAGTCCTTCGACCGTCCCTGGCTCGCGGGACTGGCCTGACGCGTGGTCCATTCGGTGGAGTTGACCCTCGACGACGCCGGCGATGCCGCGGTGCGCCGGATCTGGACCGCGCTGCAGGATGCCGACCTACCCAGCCAGGCCGATCACACCGGCGCGAGCAACCGACCGCACACCACGCTGACCGTCGCCGAGGACATCTCGCACGCGGCCGACACCGACCGGTTGCGGCGCTCCCGCGCCTCCCGATGCCGTGCCGCCTCGGTGCGCCGGTGGTGTTCGGTCACGGTCGCTACACGGTGGCGCTGCTGGTGGTCCCGTCCGCCGAATTGCTGGACCTGCATGCGCAGGTGCATCGAATCTGCCTGCCGCACATGACGTCCGGTGCGCTACCCCATAGCGGTCCCGGCGGGTGGACGCCGCACGTGACGGTGGCCCGTCGGGTCGCGGCCGAGCAGCTGGCCGCGGTGTGCGAGATCGCCGCAGTAGGGCAGGAGATCGAGGGCGGGTTCGCCGGCCTACGTCATTGGGACGGCAATGCCCGCATCGAGCAGCCGATCACCGGCTGAGCGACCTGTAGGCCGCCATCCCGTCGATCAGCAGGGTCAGGCCGAATCCGAAGCGCTGGCCCGCATCACCGGTCAGCGCGGTCTGGCTCTCGGGAAGGTCGGCGCCCGCGGCGTCCCACTGCAGGCGGGACTGTTCGTCGACGGTGAACCCCAGCACGTAGTAGACGACGGTGCGGGCGGCCAGTTCGGCATGTGCGCCCGCCACGCCCGCCTCGATCGCCGCGGTGCTCAACCAGGTGACGATCTCTGCCATCGCCGTCGATTGACCTGCCGCAAAACTCGCCGAGACCAGTTCGGCGCCGTCGGTATGTGACAGCAGGGCGTCGCGCAGTCGGCGGCACGCGGTGTCCAACCGCTCACGCCAGGTGCCGGTCGTGGGTTGTTCCAGCGCCGGTTGCAGGATCCGGTCGGCGACCGCGCCGAGCAGTTCCTGTTTGTTGGCGAAATGCCAGTACAGCGCGCCTGGGCTGACGTTGAGGTCACGGGCCAGCCTGCGCATGGTCAGGTCGGCGATGCCGAAGTCGTCGAGCAGTGCTGTCGCCGCGTCGACCACATCCCGTTTGTGGAGCTGCACCCGCTTACCTTAACCTGAACACCGTTCAAGCTTGAACGGTGTTCAAGGCATCCACGACGGAGGTTCACTGATGACCGACATTCTGGCGGTAGCGCGCGAGCAGGTACTCGACCGCGGTGTCGGTCTCGACCAGGAGCAGACGCTGCAGGTGCTGCAGCTGTCCGATGATCGACTCGACGATCTGCTCGAGCTGGCCCACGAGGTCCGGATGAAGTGGTGCGGGCCGGATGTCGAGGTCGAGGGCATCATCAGCCTTAAGACCGGCGGATGCCCGGAGGATTGCCACTTCTGTTCGCAGTCCGGGCTTTTCGCCTCCCCGGTACGCAGCGCGTGGCTGGACATCCCGAGCCTGGTGGAGGCGGCCAAGCAGACCGCCAAGACCGGCGCCACCGAGTTCTGCATCGTCGCCGCCGTGCGCGGCCCCGATGAGCGACTGCTCGCCCAGGTCGCCGCCGGAATCGAGGCCATCCGCAACGAGGTCGACATCCAGATCGCGTGCTCGCTGGGCATGCTGACCGAGGAACAGGTGCAGCGCCTGGCCGATATGGGCGTGCACCGCTACAACCACAACCTGGAAACCGCCCGTTCCTTCTTCACCAACGTGGTGACCACCCACAGTTGGGAAGAGCGCTGGGACACCCTGCGGATGGTGCGCGAGGCCGGTATGGAGGTCTGCTGCGGCGGCATCCTCGGGATGGGCGAGACGCTGGAACAGCGCGCCGAGTTCGCCGCCAATCTCGCCGAGCTCGACCCGCACGAGGTGCCGCTGAATTTCCTGAACCCGCGGCCGGGGACGCCATTCGGTGATCTGGAGGTGCTGCCCGCCGCCGAGGCCCTCAAGGCCGTCGCCGCGTTCCGGCTGGCGTTGCCCCGCACCATGTTGCGGTTTGCCGGCGGACGTGAGATCACCCTCGGTGACCTCGGCGCCAAGCAGGGCATCCTGGGCGGTATCAACGCCGTCATCGTCGGCAACTACCTCACCACACTGGGTCGGCCGGCCGAGGCCGATCTGGAACTGCTCGATGATCTGCAGATGCCCATCAAGGCTCTCAACGCGACGCTCTAGGGCGCGCTGTAGAACTGACAGGGTGATGATCGACGAATCCCAGGCGCTGCCGGCCCCGGTGGCCGCCGGTGTTTACAACCTCTACACCGGCGTCGAACTCGGCGACGACGCAGGCACGGCCATCCCGACGGCGGCCGCGTTGGGTCTGGAACCGCCGCGGTTCTGCGCCGCGTGTGGGCGCCGGATGATCGTCCAGGTCCGCCCCACCGGCTGGTCGGCGAAATGCTCGCGGCACGGCGCGGTCGACTCCATCGATCTCGACGCGCGCCGATGATCGTCGCCGAACCTGCGGCAACGCCGCGCACCACGCGGCGGGCCGCTGCTTTGCGGGTGTTCCTGGCGTTGTTGGTGATCGGGGTGCCGATCGGCGGGCTGTGGGCATGGCTGGCGCCGCCGGCCCGTGGCATCGTCGCGCTCACCCGATCCGGTGACCGGGTCAAGGCCTACCTGGGCAATGACTCCGACCAGCTCTTCCTCGGCGCGTTCCTGCTCGTCGGATTTGCGGGCGTGGTCGCCGTCGTCGCCGCCGTGGCGGTCTGGCAATGGCGAGCCCATCGAGGTCCGGTGCTGGTGGCCGCGCTGTCGGCGGGGGCGGCGGCCGCGGTGGGGGTCGCGGCCGGGATCGGTGCGGTGCTGGTTCATTGGCGCTACGGCAGCATCGACGTGGACACCGCCCCGGTCACCGAGAACGACCGTGTCCATTACGTGTTGGAGGCTCCCGCGGTGTTCTTCGGCCACGGCCCCCTCGTCGTGGCCGCCACGTTCCTGCTCCCGGCCGCGGTGGCGGCGATGACGTACGCGTTGCTGGCCGTATCGGCCTCTCGTGACGATCTCGGCGCGTGGCCGCCGGCGCGCTATCCCGGGATCTACCCGCCGGTCGTGCCGGTCAGCGGTCCAGAACCGACAGCGGCAGCCGGCGAAGACGCCGTCCGGTCAGCACCTTCGCCGTGATGACCGCCAACCGCGCCATACCGCGGTAGGTCGACGGATTGAACAGCGTCGGCCAGGTGGTGCGCGCCAGGTTGGCGCCGAGCGGTCGGCCCGCGAAGCGATCGGACAGCCAGCGCAACGCCATCGGAGCGGACATCGGATGCAGCAGCAGATGCTCGCTGAACATGTCCCGGTGGTAGGTGACGTGTGCGCCGCCGGAGGAGTAGGTGTCGGCCAGCTCGTCGATACCGTCCACCGAGATGATCTCGTCGTGCACGGCCTGGATGATCAGCACCGGCGGGGTCGGCACCGCGGCACCGAGCTTGATGTCGTCGAAGACGTGCTGCACCTCGGGGGTGGCCAGGATCTGTTCCAGCGGTTGATCGAGAAGATCGCCCATATCGGTGCGCCAGAACCGCACGATGGCTTCCACCGTCGTCATGTGGTGCAGCCGGTCCAGCAGGTCACGGCCGTATTCGCTGGTGTGCTCGGCGATGATCCGCTGCAGACCGGGGTAGACATCGGCCAGCGCCGCGACCACCAGCGCGGGCAGGGCCGCGGCGAAGGTGCCGTTGAGCTTGCGGAACGTGCGGCCCAGGTCGCCGACCGGGGAGCCGAGGACGGCGCCGACGATATTGAGCTCCGGTGCGTAGCTTCCGCTCATCTCGGCGGCCCAGGCACTGGCCAGCCCGCCACCGGAGTAGCCCCACAGGCCGATCGGCGCCTCGGGGGAGAGCGCGAGCTGTTCGGAGCTCAGAGCCGCCCGCAGGCCGTCCAGGACGCGGTAGCCGGGCTCGTACGGCGTACCCCAGCTGCCGTTGACGCCCTCGTGGTCGGGCACCGAGACCGCCCAGCCCTCGGCGATCGCGGCGGCAATCAGCAGCATCTCGAACTGTGGCACCGAGCCCGGCGCCATGGCGTGGCGGCGCAGAGCATAGGACGGAAAGCATCGCGAGGTGATCGCGTCGATCGCGCACTGGTAGGAGACCAGCGGGCAGATCTGCTCGGGCCCACGCTCCGCCGGGATGACGATCGTCGTGGCGGCGGCCTCGGGCCTGCCGTTCATATCGGTGGTTCGGTACAGCAGTTGTACTGCCCGGATCTGCTGCGGTATCAGGCCGAGGAAGGCCAGCTCGACGTCTCGGCTGCGCAGCACGGTGCCCGGGGTGGCGTGCTGGAACCCCTCCGGTGCCACATAGAACGGATCGTCTTCGGGCAGCTGCGGGCGGGCGCGTCGGTCGAGCGCCTCATGCGGGACGGCGCCGATCCATTCGGCATCCGATACGGCGGAGCTGCCAAAGTTCATCCGGGCATTGTTACTTAAGAACCGTCTAAGAATCCAGTCCGACTCACCCTGGGGGCCGTAACGCTGCGAACTCGTCGGTCACCCGATACCGGTCCTCGGCGAACCGGTACAGCGCCGCGGGCCGCCCGCCGCTGCGGCCGGAACGGGCCGTGGTGCCCGTCCTGGTGATCACCTGCCGCCGCTCGAGCACCCGCTGCAGATTGGTCACGTCCACCGGGTGTCCGAGTGCCGCGCTGTAGATGTCCCGCAATGTCGACAATGCGAATTCCCTTGGTGCCAAGGCGAAACCGATATTGGTGTACGACAGTTTGGCGATCAGTCGGGCGCATGCGTTCTCGACCATGGTGCCGTGGTCGAAGGCCATCGGCGGAAGGTTCGACACCGGGTGCCAGCGGGTGTCCGGCGGTAGCGCGGGGGTGGCGGGGGAGGGCACGAGTCCGAGGAAGGTCGATGCGATGGTGCGCGCCCCCGGCACCCGGGCCGGATCGGAGAACACCGCGAGTTGCTCCAGGTGGGTCAGTTCGCGCAGGTCGACCTTCTCGGCGAGTTGGCGCCGAACTGAACTGATCATGTCCTCGTCGTGACGCAGGCGGCCGCCGGGCAGTGCCCAGGCGCCGCGTTCGGGATCCATCGCGCGTTCCCACAGCAAGACGCTGAGCTGCGGATTTTTGGTGTCGAGCCGGCGAACCTGGAGCACGACGGCGAGCACTTCGTGTTCGGTGCTACGATGAGCCATGTTTTCGATCATAAGTCGAAAACCTCGGTAGGCAAAAGGAGACTGCCATGACGGTCCTGGATCGCACCGGCGCACTCACCAGCGTGCTGGCTGCACGCATCGTCGACGGCCCCGGCGGATACGGCGGCATCGTGCCCGACGGGCAGTGGGCCGCAGAGGTGCGCAGGCTCGCTGATCTGCGCAACGCGACGCTGCTGGCGCACAACTACCAGCTGCCGGCCATCCAGGATGTGGCAGACCACGTCGGTGACTCGCTCGCGCTGTCGCGCATCGCCGCCGAGGCGTCCGAAGGCACGATCGTGTTCTGCGGTGTGCACTTCATGGCCGAGACGGCGAAGATCCTCAGCCCGGACAAGACGGTGCTCATTCCCGATCAGCGCGCAGGTTGCTCGCTGGCGGACTCCATCACCGCCGACGAACTGCGGGCCTGGAAGGACGAGTACCCCGACGCCGTCGTGGTGTCCTATGTGAACACCACCGCCGCAGTCAAGGCGCTCACCGATATCTGCTGCACCTCCTCGAACGCGGTCGAGGTCGTGGCCTCCATCCCGGAAGACCGCACCGTGCTGTTCTGCCCCGATCAGTTCCTGGGAGCGCACGTCCGCCGTGTCACCGGCCGCAAAAATCTGCACGTCTGGGCCGGTGAATGCCACGTGCACGCCGGTATCAACGGTGACGAGCTGGCCGCGCAGGCCCGCTCGCACCCGGATGCTGAGCTGTTCGTGCATCCCGAATGCGGTTGTGCCACCTCGGCGTTGTACCTCGCCGGTGAGGGCGCCGTGCCCGAGGAGCGGGTGAAGATCCTGTCCACCGGCGGCATGCTCGACGCCGCGCGTGAGACCCGCGCCCGCCAGGTCCTGGTCGCCACCGAGGTCGGCATGCTGCACCAGTTGCGCAGGGCGGCACCGGAAGTCGACTTCCTCGCGGTCAACGACCGGGCGTCGTGCAGCTATATGAAGATGATCACCCCCGCGGCGTTGCTGCGCTGCCTGGTCGAGGGTGCCGATGAGGTGCACGTGGACGCCGATGTCGCCGCGGCCGGGCGTAAGAGTGTGCAGCGCATGATCGAGATCGGGCAGCCCGGCGGCGGGGAATGACCGCCCCCGGGGGCGGGAGCGCAGCGACCCGGGGGACCAGCGCGTGCGGTGGTGCCGGCTTTTGGCAGCAGCGCGCTGACGTCGTCGTCATCGGGACCGGGGTCGCCGGGTTGGTCGCCGCCTTGGCCGCGGCGCGGGCGGGCCGAAAGGTCGTGGTGCTCAGCAAGGTCGGCGAGACGGCCACCTTCTATGCCCAGGGCGGGATCGCCGTGGTCCTGCCGAGCACCGAGGATTCGGTGCAGGCGCATGTGGCCGACACGGTGGCCGCCGGCGGCGGACTATGCGATGCCGACGCTGTGCGATCCATCGTCGCCGACGGATACGCCGCGGTGTCGGAACTGGTCGCCGACGGGGCCCGGTTCGACGAATCCCGGCCCGGGCAGTGGTCGCTGACCCGCGAGGGTGGCCACACCCGCCGCCGCATCATCCACGCCGGCGGTGATGCCACCGGAGCGGAGGTGCAACGCGCCCTCGATGCCGCTGCGGCGCGGCTGGACATCCGCCATCACCATGTGGCGGTGCAGATCTGCCGGGACGGTGCCGGTGTCACCGGTGTGCTGGTGCACAGCGAGGCCGGACCGGGACTGTTGCATGCGCCATCGGTGATCCTCGCCACCGGTGGGCTGGGCCATCTCTATTCCGCCACCACCAATCCGGTGGGTTCCACCGGCGATGGCGTGTCCCTGGCCTTGCGGGCCGGCGTCGGGGTCGGCGATATCGAGTTCGTCCAGTTCCATCCGACCATGCTGTTCGCCGGAGCGGCCGGCGGCCGCCGACCGCTGATCACCGAGGCCCTGCGCGGTGAGGGGGCGATTCTCGTCGACCGCCACGGTGGTTCGGTGACCGCGGGCGTGCATCCACTCGGCGACCTGGCGCCCCGGGATGTGGTCGCGGCCGCGATCGATGCGCGCCTGCGCGCCACCGGGGACGCCTGCGTCTATCTCGACGCGACCGGTGTGCCCGATGTCGCCGAGCGCTTTCCGACCGTCACCGCGGCCTGTCGGGCCGCCGGCATCGACCCGGTCCGCCAACCCATCCCGGTGGTACCGGGTGCGCATTACAGCTGTGGAGGAGTGCACACCGATGTGCACGGCCGTACCGAACTGGCAGGTTTGTTCGCCGCGGGCGAGGTGGCCCGCACCGGTATGCACGGCGCCAACAGGTTGGCCTCCAACAGTCTGTTGGAAGGCCTTGTCATGGGCGGACGCGCGGGCCGGGCCGCGGCCGCGCACGCCGAGCAGGCGGGAGCCACCCGTGCGGTGTTCGACGGCCCACCGCGCGCGCCGATGCTGGAACGCAGCACGCTGCAGCACGCCATGAGTCGCGATGCTTCGGTCGTTCGCGATGCCGCCGGGCTGGACCAGCTGACCGCGGTGCTCGCCGGTGCCGTCGACCGCCCGCTGACCGACCGGCAGCGTGTCGAGGATGCGGCGCTTACCCTCACGGCACGAGCCGTGGCCGCGGCGGCATTGGCACGCAACGAATCCCGCGGTTGTCACCACCGCGCGGACCATCCCGACAGCGATGACGCCCAGGCGTACAGCGCCACCGTGCGACTCGATGATTCCGGTGCGCCGAAGGTGGTCGCACCGCTGGCGGCAAGCTGATGAACGGAGTGCAGATGCACGCACTGACCGATGCCGAACGCGCCGAGGCCCGTGCCCTCATTGAGCGCGCGCTGGACGAGGACCTGCGCTACGGCCCGGATGTCACAACCGAGGCCACCGTGCCGGCAGACGCGGTCACCACCGCGGCCATGGCCTCACGTGAGCACGGTGTCGCCGCCGGTGTCGACGTGGCCGTCCTGGTGCTCGACGCCGTGTTGGGTGCCGACGGCTACACCGTGCTCGAGCGGCTGGCCGACGGCACCCGGGTGCAGCCCGGTCAGGCGCTGCTGCGGGTGCAGGCACCCACCCGGGGTCTGTTGACGGCCGAGCGCACGATGCTCAATCTGGTCTGTCATCTGTCCGGTATCGCCACCGCGACAGCCAAATGGGTCGACGCGGTGGACGGCACGGGTGCACGCATCCGCGACACCCGCAAAACCCTGCCCGGCATGCGCGCCCTGCAGAAGTACGCCGTACGGGTGGGCGGCGGGGTCAACCATCGGATGGGTCTCGGTGATGCCGCCTTGATCAAGGACAACCATGTGGCCGCGGCCGGTTCGGTGCTCGCCGCCCTTGCGGCGGTGCGGGCCACCGCGCCGGATATCGCCTGTGAGGTCGAGGTCGATTCGCTCGAGCAGCTCGACGACATCCTCGGTGCCGATGTCGAATTGGTGCTGCTGGACAACTTCCCGGTGTGGCAGACCCAGATCGCCGTGCAACGCCGCGACAGTCGCTCACCGGCCACCAAACTGGAGTCCTCGGGCGGCCTTTCGCTCGAGTCGGCGGCGGCGTACGCCGCCACCGGCGTCGATTATCTGGCCGTCGGCGCGCTCACCCATTCGGTCCGGGTGCTCGACATCGGGTTGGACAGTTAGCCCGAGGACTGCACCAGCTCCAGCGCGTCGTTCTGCACCTGCCGCATCGCCTTCTTGGCACGCCGTCCGCCGCTACGCCGAGCCTGCTTACGCAGCGCACGCCGCGCCTTGCGCGTCGGCAGTGAGTCGAGAACATCGTCGGGCACCGCGGCAAGAGTCCCGTCGGAGCGTCCGGCCGCGATGCGTTCGGTCACCCACTGACGTTCGAAACGCAGCAACCACCACACCGGGATCAGGAACACCACCAGGCTGACGGCGATCTTGACCAATCCGCCGCCGATCGGTGAGTCCCAGAAGAAATGCATGAAGGACGCGGTGGCCATCAGCGGCAGGGCCAGCAGCACCCGGCGGGCATAAGACCACTGCGGCGGACCGGTGAAGGTGGGCAGCAGCAGCATGACGCCCACCGCGAACAACCCCGTGTAGGCCCAGTGCGCGGGAACTGCGGTCAGCACCCGCTGGATCAGGTTCGGCATGGCACCGGCGAGATCGGAGTCCAGGCTGTAGATCGCTTCCCGGGTGGCGTAGGTCAGGTCCTCCATGACGTCGAAACCGAACCCGACGAACATCCCGACCAACAGGGCGTGCGAAATCCGGTGGAACACCGACGAACACAGCACAAGGATGACCGCCGCACACATGCCCTTGGAGGCTTCTTCGATGATCGGCGCGGTCAGCGACGCCTGCCAGGCCGCCATCGTCTCCGGCGACAGATAACGCGACCAGACGCCGCCGAGCGCGACGTTGCCGTTGACGGCCATCACCAATGCGGTGGTGCCCCCGAGTGCGGTTCCGGCGAGCAGCGCCTGCGGGTAGCGCCGCGCGCTGCGGTACGGGTCGAATTTGAACATCAACCAGAACAGCACGACGATGAAGACGATCCACAGTGGCGCCAACCAGAGCTGCGCGTCCATCACCATGCCGAAGGCGCTGCCGTCGGCGCTCAGCAGCAGGTAGGTGCTCAGTACCAGGGTGATCACGTACAGCCAGAACACCGCAGAACGCGGCTGGTACACCACCGGCACCCGGGCCGGTCCGGCTGGGCTCGATACGGCGTTCGGTGTCGACGTGGCGGGTGCCTCGGTCTGGGTCACTGCTGCTTCTCCCTGCTGATCAGGCCGGCGATGGTCTCGATATCGGGGCCTTGGCTGGCCGTATCGGTGAGGGCGATCACCGATACGACAACGTCGTCGTCGTAGAGGAAGGCGCACGTCCCGGTGGTATCGGTGGTCACCGCAACGCAGGTGTCGCCGGAGAGCGTGGCGCCGTTACCGCTGATCACCCCGCCGTCGAGTGCGGCGCTGACCCCTTCGAGGCGGTTGGCCCGCATCAGGCGCTGGGCCACCGCCGAGGGGTCGCGGTCCATCCGGTCATAGGCCTGGATCGTGACGACGGTGCCGTCCTCGACCATGATCACCGACGAACCTCGATCGATGATCTGCCAGCCGTCCATGGCACCCACCGCGATGCGCTCACCGTCGTCGGTGATCAATTCCACCGGCGTGACGTCCTCGGCATCCGCCGACCAGTCCCTCTCAGGTAGAACCGCATTAGCTGTCACCGGTATGAGGGGCACCGCGAGGATGCCGAGCCCGAGCGCAAAGGCGGCTGGTTTCTGGGTCAATCGACGCCGGCGAGGCGGCGCGGTGGGATCGGCCATGCGCCAGAAGTTACGGCACACCAGCGGTTTTTGCGCGTATTTACGGAGTTGTCAGTTTACGCCGAGCGGGGACTGCCCCGCGGCTGTGATCGCTGTCGCGATTCGTTGGCGCGGAAAAGGCTTCCTTGGGCAACAAAATGCGCCCAAATGGGATTTGCTGGCTCAGGCGGGTGCAGCCCGGCGCACCAGCGACAGCACAACGGCGGCCAGGGCGAACATCGTCGAGATGGCGCGGTTGAGGAAGGTCTGCTGCCGGGCATTGTGCAGCCAGCCGACCATCCGCCCGGCCAGGCCGGTGTAGATGCCCATGACCACGATGTCGACGGCGAGCATCGTCAGCCCGATCGCCAGATACTGGGGCAACAGCGGCATGGCCGGAGTGACGAACTGGGGGAGTGCGGCCAGGAAGAAGACCAACCCCTTGGGGTTGGTCGCGTTGACCAGGAATCCGCGCAGCACCAGAGCGCGCCGGCTACCCGGTGCCGCAGCCTGCATCTCGTCGCGCAGATCCCTTGGCGCCGCGCGCCATTGCCGGATCGCCAGATAGGCCAGGTAGGCAACGCCGAGCCATTTGACGACCGTGAACGCGACCGCCGAACCCGCGACGATGGCACCGACTCCGGCTGCGACCAACACCAGTTGCAGCATCAGGCCGATCTGCAGCCCGAGCACGCTCCACCAACCACGACGCAGTCCCTCGGACATCCCGGTGGCCATCGACTGCACCGCGCCGGGGCCGGGAACGATGCTGATCGCGATCGCGGCGCCGACGAACGCCAGCCATACCTGCCAGGTCATGACCTCAGATTGTTCCAGGAGGGCACAACCGATTTTCGCCTACGGATGTCAGGCGATATCGGCGACGAACACCCCGGTCTTGCGCAGCATCATCCTGGCGAGGAACGGCAGGGAGCGGTCGACCGTGCCCGCGGGCAGGACCCGCGGGTTGACCACGTGCAGATCCTTGCCCGAGACCGTGATGTCCGCCGACCCGGCGGCCAACACATTCTTGACCCAATTGGTCTTCCCATGGATCAGTCCGATGGCCAGCACATCGCCCTTGCGATAAGCGGTGACCGGCGTCTCATAGGCGGTCCCCGAGGTGCGCCCGACGTGCCGGATGACACTCATCCCCGGCATCTTGCGGCTCAACGGCGTCATCAGCGGGTTGATGTACTTGATCTGGAAGTTCTCCAGCGCGGGCGGCACCAACATTGGCACACCGGTGGCGTTATTGGGGTGTTCTTTTCGTGACGGTGACGCGGACATGACGGCTCCCGAATTCGATTTGGCCTGCTCTGGGACAATAGTCCCGTGACGTCATCAGGATCGCTCATGTCCCGCATCGACCTGCGCGGTGCGGACCTTTCCGTGGCCCGGCTGCGTACCACCCTGCCGCGCGGCGGGGTGGACGTCGACGCCGTGGTTCCCCGGGTCCGTCCCATCGTCGACGATGTCATGGCCCGCGGCGCCGTGGCGGCGCTGGAATACGGTCAGTCCTTCGACGGCGTGCTGCCCGACGCCGTCCGGGTGCCCGCCGAGAAACTGGACGAGGCGCTCCGGCTCCTGGATGCCGATGTGCGGGCCGCCCTCGAGGTCGCCATCGAGCGCACCAGAGTGGTGCATGCCGACCAGCGCCGCACCGATACGACGACGACGCTCGGTCCCGGTGCCGTCGTCACCGAACGCTGGATGCCCGTCGAGCGTGTCGGGCTCTATGTCCCCGGCGGTAACGCCGTCTACCCGTCGAGCGTCGTGATGAACGTCGTGCCGGCCCAGACCGCCGGTGTCGACTCGCTGGTGATCGCGAGTCCGCCGCAGGCTTCCAACCCGCCGGCGTTCCAGGGTCTGCCGCATCCGACCATCCTGGCCGCGGCCGCCCTGTTGGGCGTCGATGAGGTGTGGGCCGTCGGCGGCGCGCAGGCGGTGGCTCTGCTGGCCTACGGCGGCGCCGACACCTCGGGTGAAGAACTCGCCCCGGTGGACATGATCACCGGGCCCGGCAACATCTACGTCACCGCCGCCAAGCGCATCTGCCGCTCCCAGGTCGGTATCGACGCCGAGGCGGGCCCCACCGAGATCGCGATCCTTGCCGATCACACCGCCGACCCGCGCCATGTCGCCGCCGATCTGATCAGCCAGGCCGAGCACGACGAGATGGCCGCCAGCGTGCTGGTGACCGACAGCGTGGCGCTGGCCGACGCCGCCGACGCGGAGGTGGCCGCCCAGTTGCAGACCACGGTGCACCGCGATCGGGTCACCGTCGCGCTCACCGGAAAGCAGTCGGCGATCGTGCTGGTCGATGATGTCGAGGCCGGGTTGAAGGTCGTCAATGCCTATGCCGCCGAGCATCTGGAGATCCAGACCGAGGATGCCGCGGCGGTCGCTGCGCGGGTGCGCTCGGCCGGTGCGATCTTCGTCGGGGCATGGTCCCCGGTGAGCCTCGGCGACTACTGCGCCGGGTCGAATCACGTGCTGCCCACCGCCGGGTGTGCCCGGCACTCCAGTGGATTGTCGGTGCAAACGTTCCTGCGCGGTATCCACGTCGTGGAATACGACGAGGCCGCACTCAAAGATGTTGCCGGTCATGTGATCACGCTGTCGAAGGCGGAGAATCTGCCTGCCCACGGCGAGGCCGTCCGGCGGAGGTTCGAGCAGTGAGCGCGGCCAGGATCACCCTCGACGACCTTCCGCTGCGCGACAGTCTGCGCGGCAAATCGCCGTACGGCGCGCCGCAACTGGCGGTACCGGTGCGGCTGAACACCAACGAGAACCCGCACCCGCCGACTCAGGCGCTCGTCGACGATGTCGCCGAGTCCGTGCGTGATGCCGCCGCCGAACTGCACCGCTATCCCGATCGCGATGCGGTGGCCCTGCGCACCGATCTCGCCGAGTACCTGCGCGCCCAGACCGGCGTCGACGTCGGCGTCGACAATGTCTGGGCGGCCAACGGATCGAATGAGATCCTGCAGCAGCTGCTGCAGGCGTTCGGCGGTCCGGGTCGGCGCGCCATCGGTTTCGTGCCGTCCTACTCGATGCACCCCATCATCTCCGACGGCACCCAGACCCAATGGCTGGAGGCGGCCCGCGCCGAGGACTTCGGCCTGGACACCGATCGTGCCGTCGCGGCGATCACCGAGCACCGCCCCGACGTGGTGTTCCTGGCGAGCCCGAACAACCCCTCCGGGCAGAGTGTCACGCCGGATGAGCTGCGCCGGGTGCTCGATGCCGCGCCCGGGGTCGTGATCGTCGACGAGGCATATGGCGAGTTCTCCTCGCAGCCCAGCGCCATCGGGCTGATCGCGGACCATCCGGCCAAGCTCATCGTGACCCGCACCATGAGCAAGGCGTTCGCGTTCGCCGGCGGCCGGCTGGGCTACCTGATCGCCGATCCCGCCGTCATCGATGCGATCCTGTTGGTTCGGTTGCCCTATCACCTGTCCGCGCTGACGCAGGCCGGTGCACGCGCCGCGTTACGCCATGCCGACGAAACCCTGGGCAGTGTGCAGACACTGATCGAGGAGCGCGGTCGGATCGCGTCGGCGCTGACGGGCATGGGTTACCGCGTCATCCCCAGTGATGCCAACTTCGTGCTGTTCGGCGGTTTCGCCGATGCACCGGCCGTCTGGCAGCGCTATCTCGATGCCGGCGTGCTGATCCGCGATGTCGGCGTGCCCGGCTACCTGCGGACCACCGTCGGCCTCGCCGAAGAAAACGATGTCTTCCTCGATGTGAGTGCCACCATCGCCGAATCCGGCGTCCTGAAGCAGAACCAAGGAGTCTCATGAGCCGCCGGGCCAAGGTCGAACGCACGACCCGCGAATCGGACATCGTCGTCGAGATCGACCTGGATGGCACCGGTCAGGTCGACATCACCACCGGCGTGCCGTTCTTCGACCACATGCTGACCGCACTGGGCAGCCACGCCAGCTTCGATCTCACGGTGCACGCAAAGGGTGACACCGAGATCGAAGGCCACCACACCATCGAGGACACCGCCATCGTGCTGGGCCAGGCGCTCGGGCAGGCCCTCGGCGACAAGCGGGGTATCCGCCGCTTCGGTGACGCCTTCATCCCGATGGACGAGACGCTGGCCCATGCCGCGGTGGATGTGTCCGGCCGACCGTACTTCGTGCACACCGGCGAGCCGGATTACATGGTGGAGTTCACCATTGCCGGATCCGGCGCCGGCTCGACCGCGCCGTATCACACCGTGATCAACCGGCATGTGTTCGAGTCGCTGGCCTTCAACGCCCGCATCGCACTACATGTGCGCACCCTCTACGGTCGCGATCCGCACCACATCACCGAGGCCGAATACAAGGCGGTCGCCCGTGCGCTGCGCCAGGCCGTCGAATTCGACCCGCGGGTCACCGGTGTGCCCTCGACGAAGGGCACGTTGTAACCGTGGGACTTTCGAAGAAGGTCACCATTCTCGACTACGGCTCGGGGAACCTGCGCTCGGCGCAGCGTGCCCTGGAGCGCACCGGTGCCGAGGTCGGGGTGACCGCCGATCCTGCCGCGGCGCTGCAGGCCGATGGTTTGGTGGTGCCCGGTGTCGGCGCGTACGAGGCCTGCATGGCAGGGCTACGTGCGATCGACGGTGAGCGACTGATCGCCGAGCGGGTGACCGCCGGCCGGCCGGTGCTGGGGATCTGCGTGGGAATGCAGATCATGTTCACCGAGGGTGTCGAGTTCGGGGTGCAGACCCGCGGCTGCGCCCAATGGCCCGGTGCGGTCACTCGGCTGGACGCTCCTGTCATCCCGCATATGGGGTGGAACACCGTCGACGCGCCATCGGAGAGCGTGCTGTTCAAGGGCCTCGACACCGATACCCGGTTCTACTTCGTGCACTCGTATGCGGCACAGACCTGGACCGGAGCGGCCGACGCGACGCTGACCTGGGCGACCCATCAGGTGCCCTTCCTGGCCGCCGTGGAGGACGGCGCGCTCTCTGCCACCCAGTTTCACCCCGAGAAGAGTGGCGACGCCGGTGCGACGCTGCTGCGCAACTGGGTCGACAGCCTCGATTGAGACGACAAGTAAGGTAACCGCACGTGTCATTGATTCTTCTTCCCGCCGTCGATGTCGTCGAGGGACGGGCGGTACGCCTCGTGCAGGGCGTGGCCGGCAGCGAGACCGAATACGGTTCGGCCCTGGACGCGGCGTTGGGCTGGCAGCGCGACGGCGCCGAGTGGATCCATCTGGTCGATCTGGACGCCGCCTTCGGTCGCGGTTCCAATCGTGAACTGCTGGCCGAGGTCGTCGGAAAGCTCGACGTCGCCGTGGAACTTTCCGGCGGTATCCGCGACGACGAGTCGCTGCGCGCCGCTCTGGGCACCGGCTGCCGGCGGGTGAACCTCGGGACCGCCGCGCTGGAGAACCCGCAGTGGTGCGCCGCCGCGATCGCCGAGCACGGTGACAAGGTCGCCGTCGGTCTGGACGTGAAGCTGGAGAACGGCGAGTACCGGTTGCGCGGACGCGGCTGGGAAACCGATGGTGGCGACCTATGGCCGGTGCTGGATCGCCTTGTCGGTGAAGGCTGTTCGCGCTTCGTCGTCACCGATGTCACCAAGGACGGCACCCTCAACGGGCCCAACCTGGAGCTGCTGGCCTCGGTGACCGAGCGCACCGAGGCGCCGGTGATCGCCTCCGGTGGGGTGTCCAGCCTCGATGATCTGCGGGCCATCGCAACCCTGACCGATCGTGGAGTCGAGGGCGCCATCGTCGGAAAAGCACTCTACGCAGGGCGATTCACCCTTCCCGAGGCACTCAGCGCGGTCAGCGGCTGATGCTCGAACCCGGGCAGCTGGCGGGCCTGGTCGCGACGGCCGCCGAGATCCTCGACGAGGCGTCGGGCCCCTTCGTGGCAGGCCACCGCGCCGACTCGGCGGTGCGCAAGCAGGGCAACGATTTTGCCACCGAGGTGGACCTGGCCATCGAGCGGCAGGTGGTGGCCGCGCTGACCGAGCGCACCGGTATCGGGGTGCACGGCGAGGAGTTCGGCGGAGAATCACTGGATTCAGAGCTGGTCTGGGTGCTCGATCCGATCGATGGCACGTTCAACTACGCGGCAGGCTCACCGATGGCCGCGATCCTGCTCGGGCTGCTGCACGAGGGAACTCCGGTCGCCGGGCTGACCTGGCTGCCGTTTGTCGGCAACCGCTACACCGCCATGGTCGGAGCGCCATTGCGCGACAACGGCACCGAACTGCCCGCCCTGGGCACCACCGGGCTTGCCGAATCCATCATCGGCATCCAGACCTTCAACATCGACTCGCACGGCCGGTTTCCGGGCCGCTACCGCGTGGAGGTGCTCGCCAACCTGAGCCGGGTGTCCTCGCGGATCCGCATGCACGGGGCCACTGGGGTCGACCTGGCTTATGTGGCGTCCGGAATCCTGGGCGGGGCAATCAGTTTCGGTCATCATGTCTGGGACCACGCGGCCGGTGTCGCGCTGGTGCGGGCGGCCGGTGGAATCGTCACCGACCTGGCCGGGCAGCCATGGACCATCGAATCGAAATCGGCGCTGGCCGCCGCCCCCGGTATCCACGGAGACATCCTGGAGCTGGTGGCCGCCGCCGGGGCACCGGAGGATTACTGACATGGCCATCGCAGTCAGGGTGATCCCGTGCCTGGACGTCGACGACGGCCGGGTGGTCAAGGGCGTCAACTTCGAGAACCTCCGGGATGCGGGCGATCCGGTCGAGCTGGCGGCGGCCTACGACGCCGCCGGGGCCGATGAGCTGACCTTCCTGGACGTCACCGCGTCCTCGTCGGGACGCAGCACCATGCTCGAGGTGGTGCGTCGCACCGCCGAGCAGGTCTTCATCCCGCTGACCGTGGGTGGCGGGGTCCGGTCGGTCGCCGACGTCGACATCCTGCTGCGCGCCGGTGCGGACAAGGTCTCGGTCAACACCGCCGCCATCGCGCGGCCGGAACTGCTGGCCGACCTGTCCCGCCAGTTCGGTTCGCAGTGCATCGTGTTGAGCGTGGACGCGCGCACGGTGCCCGGCGACCAGGAGCCGACGCGGTCGGGCTGGGAGGTGACCACCCACGGCGGGCGCCGGGGCACCGGTATTGACGCCGTCGAATGGGCCCGCCGCGGAGCCGAGCTCGGGGTGGGGGAGATCCTGCTGAACTCGATGGATGCCGATGGCACCAAGGCCGGTTTCGATCTGCCGATGCTGCACGCGGTCCGCGAGGCGGTCTCGGTGCCGGTGATCGCCAGTGGTGGCGCGGGGGCGGTGGATCACTTCGCGCCCGCCGTGCACGCCGGTGCCGACGCGGTGCTCGCCGCCAGCGTCTTCCATTTCGGCGAGTTGACCATCGGTGAGGTGAAGGCTGCGATGGCCGCCGACGGGATCACCGTCCGATGAGCGAAGCGACATCGGCGAATCGAGGTGGGGTCCGATGAGCGAAGCGACATCGGCGAATCGAGGTGGGGTCCGATGAGCGAAGCGACATCGGCGAATCGAAGCGAGGTTCGTTGATGGGCAATCTCGACCCCGCCATCGCATCGCGGCTCAAGCGCAACGAGGCCGGATTGTTCACCGCAGTCGTCCAGGAGCGGGGCAGCGGCGACGTCCTGATGGTGGCCTGGATGGACGATGATGCATTGGCCCGCACGCTGGAAACCCGCGAGGCGACCTACTTCTCCCGCTCGCGCGGCGAGCAGTGGGTCAAGGGCGCCACCTCCGGTCACACCCAGTACGTGCACTCGGTTCGGCTGGATTGTGACGGGGACAGCGTGCTGCTGGAGGTCGACCAGGTGGGCGGCGCGTGCCACACCGGTGACCACAGTTGTTTCGACGCAGACCAGTTGCTCGGGGACGGCTGACCGGTTTTGTCGGTGCCATCGTTGAGAATGACGGGGTGACCGAAGATACCGCTGCCGCACGTAAGGCGCGCGGTGCGTTCTTCACCCCGACGTCGATCACCCGCTACCTGGCCGACTGGGCCGTCCGCGAGCCCGCGGACACGGTGTTCGAACCCTCCGCCGGTGATGCGGCCTTCCTGGTCGCGGCCACCGAACGGTTGCGCAGCCTCGGCGTCGAAACCCCCGAATTGCACGGTGTCGAGATCCACGCCGCCAGTGCGGCCACCGCCCGTCGCCGGGTGGCCCAGGCCGGCGGCAGGGCGACGGTTCGCACCGCCGATTTTTTCGACGTCACTCCGCGGCCCACCTACACCGCGGTGCTGGGCAACCCGCCCTATATCCGGTATCAGGACTTCCGTGGCAGGCAACGGGCACAGTCCCGCCGCGCGGCGCTGCATGCGGGGGTGACACTTTCGGCGCTGGCGTCCAGCTGGGCCGCGTTCACGGTGCATTCCGCGCTGTTCCTGGCGCCCGGCGGCCGGATGGCGCTGGTGCTGCCCGCGGAATTGCTCAGCGTCAACTATGCCGCCGCGGTGCGCAAATTCCTCTTCGACCGGTTCGCCAGCGTCGAGCTGGTGATGTTCGACGAGCAGGTCTTCCCGGGGGCCGAGGCCGATGTGGTGCTGCTGCTGGCCGACGGGTTCGGCGCGGGTCCGTCCGGGCACGCCGTCATCCACCGTGCGCGCAATGCGGATTCGCTGAATACCGAACTGGTACAACGGCACTGGTCACCGGCGGATCCCTCGGACAAATGGGTCAGCGGTCTGATCGGGCAACGCCCGGTCGAGGTCTTGCATGGCCTGCAGGCCATAGGGCAATTCGATGTGCTGGAACGCTGGGGTGAGACCACGCTCGGCATGGTCACCGGCAACAACGGCTATTTCGCATTGTCGCCGGAGCGCGTCGCCGAACTCGGTCTCGACGCTGGCGACCTGCTGACGCTGTCGCCGCCGGGCAGCGCCCATCTGCGCGGGCTGTCGCTCTCGGCCCAGCACCTCGGCGTCCTGGGCGCCGAAGGCCGTGCGGTGCACCTGTTCCGGCCCGGTGACCGCCCCTCTTCCGCCGCACGGCAGTACATCGCGGCGGGCCAGGCCGCCGGTGTGCACCTGGCCTACAAATGCCGCGTCCGCACACCCTGGTATCGGGTGCCGTTGCTCGCTCCGGCGGACCTGCTGCTGACCTGTATGAACGCCGACACGCCGCGGCTGGTCACCAATCGCGCGCACGCGCATCACCTCAATTCTGTGCACGGGGTGTACCTGCGCGCCGAGCACACCACGCTCGGCCGGGACCTGTTGCCGCTGGCCGCGCTGAACTCGGTGACGGTGTTGCATGCCGAGATGGTGGGGCGCGCCTACGGCGGCGGTGTGCTCAAGATCGAGCCGCGGGAGGCCGATCGCTGGCTGGTGCCCGCACCCGAAGTCGTGGTGGCACGAGCGGCCGAGCTACGGACGGTTCGGCGTGGCGTGGCCGGTCTGCTGTCGCGTGGTCGCCTGCTCGATGCGGTGGCACTGGTCGATGACGCGCTGGGTCTGGACGTCGATCTGGAATCCGTTCGGGCGGCTCGTCATTCGCTGGCGTCGCGGCGGGCGGTAAGGTCGCGCCGTGCCCGCTGAACCGTCCACAAAGGCCACCGCATGGGCCATTTTCGACCGGATCGTTGCCGATGCCGCACCCGGCGGGCAGCACACCAACCCCTGGATCCGGACCGGTGATGTGCTGAGCTTCGAACCCGATTTCCGGGTATTGCGCAAGCTGCTGGGTGTGCCGCTGTATCTGGGTGCACCGTCGACCACCGGGGTGCCCGCCCTGGCGCTTGATGTGTGGATGTCCTACGAGTTGCGCCGTGCCGGCTTCGATTCCGATGCGGTCTGGCCGCGCCCGACCGACCCGCGCATCATGCCCGGTGCGATCTCCCATCTCCTGCAGGCGCTGCCCGTGCGGGAGCGCCAGCTGATCGAGCAGCGGCTGCGACGCTCGATGAAGGGCGTATCCGCTTCCAGCGCCAGTGTCCTGGGCAAGCACTACATGAAACAGGTCGATGTCATCATGTCCGACTGGGACACCGGTCCCGAACTGCTGATCAGCACCAAGCGGATGGATTCCAGCTTCGGTAAGAACGCGGCGAACCGCGTCGAGGAGAGCTACGGCGATGCCAAGAACCTGCGGCTGCGCCACCCGCTGGCCGCACTCGGGTTCGTCTACGGGTTGCGCTCGACCATCCTGACCTCCGAACCGGACAAGGCGGAATGGATGGTCGACCTGCTTGGCAAGCTCGGTACCGAGGATGACGCGTACCACGCGGTCGCCCTGGTGATGATCGACTACGACGACGGCGTCGCCGATATCGGGGAAACCCCCGGCGATGAGGTCGACAGCGTCGAGAAGGCGGATCCGGACACCCTGTTCGAGATCGTCGACGTCGAGACGGCGGCCGTCGATCAGGCCTTGGCGGCGCTGCCCCATGTCGCGATCCGCCATGATGCGGTGCCCGCCAACCTGCAGCCCGCGCGCTTCCTGGCGACGATGGCCCATCGGGTGATCGACACCGCGCCGGTGACGCGGCACCGCGAGGCGCGACGCCGCCGCAACGCCGCCACGCAGCGCTAGCGGCGTACCCGTCGGCCGGTGGCGCGTGCGCTCCAGCGGCCATCCTCGAACCCGACGGTCACCGGATGCCGGAATGCCGCGCTGACGTGCTCGGTGGTCACCGTCGTGCGGGCAGGCCCGCTGGCCACGGCGCGTCCCTGTCCGATGAGTATGGCGTGGGTAGTACTGATCGGCAGTTCCTCCAGATGGTGGGTCACCAGGATCGACGCCATCTCCGGATGCGTATGGGCGAGCGTGTCGATGGTTTCCAGCAGCTGTTCCCGCGCCGCGACGTCCAGGCCGGTGCTGGGTTCGTCGAGCAGCAGCAGCTTCGGATCGGCGATCAGGGCACGCGCGATCAAGGTGCGGCCGCGCTCACCGTGGGACAGCGTGGGCCACACCGCGTCGGCGCGAGCGGTGAGCCCGACGGTGTCGATCAGCTCGTCGGCGCGGCGGACCTGTTCGGCACTCGGGGTCCAGCGCGCCGCGGTGTCGACGGTGGCGGTGACACCGGTCAACACCACCTCACGCACGGTCAGCGGGTACTGCAGCCGGTGCCGGGGGTTGACGTGACCGATCGAGCGGCGCAGTACCGTCAGATCGGTCGTGCCCATCCGCGCACCCAGGATGGTGACCGTGCCGCTGCTCGGAAACGTCACTGCCGCACAGAAACCGAGCAGGGTGCTCTTACCGGCCCCGTTCGGACCGAGCAGTGCCCAGTGCTCGCCGGCCTGCACCGTCAGCGAGATGCCGTCGATGATCTGCTTGCCGTCACGGCGGAAGGTGACATCGGTGAGCTCGAGGACGGGCGTCATGAGAAGGTCTCCTGAAGTGCGCTCAGGTGGGTTCGGCTGGCCGCGGACGCGGCGGCGGCCGACCGTGCGGTGATGGCGTCGGCCAGTTCCCGGTGGCAATCGTGGTCGGCGGCCGCGCTGGCGACGGGTGCGATCTTGAGCATGTCGATCATGGCGGCGCGCAATCGCGGCAGGAAGGCATCGAACAGGCCCAGGAGCACCTCGTTGTGGGCGGCCGCGATCACCGCGCGGTGAAACGCCATATCGGCGTCGACGTGGTCGGGGATCGAGCGGCCCTCGACGCCCCGGGCGGCCAGGGTGCGCCGGATCTCCCGCAGATCCGCCGGTGTGCGGCGGACGGCGGCCAGCGCCGCGGCCTCGGACTCGATGGCGATACGCGCCTCGACGACGGTCGCGATGGTGGCGCGGCGCAGGACGACATCCCAGTCCTCGGTGGTGTCCAGTGCGGTGACGAACACGCCGGCGCCCTGCCTGCTTTCCAGCACGCCACGGCCGGCGAGTTCTCGGATGGCCTCGCGCACGGTGGAGCGCCCCACGCCCAGTTGGGCGGCAAGCGTTGTCTCACCGGGTATCCGATGCCCGAGCGGCCATTCGCCGTCGCGGATCCGGTTCAACAGCAGTTCGGCGGCCTGCGCCGCCAGCGGGTGTCGCTGCACCTGGCTCACCATCACGGTGACCTCTCTACTTGTCTGAGGAGTCGTGTACAGTCTAGCCATCATGATGCGCCAGCTTCTCCTTCGCCGCCTCGACAGGGTCTGACCGACCGGCCCCCTGTCGTGGGGCTTGGTCGCGCCGGTCGGAACTCAGCCCGACCGACAAGGAAACGCTCGTGAACTGGAACCGTCAACAACCCTCTCCGATGCCGTGGCACCGCTACACCGATATCTACGATCGTGTGGAAGTTCCACTGCGGCAACGCCACTGGCCCGATGCCAGACTCGTCGAAGCGCCGCTGTGGGTGCCGGTCGATCTGCGCGACGGCAATCAGGCGCTCGCCGAACCCATGGACCCCGCGCGTAAGAAGCGGTTCTTCGAACTGCTGGTCGCCATGGGGTACAAGGAAATCGAGGTGGGGTATCCGTCCGCGTCGCAGACCGATTACGACTTCGTCCGGCTCATCGCCGAATCCGATATCGCGCCGTCGGACGTCACCATCGTGGTGTTCACCCCGGCCCGGCGTGACCTCATCGAACGCACCGTGGAATCGGTGCGCGGTATCGGCAACGATGTGGTCATCCACCTGTACACCGCGACCGCCCCGACGTGGCGAACCGCCGTGCTGGGCAAGGATCGTGCCGAGCTGCGTGAGCTGATCCTCTCCGGCGGTCGCGATGTGCTCGAGCTGGCCGGCGACCACCCGGGAATCCGCTTCGAGTTCTCCCCGGAGGTGTTCAACCTGACCGAACCCGACTACGTCCTGGAGATCTGCGATGCCATGACGCAGCTGTGGTCGGCGACCCCCGATCGACCGGTGATCCTGAACCTGCCGGCCACCGTCGAGGTCGCCTCGCCCAACGTCTATGCCGATCAGATCGAATACATGCACCGCAACATCGCCCGCCGAGACAGCGTCATCCTCTCGGTGCACCCGCACAACGATCGCGGAACCGGGGTTGCCTGTGCCGAACTCGCGGTACTGGCCGGCGCGCAGCGAGTGGAGGGGTGCGTTTTCGGCAACGGCGAACGGACCGGCAATGTCGACATCGCCACGTTGGCGCTGAATCTCTACGCCCAGGGCGTCGACCCCGAGATCGACTTCTCCGATATCGACGAGATCGCCCGCACGGTCGTCCATTGCACCCGGATGCCGATACATGAGCGACATCCGTATGTGGGCGATCTGGTGCACACGGCGTTCTCCGGCACCCACCAGGACGCCATCAAGAAGGGACTGGCAGAGCATCGGGCCAGGGCCGCGGCAACCGGCCGCCCGGAAAGTGAGATCGACTGGCGCGTACCCTATCTGCCGATCGACCCGACCGATATCGGGCGTACCTATCAAGCGGTGATCCGGGTCAACTCACAATCCGGCAAGGGCGGTATCGCCTATCTGCTGCAGGCCGACCACGGGCTGGACCTGCCGCGCAGGCTGCAGATGGATTTCGCCCGCCGCGTCCAGACGCGCACCGAACAGAGCGGGGTCGAGATCGACTCCGCTGAACTGCTGGCCTTGTTCGAGGCTGCCTACCTGGGTACGGACGGTCCGGTGCAGTTGAAGGATTGGCACACCGGCGCCGACGGGACCACCGAGATCACCCTCGTCATCGACG
This sequence comes from Mycolicibacterium neoaurum, assembly GCF_036946495.1. Taxonomy (NCBI): domain Bacteria; kingdom Bacillati; phylum Actinomycetota; class Actinomycetes; order Mycobacteriales; family Mycobacteriaceae; genus Mycobacterium; species Mycolicibacterium neoaurum. Next base: position 231,541 of record NZ_JAQIIX010000001.1, read on the forward strand.
GGTGCACGCACACCGGCGCGCACAACGGCATCGGGCCGGTCGAGGCGCTCACTCGGACGCTGGCCACCGCCGGGCGCCCCGTCGAGATCCTGAGTCTCACCCAGCAGTCGGTCGGTGCCACCGCTGTCAGCTATCTGGAGCACCGGGCCGGCTGGTCGTGTGGGCGCAGCGATTCGGTGCTCGGCGCCTCGATGGCAGCGGTTCTGCACGCGGTCAACGCGACCTGAGCACCTCGAGTGCCTTGTCGGCGTGGGTGTCCATGCTGAGCTCGCTGGAGATGACGTCGAGGATCCGGCGGTCGGTGTCGATCACGAAGGTCGTGCGCTTCACCGGCATGAACTTGCCGAGCAGGCCGCGTTTGACGCCGAATGCGGTGGCGACGGTGCCGTCGACATCGGAGAGCAGTGGGTAGTCGAAACGCTGCTGCTCGGCGAATTTGGCCTGCTTGTCGACCGGATCGGTACTGATTCCCACCCGGGAGGCGCCCACGGCGGCGAACTCACCCGCCAGGTCGCGGAAGTGACAGGCCTCCTTGGTGCATCCCGGGGTCATGGCCGCGGGGTAGAAGAACAGCACGATCGGACCGTCCGCCAGTAACGCGGTCAGGCTGCGGGGTGTGCCGGTCTGATCGGGCAGTTCGAACTCGGCCACCTGGTCGCCGATCTTCAGAAGAGTCACGGCTGCCCACGCTACGCCGGGCGCGGGTTCGGCGTCTGGGAGGATTGGCCGCGTGCAACGACCAACGCCCGCCGACACACTGGCCGTCACGACCGCGCGCGCGGACTTCCGCGACCTTGCCGCAGGCCATCGTGTGGTGCCGGTGACCCGCAAGGTGCTCGCCGACAGCGAAACCCCGCTGTCGGCCTACCGGAAGCTGGCCGCCAACCGGCCGGGCACGTTCCTGCTCGAATCCGCGGAGAACGGGCGATCCTGGTCGCGCTGGTCGTTCATCGGAGCCGGCGCACCGTCGGCGCTGACGGTGCGCGACGGCGAGGCCGTCTGGCTGGGCACCACCCCGCAGGGGGCGCCCTCGGGCGGTGACCCGCTCGCGGCGCTGCGGACGACCCTGGATCTGCTCGCCACGGCGGCGCTGCCCGGTTTGCCGCCGCTGTCCTCCGGCCTGGTCGGGTTCTTCGCCTATGACCTGGTGCGGCGGTTGGAGCGGTTACCCGAGCTGGCCACCGACGACCTCGGCTTGCCGGACATGCTGCTGCTGCTGGCCACCGATATCGCCGCCGTCGACCACCACGAGGGCACCATCACCCTGATCGCCAACGCGGTGAACTGGAACGGCACCGACGAACGCGTCGACGAGGCCTATGACGATGCGGTGCGGCGCCTCGATGTGATGACCGCCGCGCTGGCCGAGCCGCTGGGTTCCAGCGTCGCCACCTTCAGCAGGCCGGTCCCGCAGTACCGGGCGCAACGCAGCGTCGAGGAGTACACGGCCATCGTCGAGAAGCTTGTCGGCGATATCGAGGCCGGCGAGGCATTCCAGGTGGTGCCCTCGCAGCGTTTCGAGATGACCACCACCGCAGATCCACTGGATGTCTACCGGATGCTGCGCGCCACCAACCCCAGCCCGTACATGTACCTGCTCAATGTGCCCGATGCCCAAGGCGGGCTTGACTTTTCGGTGGTCGGTTCCAGTCCGGAGGCGCTCGTCACCGTCACCGACGGGAAGGCGACCACCCATCCGATCGCCGGCACCCGGTGGCGCGGGGACACCGAGGAAGAGGACCTGCTGCTGGAAAAGGAGCTGCTCGCCGACGACAAGGAACGCGCCGAGCACCTCATGCTGGTGGACCTGGGCCGCAATGACCTCGGGCGGGTGTCGGAACCGGGCACCGTGCGCGTCGAGGATTACAGCCACATCGAGCGCTACAGCCACGTGATGCACCTGGTGTCGACGGTCACCGGGCAGCTCGCGGGGGGCCGCACCGCGCTCGACGCCGTCACCGCATGCTTCCCGGCGGGCACTCTCTCCGGTGCGCCCAAGGTGCGCGCCATGGAGCTCATCGAGGAGGTCGAGCTGACTCGGCGTGGCCTTTACGGCGGGGTGCTCGGGTATCTGGACTTCGCCGGCAACGCCGATTTCGCCATCGCCATCCGGACCGCGCTCATGCGCGACGGCACCGCCTACGTCCAGGCCGGCGGGGGAGTCGTCGCCGACTCCAACGGCCCCTATGAATACAACGAGGCCACCAACAAGGCCAAGGCGGTGCTGGCGGCGGTCGCCGCCGCCGAGACGCTGCGCGAGCCGCTACAGACCGGGACGTCATGATCAGGGCCGCGCAGGGGTTGCTGGTTCTGGGCGCTCTCGCACTCTGGGTGGCCTCCCGGTTGCCGTGGGTGCAGATCAGTTCCGCCGACGGGCTTGGCCAGCCGAAGACCACGACGCTCAACGGTGCCGCGTGGTCGACCGCGCTGGTGCCGCTGGCGCTGGTGCTGCTGGCCGCCGCCGTCGTCGCACTCGCGGTGCGGGGGCGGTTGCTGCGGGCGGTGGCCGTGCTGGTGGCCGCGTGCAGTGCCGGGATCGGCTATCTGGGCGTCAGCCAGTGGGTGGTCCACGACATCTCGGTGCGCGCCGCCGGGTTGGCCGGGGTGCAGGTGGCGGATCTGGTGGGATCGCAGCGGTTCCACGCCGGAGCGGGCACCGCGCTGCTCGCGGGAGTGATCACGCTGGTCGCAGCCGTGATCTTGATGCGTTCGGCGGGTACCGGCACGTCGGCCGGGGCGCGCTACGCGGCGCCGGCAGCGCGTCGCGAGGCGGTGCGCGGTGAGGCCGCCGACGGTGCGGCGGGCATGTCGGAGCGGACCATGTGGGATGCCATCGACGAGGGGGCCGATCCCACGGTGGAAGCGGCGCCGGCACGGGTGGATGAGCACAACGAACCGGGCGGCGAACCGGACAACAAGGGTCGGTGATGGCAGGTGCAGCGATGGCGACTAACCTTCATGGGAACGCTCCGACCGATCGCAAAGGACCAAGGCCAATGACGGCGACAGTGCTCGACTCCATCATCGAAGGAGTCCGCGCCGACGTTGCCAACCGGGAAGCCGCGGTCAGCTTCGCCGATATCAAGCAGCGGGCCAAGGACGCGCGGCCGGCGCTGGATGTGATGGCGGCCCTGCGGGCGCCGGGTATCGCGGTGATCGCCGAGGTCAAGCGGGCCAGTCCGTCGCGCGGGGAGCTGGCCTCGATCGCCGATCCGGCGCAGCTGGCGACGGCCTATGAGGACGGTGGCGCCCGCATCATCAGCGTGTTGACCGAGGAACGACGTTTCCACGGATCGCTGGATGATCTGGACGCCGTCCGTGCCGCGGTGTCCATCCCGGTGCTGCGCAAGGATTTCATCGTCGGGCCGTACCAGATCCACGAGGCGCGCGCTCACGGTGCGGATATGCTGCTGCTGATCGTCGCGGCGTTGGAACAGCGGGCACTTGAGTCGATGCTCGACCGCACCGAATCGCTCGGTATGACCGCCCTTGTCGAGGTGCACACCGAGGAAGAGGCCAACCGCGCGCTCGACGCCGGGGCGACCGTCATCGGTGTCAACGCCCGTGACCTGAAGACCCTCGAGGTCGACAGGGATTGCTTCGCCCGGATCGCCCCCGGTCTGCCGACCGACGTGATCCGGATCGCCGAATCTGGTGTCCGCGGTACCGCCGATCTGCTGGCCTATGCCGGTGCGGGTGCCGATGCGGTGCTGGTCGGCGAGGGCCTGGTGACCAGCGGCGACCCGCGCGGGGCCGTATCAGAGCTGGTCACCGCGGGTGCGCACCCGTCATGCCCGAAACCTGCCCGCTGACTCAACCGATGAGCCGCGCACTCGAAGAGGCGATGTGAACATGGGCGATATCTCCGGATTGCCGAACACCAGTGCTGCACTGGCCGAACCGACCAGCCACGATCCCGACGCCAGGGGTCATTTCGGTGCCTATGGGGGCCGACTGGTACCCGAGGCGCTGATGGCCGTCATCGAGGAGGTCACCGCCGCCTATGAGAAGGCGCGCAGCGATCAGACCTTCCTCGACGAGTTGGACCGGTTGCAGCGTCATTACAGCGGACGTCCCTCGCCGATGTACGAAGCGGAGAACCTGAGCCGCCACGTCGGTGGTGCGCGGATCTTCCTGAAGCGAGAAGACCTCAACCACACCGGATCTCACAAGATCAACAACGTCCTCGGGCAGGCGCTGCTGGCCCGTCAGATGGGCAAGACCCGGGTGATCGCCGAGACCGGGGCCGGTCAGCACGGCGTCGCGACCGCGACGGCGTGTGCGCTGCTGGGGTTGGAGTGCGTCATCTACATGGGCGCGGTCGACACCGCTCGGCAGGCACTCAACGTCGCCCGGATGCGATTGCTGGGTGCGCGAGTGGTGGCGGTGGAGTCGGGTTCGGCAACGCTCAAGGACGCCATCAATGAGACCTTCCGGGACTGGGTGGCCAACGCCGACAACACCTATTACGCGTTCGGCACCGCCGCCGGACCGCACCCCTTCCCGCTCATGGTCCGCGATTTCCAGCGGATCATCGGTTTGGAGGCCCGGGTCCAGATCCAGGACCAGGCCGGCCGGTTGCCCGACGCGATCGCCGCGTGCGTGGGCGGCGGGTCCAACGCCATCGGCATCTTCCACGCCTTCATCGATGATCCGGGTGTCCGGTTGATCGGTTTCGAGGCCGCCGGTGACGGTGTGGAGACCGGTCGGCATGCGGCGACCTTCACCGGCGGTTCACCCGGCGCGTTCCAAGGATCGTTCTCCTACCTGCTGCAGGACGAGGACGGTCAGACCATCGAGTCGCACTCGATCTCCGCGGGTCTGGACTATCCGGGCGTGGGACCGGAGCACGCGCTGCTCAAGGATGTCGGTCGCGCCGAATATCGACCGATCACCGATACCGAAGCGATGGAGGCCTTTTCGCTGTTGTGTCGCACCGAGGGAATCATCCCGGCCATCGAATCGGCCCATGCGGTGGCCGGTGCGGTCAAGCTGGCCGCCGAACTCGGTCCGTCGGCGATCATCCTGGTGAACGTGTCGGGCCGCGGTGACAAGGATGTCGAGACGGCCGCCAAGTGGTTCGGATTGCTGGGGGATGACGCGTGAGCCGATTGTCGTCGGTGTTCCAGACCTGCCGTGCCGAGGGGCGTGCGGCACTGATCGGTTATCTCCCCACGGGATTTCCCGATGTGGACACCTCCATCGAAGCCATGACGGCGTTGGTCGAATCCGGTTGCGATATCGTTGAAGTCGGCGTCGCGTACTCCGATCCCGGGATGGACGGACCGACGATCGCCCGAGCCACCGAGGTGGCGCTGGCCGGCGGGGTGCGTGTGCACGATGCATTGCGGGCTGTCGAGGCGATCAGCAACGCCGGTGGTGCCGCGGTGGTGATGACCTACTGGAATCCGGTGCTGCGCAAGGGAGTCGAGACGTTTGCCCGCGATCTGGCCAGCGCAGGCGGGCTCGGGCTGATCACCCCCGACCTGATTCCCGACGAGGCCGACGACTGGATCGCGGCATCGCAGTCCAACGGCCTGGATCGCATCTTTCTCGTGGCGCCGTCCTCGACACCGGAGCGGCTGGCCGCGACCGTGCAGGCCTCGAGTGGATTCGTCTACGCCGCTTCGACGATGGGGGTCACCGGTGCGCGGGACGCGGTGTCCAACGCCGCACCGGAGCTGGTGAGTCGGGTCAAGGCCATCTCGGATATCCCGGTGGGGGTCGGGCTCGGTGTGCGCTCGGGACAGCAGGCCGCCGAGATCGCGTCCTACGCCGACGGTGTCATCGTCGGCTCGGCGCTGGTGTCGGCATTGGATGACGGTGTCGATGCGCTGCGGACGTTGACGACCGAATTGGCCGATGGCGTGCGGCAGGCGGTTCGCGCATGACGGTGACCACGCTGGCCTATATCCCCAGTCCGGATCAGGGTGTGTGGTTCATCGGCAGCGTGCCGCTGCGGGCGTACGCGCTGTGCATCATCGCCGGCATCGTCGCCGCGCTGGTGATCGGTGATCGCCGGTGGGCGGCCCGCGGTGGTGAACGCGGCGTCATCTACGACATCGCACTGTGGGCGGTGCCGTTCGGTCTGGTCGGTGGGCGGCTCTATCACGTGATGACCGACTGGCCCACCTATTTCGGTGAGGGTGGCGCCGGTCTGGTTGCTGCCTTCCGCATCTGGGACGGCGGCCTGGGGATCTGGGGCGCGGTCGCGTTGGGTGCGGTGGGCGCCTGGATCGGGTGCCGGCAGCGCGGGATCCCGTTGCCGGCGTTCGGTGATGCGATCGCACCGGGCATCATCCTGGCCCAGGCCATCGGCCGGCTCGGTAACTACTTCAATCAGGAGTTGTACGGCCGCGCGACGACCGTGCCATGGGGCCTGGAGATCTATGAACGCCGTGATGCGGCCGGCTTCCGGGACACGCTGAACGGTGTCTCGACCGGGCAGGTCATCGGCGTGGTGCACCCGACGTTCCTCTACGAACTGTTGTGGAACCTGCTGGTGTTCGCGCTGCTCATCTGGGCCGACCGACGGTTCAACCTCGGCCATGGCCGGTTGTTCGCGCTGTATGTGGCCGGGTACTGCGTCGGTAGGTTCTGTGTCGAGCTGTTGCGCAGTGATACCGCGACGTTGATCGCCGGGATCCGGATCAATTCGTTCACCTCGACGTTCGTGTTCATCGGAGCGGTGGTCTACATCATGGTCGCGCCCAAGGGACGCGAGGCGCCCGAGACGTTGGCCGGTAAACAGGCACAGCAGGTGTCGGTGGACGACTTGGATACCGCGGTGATCGCGACGACCAGTGCCGCAGGTGGTGCCACCGCTGCGGTGGCGGTGGCGGATCCGCCGGAGACGAAGGTGGCTCTCGACGAGCAGGAGACCGAGGTCGCCGAAGCGGCCGACCGTGCCGATGTCGACGAGGTGGCTGTCGAGACCGCGGTGCTCGAGATCGCCGAGCCGGACGCGGCCGTTGACGAGGTCGGGCGCGAAGAAGTCGAAGGCGAAGAGGTCGAGGGTTCTGCCATGGCAGAGGCGGCCGATGAGCTCGCGGCCGAGTCTGCCACCGAGGACACTTTCGTCGAGGACTCGGAGTCATCGGAGTCCGAAGTCGAGCAGGGCGGGCCGGAGGCCGAGCTGTTGGCGGTGACCGATGTCGAGCCCGACACTGCGGGTGAGGACGAGGTCGTCGACGAAGCTGATGGACCTGAGGGTGAGGCCGAGGCGGTCGAGACTGCTGAGGGCGAGGATGCGGAGTCCGAAGTCGAGCAGGGCGGGCCGGAGGCCGAGCTGTTGGCGGTGACCGATGTCGAGCCCGACACTGCGGGTGAGGACGAGGTCGTCGACGAAGCTGACAGAGCCGAGGCTGAGGCCGAGGCGGTCGAGACTGCTGAGGACGAGGGGCCGGAGTCCCTGGAATCCTCCGAGGCCGAGTCGGCGGAGTCTGATTCCGCCGCTGAGCCGGATGCCGTGTCTGCGGAGGACAGCGAGCCCGCCGACGACAGTGAGCCTACGACCGAGGCAGCGGCATCAGCCGATGACCCCGACGCGTTGCCGACCGGCCCGGAAGCAGAACTGCTGGCGGTCCAAGGGATCGAGCCGTCCGCTGAGTCCGAGGAATCGGTTGACGCCGAGGACGCCGAACAGTCGGAATCCGAGGACGCTGCTGATCCCGAAGGCACCGCTGAGCCCGAAGACACCGCTGAGCCCGAAGACACTGCCAAAACCGATGACAGCACCGAAACCGAAGTTGCGGCAGCGCCAAAGGACACACCTTTTTCGACAACTCCACTCGTGGCCCGCGAACCCCGCAAGAGGTTCTGGCAGCGCAGGCGCTGAGGCGCCTACGGCTCCTCGCCGGAGTCGTCCTCGCGAGGTCTGAGGAGTTCTTCGGGGTGGTGGTAGTGGTTGACGGTGTCCTGCCCCGTGTCGAGCAATGGCGGCGGATGCCAGTGCACGCGGCCGTCCGGACCGATGCTGGTGGTCCACCCGGTGTCGAACGCCAACTGATTATCGGCGGCACAACCCAATCCGAGTCCGGTGATATCGGTCTGCCCGCCTGCGCTCCAGTCTTGTTCGGCGTGCATGCCCTGGCAACCCGCACCGCTGACCGGGCAGTTGGGCATGGTGCAACCCCGGTCACGACTGATCATGACCAGCCGTTGGGCCTTGGATGCCAGGCGTTTGGAGCGGGCGAGGTAGAGCGGCTCGGCGGTGTGCTCGCGGTAGATCAGCAGGTAGTGGTGCGCATGCGCGGCGAGCCGGATGAGGTCGCGCATCGGCATCCTGGTGCCCACCGAAGTGTGCGCGATACCTGCCGCGTCGTGCAGTTCGGCCAACGTGGTGGACACCACCACCGTGACCGGTAACCCGTTGTGCTGGCCCAATTCCTTGGACATCAACGCGTTTCGAACGACCGCCTTGAGTGCATCGTGATAGCGCTGGGAGGCACCGCGGGTGTCACGAGCGGCCGCACTGCCGGGCTCGACATCCAGTGCGGCGCGGCGCCCCTGCAATTCCTCGATCGGTACCGGCGCGGGACTCGGCTCAGCCAGCGCCGCGTCCAAAGCGGTACGGCGCTGCTCGAAGGGTTCGTCCGTGGGCGCAATGGTCGGCGTATCGGGCTCACTGGGCACAGTCGGTGCCGGTGCGGGCAGACCGTCGGTATCGTCCAACGGGTTCGGTGAGGGGTTGGAAACCGGCTCTTCGTCGGCGGGATTGTTGACCCCCGGAGCGCCCCACACCTGATTCACCGTCTTGAGATAGGCGCCCAGTTCCGGATCGACCCACCCCGAGATGCGGATCAACCCGTCGGCGTCCTGGCGGCCCAAGCTGATCCCGCGCTCATGAGCAGCGATATCGGGACCATCGCCATCGGGGTTGAGCGCGCAGAGCGCGTAGTCGGCGACCTCCCGCAAGGTGCGCGGAGTGATCCCGGCCGCCGCCGCAACCAGATCCGCCTCCAGCTCCTCGCACCGGTGCCGTTCTGCGTATCGGCCCGCCCGCTCGACCGCGGTCCTGATCTCCTGCACATGATCTAGGTTGATGGTGCCCTCGGCCAATGCCGCGGCACATGCCGGTAGGGCCGGCCCCAGCAGTCGGCCGTCAAGGCTGTGGCGGGGCCCGAGATCGGCAGCGTCACGCAACCGGCGGGCGGCCTCGGCCTCAGAGATCCGCAGCCGGATGGTCAGGATCTGCGCCCACGTACGCGCACCGATGTCCTTGGGCGTGCTCTGGGCCTGCAGCGCGGCCATGATGCGGTGGTCGAGCACGGCGGTGGTGCGGGCGCGGTGCTCGCGCCGGGATTGCAGGGTCAACAGATCCGCCGGCGACAGCCGTGTGACATCGAGGGCGGCGAGTTGCGCGCATGCGGAATCGTAGGCATCGAAGGCCGCCAGCACAGCCTCTCGATCCGACACCCCATTCGCTAGCATGTTCGAAATTCTACCGACGCCCACCGACATGTGAACGCGTTATCCACAGGCCGCCCAGCTATCCACAGATTGCGAAAAGCTTATGGCGCCCAACCGCTTTGAGGTGTACAAGCAGGCAGTTCGGTACATGAACCTCGGCGGCGGCAAAGCCCGCAGAAGGCTCCCGGACACGCGGGTCGCATGTTTCCGTTTAATTTCGTCGATGCTGCGGTCGTGAAACCCCTGCCGCACCAGGGCCATCGGACTCGGTGTGAGTAGGTGTTGACAACGCCGACATGGTGGTGCAACCGGTGCGGAATGGCCGAGCAATAACTTCTGTCTCAACCGTTTCCATTGCTGGGAGGAATCCGTGCTCAACACACACCGCAAACGCGATATCGCGCTCTGGGATGCCGAAGATGTCGACGCCTGGGAATCCGGTGGGAAAGACATCGCCAAGCGCAACCTGATCTGGTCGATCTTCGCTGAGCACGTGGGCTTTTCGGTGTGGTCGATCTGGTCGGTGATGGTCTTGTTCATGCCGCAGGACGTCTTCGGCATCGACGCCGCGGGCAAGTTCTATCTGGTGGCAATGCCGACACTGGTCGGTGCGTTCATGCGCATCCCGTACACCATCGCCCCGGCCCGCTTCGGCGGCCGCAACTGGACCATCGTCAGCGCCCTGCTGTTGTTGATCCCGTTGGCGCTGACGCTGTGGGTGATGTCGCAGCCAGGCACGTCCTACACGACGTTCATGCTGGTGGCGGCATTCGCCGGTCTGGGCGGTGGCAACTTCGCCTCCTCGATGACGAACATCAATGCGTTCTACCCGCAGCGTCTCAAGGGCTGGGCGCTCGGGCTCAACGCCGGCGGCGGCAACATCGGCGTGCCGGTCATCCAGCTGATCGGCCTGCTGATCATCGCCACCGTGAGCAACACGGCGCCCTACCTGGTCTGCGCGATCTATCTGGTGCTCGTCGGCCTCGCAGCCCTCGGTGCCGCGTTCTTCATGGACAACCTCGGTAACCAGCGCTCCAATCTGGGAGCCATGGTCGAGGCGATGCGATTCAAGCACTCCTGGGTGATGAGCTTCCTGTACATCGGCACGTTCGGCTCGTTCATCGGATTCAGCTTCGCATTCGGGCAGGTGCTACAGATCAACTTCCTCGCCGGCGGTGACACTGCGGCGCAGGCATCGCTGCATGCCGCGCAGATCGCCTTCCTCGGCCCGCTGCTCGGATCGATCTCGCGTCCGATCGGCGGCAAGCTCGCCGACAAGATCGGCGGGGGAAGGATCACCCTGTACGTGTTCGTCGCCATGATCTTCGCCGCCGGGATCCTCGTCGCCGCAGGCGTTCTCGACGACAGTACGGCCGGCGCACCCACCGGCGGTCAGATGATCGCCTATGTGGCCGGGTTCATCCTGCTGTTCATCCTGTCGGGCCTGGGCAACGGCTCCACGTACAAGATGATCCCGTCGATCTTCGAAGCCAAAGCGCAGGGCCACGACGAATGGAGCCGCGAGGAGAAGGCGGCGTGGTCGCGGAGCATGTCCGGAGCCCTCATCGGGTTCGCCGGTGCGATCGGCGCACTGGGCGGAGTGTTCATCAACATCGTGCTGCGGATGTCCTATGTCAGCGACGCGAAGTCGGCGACCAATGCCTTCTGGGTCTTCCTCGGCTTCTACGTCATCTGCGCCATCGTGACCTGGGCCGTGTTCCTGCGGTTGTCCTCGTCGAAGGCCCCGGTCAGCCCGGCTGCGCTACCGGAATCGGTGGCCACCGCGTAATCGGGCCGACTCGGCCTCACGAAGCGCTCACCGCGGGGATGAGCGTCTTGTGAGGCCGAGTTTTCCTTGCCATAACGTCGCCTCAAAGGAGCCGGAACAGTGCCAGCACACGATGGTGGCATGTCGGTGACCACGCGGACCGCCTGCTCGTATTGCGGTGTGGGCTGCGGGATCGAGGTCACCACCACAACCGATCGCACTACCGGTCTGCCGGTGATCGCCAAGGTCAACGGTGACAAGCTGCATCCCACCAACCACGGCAGGTTGTGCACCAAGGGCGCCACTCACGCCGAGCTGATGGCCGCGACCGAGGGCAGGATGACCACCGCATTGGTGCGTCCCGAGCGGGGTGGCGAGCCGATGGAAACCCCGGTCGAAGAAGCCGTGGCGCAAGCCGGAAACCGGCTGCGGGCCATCGTCGACGAACACGGGCCCGACGCGGTCGCGCTGTATGTATCGGGCCAGATGTCGCTGGAGGCACAATATCTGGCGACCAAGCTGGCCAAGGGTTATCTGCGCACCGTGCACATCGAATCGAACTCACGGTTGTGCATGGCCAGCGCGGGCACCGGCTACAAACAATCCCTCGGCGCCGACGGACCGCCGGGTTCCTACACCGATTTCGATTCGGCGAACCTGTTCTTCGTCATCGGCGCGAACATGGCCGATTGTCATCCGATCCTGTTCCTGCGCATGGCCGACCGGCTCAAGGCCGGCGCCAAGATGATCGTCGTCGACCCCCGGCGCACCGCCACCGCCGACAAGGCCGACCTGTACCTGCCGATCGCACCGGGTACCGACCTCGCACTGCTCAACGGGCTGCTGCATCTGCTCGTCGTGAACGGAGACATCGACGAGGAATTCATCGCCGAACACACCGAGGGTTGGCAGGATATGCCGGCGTTCCTCGCCGATTACCCGCCCGCCCGGGTCGCCGCCATCACCGGGTTGGACGAGGCAGATATCCGCACCGCCGCATCGATGATCGCCGCGGCAGGGGAGTGGATGACGTGCTGGACCATGGGCCTGAACCAGAGCACCCACGGCACCGGGAACACCAACGCCATCTGCAACCTGCATCTGGCCACCGGTGCGATCTGCCGGCCGGGAAGCGGGCCGATGTCGCTGACCGGACAACCCAACGCGATGGGCGGCCGCGAGATGGGTTATATGGGACCGGGCCTGCCCGGTCAGCGGGCGGTGCTCTCGGCCGAGGACCGGGCGTTCTGCGAGGAACAATGGGGCCTGGAACCGGGCACAATCCGGTCCGACGTCGGCCCGGGCACGGTAGCCATGTTCGAACAGGCCGCCGCCGGTGAGATCAAGGCCTGCTGGATCATCTGCACCAATCCCGTTGTCTCCGTGCCCAACCGATCGACCGTCATCGCCGCCCTGGAAGCGGCCGAGCTCGTCATCACCCAGGACGCCTATATTGACACGGCCACGAACCGTTACGCCGATATCGTGCTGCCTGCCGCACTGTGGTCCGAGTGCGACGCGGTGATGGTCAACTCCGAGCGCAACATCACCCTGCTGCAGCAGTCGGTGGCACCGGTGGGCCAGGCGCGGCCGGACTGGGAGTTGATCTGCGGTGTCGCCGAATATCTGGGTTTCGGTGACGATTTCGCCTACAAGTCCAGCGCCCAGATCTTCGACGAGATCCGTCGCTTCGCCAATCCCCGCACGGGATACGACCTGCGCGGCGTCAGCTATGACCGGCTGCGTGAGACACCCGTGCAATGGCCCTGCCCACCCGCCGATCCCGACGACCGCCACCCCATCCGATACCTCAATGACGGTGTATCGCAGACCCTGCACGTCGACGCCGACGGGCACCGGCCCCGGCTGGCGTTTCCGACACCGTCACGGCGGGCACAATTCCTCGCCCGGCCGCACATGGACCCGCGCGAACTGCCCGATGACGATTATCCGATGGTGCTCAACACCGGTCGGCTGCAGCATCAGTGGCACACCATGACCAAGACCGGACGCGTGGCCAAACTCAACAAACTCGATGCCTCGCCGTTCGTCGAGATCCACCCCGATGATGCCGCGGCGCTGGGCATCACCGCCGCCCACCACGTCGAGCTCACCTCCCGGCGTGGTCGCGTCGTGTTGCCCGCAGCCATCAGCGAACGGGTGCGCCGGGGCAACGTGTGGGCGCCGTTCCACTGGAACGACGAGCACGGCGAGTATCTCGCCGTCAACGCCGTCACCAACGATGCCGTCGACGCGGACTCCCTGCAACCGGAACTGAAAGTGTGTGCCGTGCGGCTACGGCCCATCGAGGTGGCCGCCCCCGATCCGCTCGGTCTGCGCACGGCCGCACCACAATTCACCGACGACGAGAGGCTCTACCTGTCCGGGTTCTTCACCGGTTTGGACGCGACACCGGGCGGCGTCCCGGTCTTGCCGCTCTCGGCGCCGGTGCGCCCGGCGGTCCGACTGTGGGTCGACGGACTGCTGGCGGGCACCTACTCACGCACACCCGAGCAACCCGCCACCGGGCCATTGGTGCTGTGGGCTTCCCAGACCGGCAACGCCGAGGAGTTCGCGACCGGGCTGGCCGCGCGGATCGCCGGCGCCCGATCGGTCATCATGGACGAGGCAACCTTGGACGATGTCGCCGCGGCGACCGAGGTGTTGGTGATCACCAGCACCTTCGGTGACGGTGGGCCACCGGACAATGGTGCGGACTTCTGGGACCGGTTGTGCCGCGCCGACGCGCCACCGTTGACCGGGGTGCGTTACTCGGTGCTCGGTATCGGAGACAAGGCGTACGCCAACTTCTGCGGTCACGCCAAGGCCCTGGATGCCCGCCTGGCCGAGCTGGGCGCGGTCCGGACACACGAGCTGGTCGAGTGCGAATCGCACGACGAGGCACCGATGGCCGCCTGGGCCGCCGCGGTCACCACCGCACCTACCGCTACCGCACCCGAACACACGCGTACAACCACACCCGCTCCACCGTTGACCCGCGGCAATCCGCTGTCGGCGCCGGTGAGCCGCAACATTCGCCTGACCCCGGTGGCGGCCGCCAAGGAAGTGCGCCACATCGGGTTCGACATCACCGAGCATGCCGCCGAACACGGCATGAGCTATGCCGCCGGGGATTCCCTCGGGGTGTTCGTCGGCAACGATGCCGACTCGGTGCGGGCCTGGCTGGCAGCCACCGGACTGTCCGGTGACGAGATCGTCGAGGTCGACGGCGCCGAGGTCGACCTGCGCACCGCGCTGACGCATTCCTATGACCTGTGCAAGGTGACCCCGAACCTGCTCGGGTTCGTCACCGAGCGGTGCGCGCAGGCGAAGGTGCTGCGTCGATCCGGCGCGAAACTCGACAGCTGGCTCGCCGGCCGCAACGGTCTGGACATCGTCGGGGAGTTTCCCGTCCGGGCCGACGCTGCCGAATGGCTGGACGCGCTCGTCCGGCTCACCCCCCGGCAGTACTCCATCTCGTCGAGTCCGTTGGTGAGCCCGGACGAGGTGCAGTTGACGGTGTCGGTGGTGCGCTATCGCACCGCCCGGGGCATCACGCGCGGCGGCGTCGCCTCGACGTTCCTGGCCGACCGGGCACAGGCAGCACCGGTGTTCGTGCAGCGCTCGCCGAACTTCCGCCCGCCCGAGGACTCGACGACACCGATGATCATGGTGGGACCGGGCACCGGGATCGCGCCGTTCCGGGCGTTCCTGCAGGAGCGTCGCGCACTCGGCCACCGCGGCCGCAACTGGCTGTTCTTCGGTGACCAACATCGCGACCAGAACTTCTATTACCGCGAAGACGTGCAGGGCATGGTCGACGACGGCTTCCTCAGCCGACTGGACCTCGCCTTCTCACGCGACCAGCCACGTCGGGTGTATGTCCAGCACAAGATGGCCGAACGCGGCGCCGACCTGTGGCGCTGGCTGCAGGACGGTGCGCATTTCTACGTCTGTGGTGACGCGAGCCGGATGGCCGCCGATGTCGACGCGGCGCTGCTGGCGATCATCCGCAAGCACGGATCGCTGTCCGTCGAGGCCGCCAACGATTACAAGAAGGAGCTCGTCGCCACCAAGCGATACGTCCGTGACGTGTATTGATCGATCAGCGTGAATAAAAATCCACTCGCGTTGGTTGCATGTGTCGTACGAACCAGAACTTGGATCAGGAGACACGAAACATGAGTTGGCAGACCGGTGACACTGTGACCGCCAGCCGCGAGATCGACGAAATGGATGTCCAGACGGTGCCGGAAGGCGCCGTCGGCACGGTGGCCGAGACCACGGTCTTCGGAAAGCCCAAGGTGGTCTGCTTCACAGTGCCCACGGTGTGGGGCAACAAGCGCGCCTGCGTGCACGTGCACCGCGGCGACGTGGAACTGGCCGGCTGACGCCCAGTCAGCTGTTCCTTCTCAGGACGTCGGCGATCATCTCCACGGCGTCGACATTGCGCAGTGACGGGTCCAGCGCGGTGCCGGGTACCACGACATAACGCTGTTCGCGGACGGCGGTGAGCTGCCGGGCCAACGGATCGCTTTCCAAGAAGGCGATCTTGGCGGCGGCAGTGTCGCCGTCGTCGCCGCGGGTCAGGTCGGCGAGCACCAGCACGTCGGGATCGCGGTCCAGAATCGCTTCCCAGGACGTTTCCGGCCACAGTTGGCGGCTGTCGGCGAAGGCATTACGCGCGCCGACGGCATCGGTGATCATTCCCGGGGCGCCGCAGCAACCCGCGATATAGGGCGCCCTGGTCGCCGAGTACCAGTACATCAGGCTGGTGTCGGAGGAGTTCAGACCGTCGGTGGCGGACCGGACTCGATCTTTCAGTGACGTCACGAGTCGTGCCGCTTCCTCGTTGACCCCGAATATCTGTGCGATATCTCCGATTTCGATATAGATGTCCTCGAAGGTCAAGGCGCGGTGCTGTTCGGCCTGCTGTCCGCTGCACTCGCTCGCCGACAGGTAGGTGGGGATGCCCAACTCGGAAAAGCGTTCCCGCGATGCGACGCCCTGGTCGGAGAACGTGTAGGCGAACGTCGCGTAGACGAAGTCGGGTTCGGTGTCCAGAACGGTTTCCAGCGAGGGGAAATCGGCGCTCAGTTCGGGAACCTTCGCGTTGGCCTCGGCGAGTTGCGCCGGCACGGGTTCGTTCCACGATGCGGTGCCGACCATCCGATCGGCCAACCCCAGGGTGAGCATCAGCTCGGTCGCTGGCTGATTGATGGAGATGGCGCGTGCCGGCGCAGCGGCAACCTCGACGTCGACGCCGCAGTTCTGCAGTGCGACCGGGAATCCCGCGCCGGCCGCCGGTGTCGCCGATGCGCCGGCCGGGTCGGGAGTCCGGGTACCGCATCCCGAGACCAACATCGACACCGCGCCCAGAGCGCCGATGACGCGCTGCCACGACATCACTTGACCCCCATGACCACGTAGTCGTCGAGCAGTTGCCAGACGGTGGCGACCTCGGAGAAACCGGCTTGGGCCAATGCAGCGAGATGGAAGTCCACCGCCGTGGTGGGCGGTGGGTTTCGGTGCGCAAACCGCTGCTCGCGCAGTGCCGCCAAGTCGGCTACGCCGTCGCGCGCGGTCGCCGTGGACCACCACTGATCCCAGGTGGGCGATCCCGCGGCGTGTGCCCGCGCCTGGGTGCCGGCGTCGTGTGCTTCGGCCAGCCTGCGCAGGGTCGGCTGGCGACCGTCGAACCGGAAGTGGTCGCCATTGAGCAGAATGCCGTTGTCGGACAGCATCTCTGCCGCAGCGGTGTACACGCTCAACAATGTTTGCGGGGTCAGCCAGTGCAGCGCGGTTGTGGAGACGAACGCCGATATCGGTGTGCCCGCCGTGGCCGTCGCCACCGCGTCCGGCCAGGTGTCCTCGGCAAGGTCGGCCTCGACGACGATGACACGGTCATGGGCGCCGAGCGTCCGACCGGCCAGATCGAGCAGCAGCGGGTCGAAATCGAGGGCGATCACCCGGGCACCGGGGAGTGCGTCGAGGATGCGGGCGCTCAACGATCCCGGCCCGCAGGCCAGGTCGACGACCACGGGTTCCTCGCCGCAGGCCAGTCCGATGATGTCGGTGATGGCACGGAAGCGGGATTCGCGGCCCGCGATATAGGCCGATTGTTGGTCATCCCACGCCCGTACGAGGTCGGCGGGATCGGCGAGATCGCCATGGACAGATGCGGACATGAGGGATTCCTTCGGCATCAGGGGCCTGATCAGCGAGACCCGGTGACAAGCCGCGACACGCCGTCGCGGATGCCAGCAGGTATTCGGACTCGGGGGTCGTCCTCGGCGGGACGCCTTCCCGGGAGCATGCACTCCCAGTGGCACGTGGCCCGCCTCGTCATCCCCTCACCGCTGCGCGTCAGTCCCGGATTCACACCGGGTTCCCTACTCCCTGCGGAGGTGACTGGCCCGCACAGGCTAGCAGGGTGAGCTACACCGCATCGATGTCTCGGGCCGCGCCCTTGTCGGCCGAGAGTGCCAGCGCGGCGTACGCACGCAGGGCCGCCGACACCGTGCGAGGCCGATCCTTGGGCCGGTACCCGCCCGCGGCCTCCAGGGCCACGCGCCGACGCTCCAGTTCCGCGTGCGGCACGTCGACCTCGATGCTGCGGCGCGGGATGTCGATGGTGATCAGGTCACCGTCGGCGACCAACGCAATGGTGCCGCCGGCGGCCGCCTCGGGGGAGACGTGGCCGATGGACAGACCCGACGTACCGCCGGAGAACCGACCGTCGGTGATCAGTGCGCATTGCGTGCCCAGCCCGCGGCCCTTCAAATAGGCCGTCGGATAGAGCATTTCCTGCATGCCCGGGCCGCCCTTCGGCCCCTCGTAACGGATCACGACCACATCGCCGGGCTGCACCCGTCCGGAAAGGATGGCGTCGACGGCGTCCTCCTGCGATTCCAGCACCACGGCCGGACCGGAGAACGTCCAGATGGATTCGTCGACGCCGGCCGTCTTGACGATGCAGCCGTCCACCGACAGGTTGCCGCGCAGTACGGCCAGCCCGCCGTCGGCGGAATAGGCGTGGGCCACATCACGGATGCAACCGCTCTCGGCGTCGGTGTCCAGGCTGTCCCACCGCTCGGACTGGGAGAACGCCGATGCCGACCGCACGCATCCGGGGGCGGCGTGGAACAGTTCGACGGCCTCCGCCGACGGGGATCCGCCGCGAATATCCCATGCGCGCAACCACTCCGCGAGCGAGCCCGAGTGCACGGTGTGCACCGTCTCGTGCAGATGACCGCCCCGCCACAGCTCGCCGAGGATGGCCGGGATACCGCCGGCGCGGTGCACATCTTCCATCAGGTAGTGACCATTGGGGGCAACCTTGCACAGGCACGGGATGAGCCGGCTGCGCTTCTCGATATCTTCCAAGGTGTAATCCAGTTCGGCCTCGCGGGCGGCGGCCAGCAGGTGCAGCACGGTGTTGGTGGATCCGCCCATCGCGATATCGAGTGCCATCGCGTTATCGAATGCGTCGCGGGTGGCGACGTTGCGGGGCAGGACCGAGGCGTCATCGTCGTCGTAGTAGGCCCGCACGATGTCCATCACCGTGCTACCGGCCTTTTCGTAGAGCGCGCGGCGCGCGGTGTGGGTGGCCAGCACCGAACCGTTGCCGGGCAGGGCCAGCCCGAGCGCCTCGGTGAGGCAGTTCATCGAATTGGCGGTGAACATCCCCGAGCACGAGCCACAGGTCGGGCAGGCAGCCTCCTCGATGCGCGAGATGTCCGCGTCGGAGACATCGGTGTTCACCGCATCGGCGATGGCCGACACCAGGTTCAATCGGGTCTTGACCGTGCCGTCGACCAGGACGGCGGTGCCACCCTCCATCGGGCCGCCGGAGACGAAGACGGTCGGGATGTTCAGGCGCAGCGCGGCCATCAGCATGCCGGGAGTGATCTTGTCGCAGTTGGAGATACACACCAGCGCGTCCGCGCAGTGCGCGTTGACCATGTACTCCACCGAGTCGGCGATGAGCTCACGGGACGGCAGCGAATACAGCATTCCGCCATGACCCATCGCGATACCGTCGTCGACGGCGACGGTGTTGAACTCGCGCGGAACCCCACCGGCCGCCGAGATGGCCTCGGAAACGATGCGGCCGACGGGCTGCAGGTGGGTGTGCCCCGGCACGAACTCGGTGAAGCTGTTGGCCACCGCCACGATGGGCTTGCCGATATCGGACCCGGCGACGCCGGCGGCCCGCAACAGCGAACGCGCGCCGGCCATATTGCGACCGTGGGTGACCGTGCGAGATCTCAGTTCTGCCATAACACACAGCGTGGCATCAAGGGCCTCTACGTGGGAAGACGGTGCTGATACTAGAACTGGCACTACCATCGGAGGATGAATACACGCAGCAGGCAGCGCCGCGCGCTGGGAGAGTTCCTGCGGGCCCGCCGGGAGGCCGCCGCACGTGAGGACCTCGGATATGACCCCATGCCGCGGATGCGCACCAGCGGCCTGCGGCGTGAGGAGGTCGCACTGGCGGCCGGGGTGAGCGTCACCTGGTACACGTGGCTGGAGCAGGGCCGCGAGATCAACCCCTCGCGTCAGGTTCTCGATGCGGTCAGTACGGCCCTGCGGCTGACGCCTGCCGAACGTGACTACGTGCGCAGCCTCGGCGGTCATGCCCCGGACCCGGTTCCTTCGGACGTGCCGACGCCCGCGCACGTGCAACGCTTCCTGGACGCGCTGGCCGGCTACCCGGCGTTCGCGATCGGACCGTTCTGGGAGATCACCGCGTGGAACGGTGCCTACGCCGCGCTGTACCCGAACATCGCGGTGACCGCCGAGACCGACCGCAACCTGCTCTGGCTGATGTTCATGGACCCCGCGATCCGGGAGTTGTTGCCGGACTGGGAGAACGACAGCAGCCGCTTCCTTGCCGAGTTCCGCGCAGAGGCGGGATCGCGAGCGGGGGAGCCGGCCTACTCGACACTGGTCGACAGGCTCCGCGCGGCCAGCGAGCATTTCGAGTCGCAGTGGCGCCGCCGCAGTGTGCAACGGTTCACCTCGCGGGAGCGTCGCTTCTTCCGTGCCGGGATCGGGGAGATGCGCCTGGAACACCATCAGTTGGCGCCGGTGGATGTGCCGAACATCCAGATCGTGGCCTACCTGCCGGTGCCCGACAGCGGAGCGGCCGAACGGTTGGCCGCGCTGGTGGCCGGCGCCCGATAAATCGATACGGCCCCGGTTGAGCAACCGGGGCCGTACCGAGAAATTGTGTCCGAGGGGGGACTTGAACCCCCACGCCCGTTAATAGGGCACTAGCACCTCAAGCTAGCGCGTCTGCCATTCCGCCACTCGGACATTCTCCGCGCCGTCGGCGAGGAGCGACTAAGGCTAACGGATAGGGGCGGTCGGACCCAAACCAGCCCGTCGGCGCCGGTGCGCCACCCTGTCCGGGCAGACACCGGCGATGGTACGAATG
Organism: Mycolicibacterium neoaurum; assembly: GCF_036946495.1. NCBI lineage: Bacteria > Bacillati > Actinomycetota > Actinomycetes > Mycobacteriales > Mycobacteriaceae > Mycobacterium > Mycolicibacterium neoaurum. The sequence goes on from NZ_JAQIIX010000001.1 coordinate 252,165, forward strand.
GGGTTGTGACCGTCCAGCCCAGCGCCGCCGACGAGGTGGTCGACCTCGTCAGCACCCTCATCCGTTTCGACACCTCCAACACCGGAGATCCGGCGACCACGCGGGGCGAGGCGGACTGCGCGCAGTGGGTGGGCGACCGACTGCGCGAGGTCGGCTACACCACCGAGTACGTCGAGGCCGCCCCCGGTCGCGGCAATCTGTTCGCCCGGTTGCCGGGTGCGGATCGCTCGCGCGGCGCTCTGCTGATCCACGGACATCTGGACGTCGTGCCCGCCGAGCCTGCCGACTGGAGCGTGCACCCGTTCTCGGGTGCGGTGAAGGACGGCTATGTCTGGGGCCGCGGCGCGGTCGACATGAAGGACATGGTGGGCATGATGATCGCCGTCGCCCGCCACTTCAAACGTGCGGGCATCGTCCCCCCGCGCGATCTGGTCTTCGCGTTCGTCTCCGACGAGGAGCACGGAGGCACCTACGGTGCACAGTGGCTCGTCGACAATCGGCCTGATCTCTTCGACGGCGTCACCGAGGCGATCGGCGAGGTGGGTGGTTTCTCGCTGACCGTGCCGTCGCGGCACGGCGGCGAGCGCAGGCTGTATCTGGTGGAGACCGCCGAGAAGGGCATCGCCTGGATGCGGCTGTCGGCGCGGGGCCGCGCCGGGCACGGCTCGATGGTGCACCAGGACAACGCGGTCACCGCGGTCGCCGAAGCCGTCGCAAAGCTGGGCAGACATCAGTTCCCGCTGGTACTCACCGAACCGGTGGCGCAGTTCCTGGCGGCGGTCGCCGAGGAGACCGGCTACGAATTCGACATCGACTCACCCGATCTCGACGGCACCATCGCCAAACTCGGTGATATCGCCCGCATCGTCGGGGCCACGCTGCGCGATACCGCCAACCCGACGATGCTCAAGGCCGGCTACAAGGCCAACGTGATCCCGGCAACGGCCGAGGCCGTCATCGACTGCCGGGTGCTGCCCGGACGTCGCGAGGCCTTCGAACGCGAAGTCGACGAGCTCATCGGGCCCGACGTGGTGCGCACCTGGGAAAGAGATCTGCCGTCTGTCGAGACCACCTTCGACGGTGATCTGGTCGATGCGATGAACGCCGCGCTGCTGGCCGTCGATCCCGAGGCGCGGATCGTGCCGTACATGCTCTCCGGTGGCACCGATGCAAAAGCATTCTCACGCTTGGGGATTCGCTGCTTCGGCTTTGCCCCGCTGCGGTTGCCGCCGGATCTGGACTTCGCCGCGTTGTTCCATGGCGTCGACGAACGGGTACCCGTTGACGCACTACAGTTCGGCACCGAGGTGCTCGAGCATTTCCTCACCAACTGCTGACCAGAAGAGGGGCGATATGACCGCAACACCCGCAGATCCCTACGCCAACCTGCCGAAGCTGCCGACCTTCGAGCTGACCTCGGAGACCTTCGCCGACGGCCAGCCCGTAGGCAACGACCAGGTCAGCGGCATCATGGGTGCGGGCGGCAAGGATGTCTCACCCCAGCTGAGCTGGTCGGGCTTTCCCGAGGAGACGCGTAGCTTCGCGGTCACCGTGTACGACCCGGACGCTCCGACGCTGTCGGGGTTCTGGCACTGGGCCGTCGCCGACCTGCCCGCCACGGTCACCTCGTTGCCCGCCGACGCCGGTAACGGCGATCCGCTGCCCGGCAACGCGGTGACGCTGACCAACGATGCGGGACTCAAGCGTTTCCTCGGTGCCGCGCCCCCGGCCGGACACGGCCCGCACCGCTACTACGTGGCCGTGCATGCACTGCCGGTGGAGTCACTCGAGCTGCCCGACGGCGCCACCCCGGCCTTCCTCGGGTTCAACCTCTTCGGTAAGGCCATCGCTCGCGCCGTGCTGCATTTCACCTACGAACAGAACTAGAAGCGGGTCTCCGCGCCGACTGCCTCCGACAGCGAGGCGAACCCGCCCTCGCGCAGTCGGCGCGCCAGGCCGTCGTGGATCTGCTTGGCGTACAGCCCACCGCCGTAGACGAACCCGGTATAGCCCTGCAACAGCGACGCGCCGGCCAGGATGCGTTCCCAGGCGTCCTCGGCGGTCTCGATGCCGCCGACGCTGATCAGCACCAGTTGGTCACCGACGCGGGCGTAGAGCCGACGCAACACCTCAAGGGCTCGCCGGGCGACCGGTGGACCGGACACCCCGCCGGCGCCGAGCTCGTCCACACCAGGGGTCTGCAAGCCGGCCCGAGAGATGGTGGTGTTGGTGGCGACGATGCCGGCCAGGCCCAATTCGACGGCCAGATCGGCGATATCGTCGATATCGGAGTCGGACAGATCGGGAGCGATCTTCACCAGCACCGGCACAGTGACGACCGCACGAACCGCGGCGAGGATGGGTCGTAGCGACTCCACCGCCTGCAGATCGCGCAGCCCCGGGGTGTTCGGTGAGCTGACGTTGACCACCAGATAGGACGCCAGCGGACCGACCAACCGCGCGCTGGTGACGTAATCGTCGACCGCCTGCTCGGCGGGGGTGGTCTTGGTCTTGCCGATGTTCACCCCGATCGGTACATCGGGGCGGTGGGATCGCAGTTGCCGGGCCAGGGCCGCGGCACCGTGATTGTTGAAGCCCATCCGGTTCAGCAGACCGCGGTCGGCGGGCAGCCGGAACATCCGCGGTGCCGGATTCCCCGGTTGGCCCTCGGCCGTGACCGTGCCGATCTCGGCATACCCGAAGCCCAGTGGGCCCCAGGTCTGCAGACCGTGGCCGTCCTTGTCGAAACCCGCGGCCAGCCCGAGCGGCGCCGGAAAGCGCACACCGGCGACCGTGCTGGCCAGGATCGGGTCCACCGCGCCCAACCTGGCCGACAGGACGCGGCGGCTCCACCCGGTCGATGTGGCCAGCCGCAGTATCGCGAACACGACGGCATGAATACGTTCGGGCGCGACGAGGAAGAACGCGCGCCGCATCAAGCGGTAGATCACAGGGCAGGCTGCTCTCCGAGTACGGTCTTCTTGCGCCGCAACAACACGCGCCTGCTCCCATCGGTATAGAGCCGCACCTTGGTCAGCTCCCAGCCGCGATACTGCGCCTCGATGGACAAGCGCACCGACGCCGACAAACGCGTGACGTCGGGGGGTAAGCGCAGCGGCACCCATTCGTAGTCCTCGGAAAGGTCACCGGCCCAGCCCGCGGGCATCCGGCTTCGTGCCACCGTCGTCATGACCTACTCGCCCCCTTGATCACCTGCACCCCGGCACCAACACCGGAGACCACATAGAGGGTGTCGCCGGCATCGTCGAAGGCCAAGGTATTGGGTTGCTGCACAGTCCTATAACGCACCTTTTCAACGGGTATTCCGGTAGCCAGATCGTAGCCAATGACGGTGTTGGTCGCCGTCTGTGACACCCAGGTCATCTTCGCCGACCCGGTCACGCCGTAGGGTGCCTCGCCCACCGGATAGCGCTGTCGAAGGATCAGCGGGTCGGTGCCGAAGACCAGCAGGGCGCCGCCTCGGGTATCGGTGACGAGCACCCGTCCCGCCGGGTCGACGGTCATCGAGGTGGCACCCTCGCCGGCGCGCAACGCCTGCTCCGGCTTGGTGCCGCCCTCGTCGATCTCGGTGACCGAGGTCTGGCCGCGGTCCAAGACGACGACCGAATCATCTTGAGTGACAAGGGCATCGACACGTGCGAAGTTCTTCAGACTCGCGCCGACCTCGGTATCGGAGCGCAGCGTGAACACCGTGCCGTCGGCGCTGCCGAGAACCAGCGTCCCGTCGGTGTTGCGGCCGATCGCGGTGAAATCGGTGTCGGCGTGGTCCTTGATCTCCACCGGGGTGGCGGCGCCGGCGGCGACGTTCGCTCGCACATATCCGCCACGGATGGACAACCAGACCTCCCCGGAACCGTCGCCGGTGATCGCGGTGGCCGCCGCGGGCAGCTCGATGGTGCGCGTCCGCCCGTCGGCGGGCACCACGGTCAGGCGATCGGGAGGGCCCAACACGACCGCCGAGGAGGTGCGGATATCGAAGACGGCGGCCATTCCCGGCGCGGCCAACGGCGTCACGACACCGTCGACGGCGCCACTGACCTGTGGCGACACGGCCGGTGTTGCGACGGGGATGGTCGGTGGTGGCGAATCGGCAGGCGTCGACGAGCACGCCGACGCGACGCCGACAACCAGTGTCAATGCCGAGAGTGAGCGCACCCGGAATACGGGTTTCGTGGTCATGGGCCTTCAAAACTCCTGATTCCGCATTCCGCCTGCGTTCGCGTTCGCGCTTTGCGCAAAGTTTGCCAATGGGGACCTAACCGTCAATTTGTGGGTATGGTGCGAGCTATGGCACTGGCTCCGGAGACCGAACTGTCGGCAGGCGAGTTCGCCATCGAGCACGTCTCGACGGGCGTGCACGCCAGCGGGTTCGGAACCCTCGGTGATGGCCGCAGCTTCTCCTTTCACGTCGAGGACCGGCAGAACCTGGTTGTCGAGGTGTACCGGCCCCGGCTGAGCGGGCCCGTCCCGCAGCGCGAGGACGTCATCGCCCGCACGTCCCGCAGTCTGAAAGATATCGATCTTGCCGATGAGCGCAGCGTAGCGGCCACCGTGCGTGATGCCGTCGCCGGAGCGGAGCCGGTGCGCGCGACGCGGTGACCAGGCCCCCACGGTACGGTCGTCCGCGTGATGAGAGATGTCCATGCCTGAGATGTCCTGGTTGCAGGTCGTCGTGCTTGCGGTCGTCCAGGGACTGACCGAGTTTCTGCCGGTGTCCTCGTCCGGTCACCTCGCGATCGTGTCCGAGGCGTTCTTCGGCGCCGACGCCGGCGCGTCGTTCACCGCCGTGGTGCAGATCGGTACCGAGGTGGCCGTCCTGCTGTATTTTGCCCGCGATATCGGGCGGATTGTGACGGCCTGGTTCGGCGGATTGCGTGCCCCCGACCGGCGCACCCCGGACTACTGGCTGGGCTGGTGGGTGATCATCGGCACCATCCCCATCGGCATCTTCGGTTTCACGCTGCAACATTTCATCCGCGATGACGTCCGCAATCTGTGGGTCATCGCCACCGCGCTGATCGTGTTCTCCTTTGTCATCGCCGCCGCGGAGTATTTCGGAAAGCAAACCCGTCCCATCGAGCAGTTCACGCTGCGCGACAGTCTGCTCATCGGTTCGGCCCAGGCGCTCGCGTTGATCCCGGGTGTCTCACGTTCCGGTGTGACGATCAGCACGGGGCTCTTCCTGGGACAGAAGCGCGAGGCCGCGGCCCGCTTCGGTTTCCTGCTGGCCATCCCGGCGGTGTTGGGTTCCGGGCTCTACGAACTGAGCCACGTGTTCGAGCCGGGCGACACCGGTATGAGCGCCAGCGTCGCGCAGATCGTGCTGGGCACAGTCATCGCCTTCGTCGTCGGGTATGCCGCCGTCGCGTGGTTCCTGAAGTTCCTGGTCAACCACAGCATGTACTGGTTCGTCGGATATCGGATCACCCTCGGCGTCGTCGTGATGATCCTGCTGGGCGCCGGGGTCCTCGCCGCGAAATGACCCCGCCGACCCGAAGGGCCCGTCCGTGACCGTCATCCTGCTGCGGCACGGCCGCTCCACCTCAAATACCGCGCACACCCTGGCGGGCCGTTCGGCGGGCGTCGACCTCGACGACACCGGGCGCGAACAGGCCGAGGCGCTGGTCGCCCGGATCGGATCACTACCGGTCAAGGCGATCGTGCGCTCGCCGCTGCTGCGGTGCGCGAACACCGTGGCCCCGCTGGCCGCCGCTCTCGGTATCGAGCCGGCCGTCGAGGAGCGGATCACCGAGGTGGATTACGGCGCATGGACCGGGCGCAAGATCGCCGAACTGTTCAAAGAGCCGCTGTGGAAGGTGGTGCAGGCGCAACCGAGCGCGGCCGTCTTTCCCGACGGTGAAGGCCTGGCGCAGGTGCAGGCCCGCGCCGTCGCGGCGATCCGCGAACACGACCGGCGGCTGTCGGAAACGCATGGCGGCGACGTGTTGTGGATCGCCTGCACCCATGGCGATGTCATCAAATCGGTGCTCGCCGATGCGCTCGGTACGCACTTGGACAGCTTCCAGCGCATCACGGCCGACCCCGCATCCATGAGCGTCATCCGCTACACCGAGATGCGGCCTTTCGTGCTGCATGTCAACCACACCGGCGACGGGTTGACTGCCGCGCTGAGCACCAAACCGGCCGCCACCCCTGCCGGTGACGCGGTCGTCGGCGGCTCCACCGATTGAGTCCGGCCGCTACCGGCTATTTTGAAAGGTGCCATGGCCCGCGCAATTCACGTCTTCCGCTCACCCGACCGTTTCGTGGCCGGGACCGTCGGGCAGCCCGGGAACCGCACGTTCTACCTGCAAGCCGTCCACGACAAACGGATCGTGTCGGTGATGCTGGAGAAACAGCAGGTGGCCGTGCTCGCCGAGCGCATCACCGCGCTGTTGGTGGAGATCAATCGCCGGTTCGGCACGCCGATCCCGCCCGATACCGGCGAGATCGACGACCTGCAACCCCTCGAGATGCCCGTGGACGCGGAGTTCCGGGTCGGCACGATGGGGCTGGGTTGGGATGCCGAGGCGCAGACAGTGGTAGTCGAGCTGCTCGCGGTCTCCGACACCGAGTTCGACGCCTCGGTGGTGCTCGACGATGCCGAGGAGGGACCCGATGCGGTCCGGGTCTTTTTGAGCCCGGAATCGGCACGGGAGTTCGCGACCCGGTCCAACCGGGTCATCTCGGCCGGACGGCCGCCGTGCCCGCTGTGTGACGAACCGCTCGATCCCGAAGGCCACATCTGCGTGCGCACCAACGGATATCGGCGCGGTGCCTTCGGCGGGACAGATGATGAACCGCCCTTCTGATGCCGATCTCGCGGAACTGCTGAGCACCGGCGAGCTGAACGTTCTCGGGCGCATCCGCTCGGCGAGCAACGCGACGTTCCTGTGCGAGTCCACCCTCGGGGAGCAGACCGTGCACTGTGTGTACAAGCCGGTCGCCGGGGAGGCGCCGCTGTGGGACTTCCCGGACGGCACGCTGGCGGGCCGCGAGCGGGCGGCCTATCAGATCTCGGCGGCACTCGGCTGGGATATCGTGCCGCACACCGTCATTCGCGGCGGTCCCGCCGGAATCGGCATGGTGCAGGTGTGGGTCGACCAGCCCGGTGACGGATTGACCGACGGACCATCCGAGGATGACGGCGACGATGGTCTGGACCTGGTCGACCTGGTGCCCGCCGGGAAGGTGCCCGCCGGTTATCTGCCCATCCTGCAGGCCTATGACCAGTCCGGTGACGCCGTTCTGCTGGTGCATGCCGACGATGACCGGCTGCGGCGGATGGCCGTGTTCGACGTCCTGATCAACAATGCCGACCGTAAGGGCGGGCACATCCTCGCCGGTGTTGACGGCCGGGTCCGTGGCGTCGACCACGGTGTGACCCTGCACACCGAGGACAAGCTGCGCACGGTGCTGTGGGGATGGGCGGGCAAGCCGGTCTCTGACGACTCGCTGAGCGCCATCGACCAGTTGCGAGTCAGTGTGCGCGACGGCTTGGCTGACCAGCTGCGCGAACACCTGACCGCCGCCGAAGTGGCCGCACTCGGTGCGAGAATCACTGCACTGCTTGACGATCCGGTGATGCCGTCACCGGATCGGCACCGCCCGATCCCATGGCCTGCCTTCTGAGCGCGGGTACCCGACCAGCCGTCGCCGCGGCCCCACCGCGATACTTGTCCGGTGACTCTCGCCGCGCATACCGACGCCGAGGTGGCCGCGATGGTGGCCGCCGAAGCCGGGGAGCTGCTGCTGGCCGTCCGCGAGGAGGTCGGTTTCTACGACCCTTACGAACTCGGTGACGCCGGCGATCGCCGTGCCAACACCTTCATCCTGAATCGCCTGGCCGAATTGCGCCCGGGGGATGCTGTGCTGTCCGAAGAGGCCGTCGATGACCTGTCCCGGGTGCATGCCGACCGGGTGTGGATCGTCGACCCCGTCGACGGCACCCGTGAGTATTCGATGGCCGGGCACGCCGACTGGGCTGTGCACATCGCGCTGTGGCAAAGGCACGGCATTGCGCCCGGAGCCGCCCCGGCGGCGACCAACCAGACCGGAGCCGCCCCGGCGGCGACCGACCGGCCCGGAGCCGCCCCGGCGGCGACCAACCAGCCCGGAGCCGCCCCGGCGGCAACCGATGACCGGGGTGCCATCACCGACGCCGCCGTGGCCCTGCCCGCGCTGCACCAGGTGTATCGCACCGACACCGTCACCCCACCGCTACCGCGACGCGACGGTCCCATCCGGATCACCGCCAGCGCCTACCGACCACCGGCCGTGCTGTGGTGGTTGCGCGAACAGATGGACATCGAGGTCGTCCGGATCGGCTCGGCCGGCGCGAAGGCGATGGCCGTGGTGCGCGGCGATGTCGACGCCTACATCCATGCCGGCGGGCAGTGGGAGTGGGATTCGGCCGCCCCCGCAGGCGTTCTCTGGGCCGCAGGTCTGCACGCCACCCGGTTGGGCGGGGCGCCGCTGGTCTACAACCGGCGCGATCCCTATCTGCCGGATCTGCTGATGTGCCGGCCCGAGCTGGCGGGCCCGCTGCTCGACACCATCCGCTCGGCCTTCTGAGGATGGGTTCGGGGAATGAACCGGCCCTGCTACTTGTCGGTTCCTGGCGAAAGGCAGATCCAACGGAGGGCACCGGTGAGCCAACAACCTAGAGTCGACGTCATGCAGTCCTGGCCGGCGCCGACCGTTCCCACGTTGCCGGGCGCCGGTGTCGCGCTGCGGCTCTACGACACCGCCGACCGCCAGGTGCGCCCGGTTTCGCCGGGTCCCACGGCGACCATGTACGTCTGCGGGATCACCCCCTATGACGCCACCCACCTCGGGCACGCCGCCACCTATCTGACCTTCGACCTGGTCAACCGGGTATGGCGGGACGGCGGCCACGACGTGCATTACGTCCAGAACATCACCGATGTCGACGACCCGCTGTTCGAGCGGGCCGACCGCGACGGTATCGACTGGCGCGAACTCGGTGATCGCGAGACACAGCTGTTCCGCGAGGACATGACCGCCCTGCGGGTGCTGCCGCCGCGCGACTACGTGGCGGCCACCGATGCCATCGCCGAGGTCGTCGAACTCGTCGAGAAGATGCTGGCCTCCGGGGCCGCCTACGTCGTCGACGATCCGCAGTATCCCGATGTGTACTTCCGTGCCGATGCGACCCGGCAGTTCGGCTACGAGTCCGGTTTTGACCACGAGACCATGTCCCGGTTGTTCGCCGAGCGCGGTGGTGACCCGGACCGCGCAGGCAAGGCCGATCCGCTCGACGCCCTGCTGTGGCGTGCCGAACGTCCCGGCGAGCCGAGCTGGCCGTCACCGTTCGGCGCGGGCAGGCCCGGCTGGCACGTGGAGTGTGCGGCGATCGCGCTGACCCGCATCGGCACCGGCCTCGACATCCAGGGCGGCGGATCGGACCTGATCTTCCCGCACCACGAGTTCTCGGCCGCCCACGCCGAATCCGTGAGCGGCGAACGGCGCTTCGCCCGGCACTATGTGCACTCCGGGATGATCGGCTGGGACGGCCACAAGATGAGCAAGAGTCGCGGCAACCTGGTGCTGGTATCGCGGTTGCGGGCCGACGGGGTGGATCCTTCCGCGGTGCGGCTTGGTCTGTTCGCCGGTCATTACCGGCAGGACCGGTTCTGGAGCGATGACGTCCTGGCCCAGGCCCAGGCGCGGCTGCAGCAGTGGCGGGCAGCCACCGCGCTGCCGGCAGGTCCCGATGCCACCGATCTGCTGAGCCGTGTCCGCGGCTACCTCGCCGATGACCTGAATACCCCGAAAGCGCTTGCCGCCGTTGATGGTTGGTGTACCGACGCATCGACCTACGGCGGCACCGACCCGACGGCACCGGGGCTGGTCAGAGACCTCGTCGATGCGTTGCTCGGGGTCCGGTTGTAACCGCCGAGTAGGTTGTCGGCCATGAGCTCACTGCACGGCAAGGTCGTCTTCATCACCGGGGGAGCGCGCGGTGCGGGCGCCGAGGTGGCCCGCAGACTGCGCCGCAAGGGCGCCAGCCTGGTGCTCACCGATCTGGACGAGGCACCGCTGGCGGAACTGGCCGCCGAACTCGGCGGGCCTGCGCACGTGCTGACCGCGCTGGCCGATGTTCGTGACCTATCCGCCATGCAGCAGGCCGCCGATGCCGCCGTGGAACGATTCGGCGGCATCGATATCGTCGTGGCCAACGCCGGGATCGCCAGCTTCGGCTCGGTGCTGCAGGTCGATCCCGAGGCGTTCCGGCGCGTCATCGACGTCAACATCGTCGGCGTGTTCAACACGGTGAGGGCCACCCTGCCCGCCGTCATCGAACGCCGCGGCTATGTGCTGGTGGTGTCCTCGCTGGCGGCGTTCACCTCAGCGCCGGGGCTGGCCGCGTACCACGCGTCGAAGGCCGGCGCCGAGTACTTCGCCAACACCTTGCGCCTGGAGGTCGCCCATCACGGGGTCGATGTCGGATGTGCGCACATGAGCTGGATCGACACCCCGCTGGTCCAGGACGCCAAGGCCGACCTGTCCACGTTCCGCGAGATGCTCAGGCGCATGCCGGGACCGCTGAAGAAGACGACGACGGTCGCCGAGTGCGGAGAAGCGTTCGTGAAGGGCATCGAGGCACGGAAGAAGCGCATCTACTGCCCGAACTGGGTCGGGGCCTTCCGGTGGATCCGCCCGGTGGTCTCCACCGCACCGGCCGAACGCGATATCCGCAGGTTCACCCCGGAGCTCCTGCCGCAGCTCGACGCCGAGGTTGCCGCGCTCGGACGGTCACTCAGCGCCCGCACCGAGGCGCTGGAGGACTGAACCCCCGCCGAGTGGCCGGTTATTGCACGCGAGAATCGAGAATGCGTGGCATAAGTGGCCACTGGGCCGAAAGAACTACCGGCCGCGCCGGCGCAAGTACCGCTCGAACTCCGCCGCCAGTGCATCCCCGTCGATCTTTCCCAGCGCGTCGTTCATATCGACCTCGGCATCCCCGCGTTCCTCAAGGGACTGCACGTACTCGGCGATCTCGTCGTCCTCGGCGGTCATCTCGGTGACGGCCTGCTCCCACTCCTCGGCGGCACTCGGCAGATCGGCCAGCGGCACCTCGATATCGAGCACGTCTTCCACCCGACGCAGCAGCGCCACGGTGGCTTTGGGGTTCGGCGGCTGCGACACGTAATGCGGCACCGCCGCCCAGAACGTCACCGCGGGTATCCCGGCCTGCACGCAGGCATCCTGGAACACCCCGGCGATCCCGGTCGGCCCCTCGTAGCGAGTCTCTTCCAGCCCGAAGAACTTGGCCGAGTCGGCGGAGTAGGCGGCGCCGGAGACCGGCACCGGGCGGGTGTGCGGGGTGTCAGCCAGCAGCGCACCGAGGATCACCACGGTGTCGACATTCAGCTTGTCGGCGATTGCCAGCAACTCTGCGCAAAATGTGCGCCACCGCATATTGGGTTCGACGCCGTGCATCAGCACGATATCGCGGTCGCTGCCGGGCGGGCGGCAGTGTGAGATGCGCATCGAGGGCCAGACGAGCTCCCTGGTCACTCCGTCGATCTGCCGGATCACCGGGCGATTGACCTGGTAGTCGTAGTACGTCTCGTCGTCGATCTCGACGATGGTCTCGGCCTCCCAGATGGAGTCGAGGTGTTCGAGCGCACCGCTGGCCGCATCACCGGCGTCGTTCCAGCCCTCGAAGGCCGCGACGACGACGGTGTTCTGCAGGTTCGGCAGGCGGGGGCCACTCGCATCCGACGGTGTCACTCTGCCAGCGTAAGCCCTGACCGGCGGTCATGAGTCCTGCCGGGCCGCGTGGCGAACGGGCATCCGTCGCCGGGGCGCGCTCCGACGGGTGCCAAACCCGGTTGACGGGCCCGATTACCCTGTTTTGGTGGTTGCCGACACCGTTGTCGGCGAGCCCGTCGAGACGAAATATGTTCGGCGGCAATCGCGTTGATCATGATTGCCGCGTGGTCGCCGACAAGGCCCTGGTCAGGGTCGGTGCCGGCGACATCATGGGCGTCCAGACGTCGTTTGGGGGACGACGTAGACTTTTCTCCGTCGAGAGGCGTTGCAACGGCTACCAGGGGACCAGCAGCCCCGGTATCCGCCACGCTCGGCAGAGTCAAGGACGCCTTCCGTCATGGAAGGAGTGCATGTGACCGCTGCGACATCTGCCACCTCAGCAACGGCGACCAGCACCGGAGCGACCGAGTTCACCCCGAACATCCGGCCCGACTGCACCGCCGAACTGACGGCTGCACTCGATGCGCGGATCCTGGTCATCGACGGCGCGATGGGCACGGCGATCCAGCGCGACCGCCCCGACGAGGCCGGATACCGCGGCGACCGGTTCACCGAATGGCCGACGGCGCTGCAGGGCAACAACGATCTGCTCAACCTGACCCAGCCGCAGATCATCGAGGGAATCCACCGCGAGTACCTGGAGGCGGGCGCGGACATCCTCGAGACCAACACCTTCAACGCGAACGCGGTCTCGCTGGCCGACTACGACATGGCCGATCTGGCCTACGAGCTCAACTACGCCGGTGCCGCCCTGGCGCGGGCGGCCGCCGACGAGTTCAGCACGCCCGAGAAACCACGCTATGTTGCCGGCGCCGTCGGGCCGACGACACGGACCGCGTCCATCTCACCGGACGTCAACGATCCGGGTGCCCGCAATGTCTCCTACGACCAGTTGGTCGCCGCCTATCTCGAAGCCGTCAACGGCCTGGTCGACGGTGGATCCGACCTGCTCATCGTCGAGACCATCTTCGACTCCCTGAACGCCAAGGCCGCGGTGTTCGCCATCGAGACACTGTTCGAGCAGCGCGGCCGCCGCTGGCCGGTGATCATCTCCGGCACCATCACCGACGCCTCCGGACGCACCCTCTCCGGGCAGGTCACCGAGGCGTTCTGGAACGCGATCCGGCACGCCAAACCGCTCGCGATCGGTCTGAACTGCGCGCTGGGCGCTCCCGAGATGCGGCCCTATATCGCGGAGATGGCGCGTATCGCAGACACCTACGTGTCCTGCTATCCCAACGCCGGCCTGCCCAACGCCTTCGGTGAGTACGACGAGTCCCCGGAGCGCCAGGCCGGCTATATCGCCGAATTCGCCGACGCCGGACTGGTGAATCTGGTCGGTGGCTGCTGCGGTACCGCGCCGCCGCACATCGCCGAGATCGCCAAGATCGTCGACGGGAAGCCGCCGCGTGAACTGCCGAAGATCGAGGTCGCCACCCGACTGTCGGGTTTGGAGCCGCTGAACATCACCGACGATTCGCTGTTCGTCAACATCGGCGAGCGCACCAACATCACCGGGTCGGCGCGATTCCGCAACCTGATCAAGGCCGAGGACTACGACACCGCGCTCTCGGTGGCCCTGCAACAGGTCGAGGTCGGTGCCCAGGTCATCGACATCAACATGGACGAAGGCATGATCGACGGCGTCGCCGCGATGGACCGGTTCACCAAGCTCATCGCGGCCGAACCCGATATCAGCAAGGTCCCGGTGATGATCGACTCCTCCAAGTGGGAGGTCATCGAGGCGGGCCTGAAGAACGTGCAGGGCAAGCCGATCGTGAACTCGATCTCGCTGAAGGAGGGCGAGGAGAAGTTCATCAGGGAGGCGCGGCTGTGCCGCAAATACGGCGCCGCCGTGGTCGTGATGGCCTTCGACGAGCAGGGCCAGGCCGACAACCTCGAGCGCCGCAAGGAGATCTGCGGACGCGCCTACCGGGTGCTCACCGAGGAGGTCGGCTTCCCCGCCGAGGACATCATCTTCGACCCGAACTGCTTTGCGCTGGCCACCGGCATCGAGGAGCACGCCACCTACGGGATCGACTTCATCGAGGCCTGCGCCTGGATCAAGGAGAACCTGCCCGGTGTGCACATCTCCGGGGGCATCTCCAACGTGTCCTTCTCGTTCCGCGGCAACAACCCCGTGCGCGAGGCCATCCACGCGGTGTTCCTGTTCCACGCCATCAAGGCCGGCCTGGACATGGGCATCGTCAACGCCGGCGCGCTGGTGCCCTACGACTCGATCGATCCCGAGCTGCGGGACCGGATCGAAGACGTGGTCCTCAACCGGCGCGAGGATGCCGCCGAACGACTGCTCGAGATCGCGGAACGGTTCAACAAGACCGAGAAATCCGAGGATCCCGCCGCGGCCGAGTGGCGGTCGCTGCCGGTCCGCGAGCGCATCACGCATGCGCTGGTGAAGGGTATCGACGCGCACGTCGACGCCGACACCGAGGAGCTGCGCGCCGAGATCGAGACCGCCGGCGGGCGGCCGATCGAGGTGATCGAGGGACCGCTGATGGACGGCATGAACGTCGTGGGCGACCTGTTCGGGTCGGGCAAGATGTTCCTGCCTCAGGTGGTGAAGTCCGCCCGCGTCATGAAGAAGGCCGTGGCGTACCTGCTGCCGTTCATCGAGGCCGAGAAGGAGGCCAACGGAACCTCCTCGAGCAAGGACACCAACGGCACCATCATCATGGCGACCGTCAAGGGCGATGTGCACGATATCGGCAAGAACATCGTCGGAGTTGTGTTGCAGTGCAACAACTTCGAGGTCATCGACCTCGGCGTGATGGTGCCCGCCCAGAAGATCCTGGACGCGGCCAAGGAACACGATGCCGATATCATCGGACTCTCCGGTCTGATCACCCCGTCGTTGGACGAGATGGTGAACTTCGCGGTCGAGATGGAGCGCGAAGGCCTGGAGATCCCGCTGCTGATCGGTGGTGCGACGACCTCGCGCGCCCACACCGCGGTCAAGGTGGCGCCGCGCCGCAAGGGGCCGGTGGTGTGGGTCAAGGACGCCTCCCGCTCGGTGCCGGTGGCCGCCGCGCTGCTCGACGACAAGCAGCGTCCCGCACTGCTCGAGGCCACCGCGGCCGACTACGCCTCGCTGCGCGAGCGGCACGCCCAGAAGAACGAACGGCCGACCTTGACCCTGGAGAAGGCCCGGGCCAACCGCACTCCGATCGAGTGGGAGGGCTACACGCCGCCGGTGCCTGCCCAGGGCCTCGGGGTGCGGGAATTTCTCGACTACGACCTGGCCGAGCTGCGGGAGTACATCGACTGGCAGCCGTTCTTCAATGCTTGGGAGATGAAGGGCCGATTCCCGGACATCCTGAACAACCCGGCATCGGGTGAGGCCGCCCGAAAGCTCTACGACGATGCGCAGCAGATGCTCGACACGTTGATCAAGGAGAAGTGGCTGACCGCCAACGGTGTCATCGGGTTCTTTCCCGCCAACGCCGTCGGCGATGACGTCGAGGTCTACACCGATGAGACCCGCCGCGAGGTCCTCACCACGCTGCACAACCTGCGCCAGCAGGGCGAGCACCGCGACGGCATCCCCAACCGGTCCCTCGGCGATTTCATCGCGCCCAAGCAGACCGGCCTGGCCGACCACGTCGGCGCCTTCGCCGTGACGGCGGGCCTGGGCAGCGCGGACAAGATCACCGAATTCAAGGCCGATCATGACGACTACAGCGCGATCCTGCTGGAGTCGCTGGCCGACCGGCTGGCCGAGGCGTTCGCCGAACGCATGCACCAGCGGGTGCGCCAGGAATTCTGGGGTTATCAGCCCGACGAGCAGCTCGACAACCAAGAGCTGATCGGCGAGAAGTATGTCGGCATCCGCCCGGCCCCCGGCTACCCGGCGTGCCCCGAGCACACCGAGAAGACGACCCTGTTCGAGCTGCTGGACGTGACGAAGCGGACCGGTATCGAGCTGACCGAGTCGATGGCGATGTGGCCGGGTGCGGCGGTCAGCGGGTGGTACTTCTCGCACCCGCAGTCGCAGTACTTCGTGGTCGGTCGGCTGGCCCAGGACCAGGTGGCCGACTACGCCAAGCGAAAGGGCTGGACGCTGGCCGAGGCGGAGCGCTGGTTGGCGCCCAACCTGGGCTACAACCCGGAGGACTGAGCGCGCAGGTCTGTACCGATCGGCCGTCGGCAGCGATCAGAGGAACACCTCGCGGTTGCGGGCGGCCCACTCGGCCATCGACTCCGCGGGCGTGCCGGTGAGCCGCTCGACATGGTCGTTGGCCCGCTGGCCGGTGACGATCTGGTCGCGAGCGAATTGCTCCTCGGCTCCCTGCGGGTTGGCGGCACGGTCGAAGAGGTCGAGATACCAGTCCACGCCATCGCCCATGAGCGGGCGCAGCAACGCGTCGGCCTCGGCACGGCTGCAACGCCGCATCTCGACGTCGATGCCGACCCCGGTGCCGATCTCACGGGCGATCTCGGCACGGCTGAGCGCACGCGGTCCGGTCAGTTCGTACATCTTGCCGAGGTGGGTGTCCTGGGGATCGGCGAGCAGGTGAGCGGCCACCCGGGCGATATCGCGCATGGACACCGGCGATTGCACGGCGTCGGGCGCGATGTCGTGCACCACCCCGGTCCTGATCTGGGGCGCCCACATGGTGAAGTTGTCGCTGAACTCGCCGGGACCGAGTTGGGTCTGGCCGAGCCCGGAGGCGGTGACGGCATCGGCATGCTGCTGCCAGTGCGCGCCGCCGGTGAGCGCCACCACGTAGCGCACACCGGCATTCGTGAGGTGCTCCAGGGTGGCCGCCAGTGTCGGGGGATGCGGTGCAAGGTAGACCCGCTCGACACCGTCCAAGGCGGCGCGTAACGAATCAGGCTTTCCCAGGTACCCGGTGACCGCGGTCACCGAATCGGGCAGGGCGGCCTTCGTCGGGTTCACCGTCAACGCACGGATATCGTTGGCCCCCAGCGCGATCAACTCATCGACCACCTGCCTGCCGATATTGCCCGTTGCGCCCGTCACGAGAATCGTCATAACGACACCGTAGCCACGGGATTCGACAATTCGGGCGGCGTCGGCGTTGATGAGACACTGGGTTCATGCGTGCGGTGTTGTGGGATATGGACGGAACGCTCGTCGACTCCGAAAAGCTCTGGGACATCGCGATTCAGGACCTGTACCGCAAGCACGGTCGTGAACTGTCCGCCGAGGTGCGCACCAGCACGATCGGCGGGTCCAGCGAGAACGTCATGGCGATCGTCTACGCCGACCTGGGTTTGCCACTCGATCCCGAGGACATGGCGCGCACCGCGGACTGGATGCACGATTACGTCGGCGAACTCTTCGCAGAGGGTCTGCCGTGGTGCGCCGGGGCCCGGGAGATGCTCGACGAGCTCGCGGCCGCCGACGTCACGATGGCATTGGTGACCAACACCCGTCGCGTGCTCACCGAGAAGGCTCTCGACAGCATCGGACGGGGTTATTTCGCGGTGACCGTGTGCGGCGACGAGGTGCCCAGCGGCAAACCCGCGCCGGATCCCTATCTGCGCGCCGCCACGCTGCTGGGCCTCGATCCGGCCGCATGCCTGGCCGTCGAGGATTCCGTCACCGGGGCGGCCGCCGCGGAGGCAGCCGGCTGCGCGGTGTTGGTCGTACCGAACGAGATCAGCGTGCCCGGTGGGCCGCGGCGGCGGCAGGCCGATTCGCTCTCGGATCTCGACGTGGAGGCACTGCGCGCGATCCACACCGAACTGGACGAGGTCAGCGACCAGCGCAGCGCCTGATCACGGCGTTCCCGACGGGAACACCGTGCGCACGGCGCGCGTCATGGTGTCCCTGGCGCTCGCGGCTCCGTTGGGATCCAGCGAGCTGATCGCCATCACGTAGCGGCGGTCGGCGCCGACGATACCGGTGGAGACGTGGAGCTGGTTGCCCCCGTTCCAGCAGCAGAACCACCCCTGTTTGACCGCCAGTGGTGTGCCCGCCAACCCGTCGGGCAGCCCGAACCGCTGTGGGTAGCCGTCGGCACCCGATGGGGTGAAACCGGCCAGGTTGCCGACGATGATCTCGGTCTGTTCGGGCGGGAGCCCACCGGAACCGTCGAGCAGCATGTCGTAGTACCGCACCAGATCGGCGGCCGTGCTCTGGGTGACATCCCAGCGCCCGTTGGCGGGGGCGGTGGTCGCCGCCAGCCCGTATCGCTGTGTGACACGGGCAATCACGGCGTTACGACCACCGCGATCCCAGAACATCTGGGCCGCACCATCTTCGGACGACCGCAACATGGCATCCAGCGCGGCGTGGTCGGACTCGGACAACGTCGACGAACCTGTTGCCTCACCGAACAGCGCATCATCGGCGATGAAAAGCTTCACCACCGATGCAATGGGAAAGGCGGTATTGCCATTGCTGACGAGTCGGCCGGTGCCCCTGTCGAGCACGGCAAGCTCCAGATCGGCACCTGAGGAGGCGGCTTCGGTGGTGGCCAGCCGTACCCGCGCGTCGATATCATCGGGCTCGGCCCTGGCCGTGCTGAGCGGGACACACACCAGTGCGGCGAGCGCGATGAGCGTCAGTTTGCCAAACATGGGTCTCCCTGCGAGCGGATCCGGATCGAGCTGAGTTCCGCCCGCTGTACCCCCGATGTGCCGACACTAATCGGATCTCGTCCGAGATCACCCTGAGCGAGGTCCGGCCGTTTACCGCAGCGCGGCGAAACAGCGCGGATTAACGGCCCGGCGCGGCCACGTCTGTGCCATCGTGAAGCGACACGTATCACGGTGGCCGCGGAAGGACGATTCGATGACGCACGGTCCGGTCGGGGGCGACGAAGCCTCGTTGTTCGACGACGACGCGAGTTTCAATTCCGGCCGCACGGCGGTGCGGATCGCTACGGTGGCCGCCCTCGGCGGTCTGTTGTTCGGCTACGACAGCGCGGTGATCAACGGCGCGGTGAGCTCGATCCAGGAAGATTTCGGGATCGGAAACGCCGAACTGGGATTCGCGGTTGCCTCTGCGCTACTCGGTGCCGCGGTGGGCGCGATGACGGCCGGCCGCATCGCCGACCGGATCGGCCGCATCGCGGTCATGAAGATCGCCGCCGTGCTCTTCCTGATCAGCGCGTTCGGTACCGGTCTGGCTCACGACGTGTGGACGGTGGTGCTGTTCCGCATCGTCGGTGGCATCGGAGTGGGTGTGGCCTCGGTGATCGCACCGGCGTATATCGCCGAGACGTCACCGCCGCAGATCCGGGGCCGGTTGGGTTCGCTGCAGCAACTGGCCATCGTGTTGGGCATCTTCGCCTCTTTCGCCGTCAACTGGCTGCTGCAGTGGGCCGCGGGCGGACCCAATGAGGTGCTGTGGCTGGGCCTGGACGCGTGGCGCTGGATGTTCCTGGCGATGGCCGTGCCTGCCGTGCTCTACGGTGCGCTGGCCTTCACCATCCCGGAATCGCCGCGCTATCTCGTTGCCAGCCACAAGATTCCGGAAGCGCGCCGGGTCTTGAGCATGTTGCTCGGCCAGAAGAACCTGGAGATCACCATCACCCGCATCCAGGACACCCTGGAGCGGGAGGACAAACCGTCGTGGCGAGATCTGCGCAAACCCGCCGGTGGGATCTACGGCATCGTCTGGGTGGGCCTGGGCCTGTCGATCTTCCAGCAGTTCGTCGGCATCAACGTCATCTTCTACTACTCCAATGTGCTGTGGCAGGCAGTCGGATTCAGCGCCGACGAGTCGGCGGTCTACACCGTGATCACCTCGGTGATCAACGTGCTGACGACCCTGATCGCGATTGCCCTGATCGACAAGATCGGCCGCAAACCGCTGCTGCTCATCGGGTCGGCCGGGATGGCGGTCACGCTGGCGACCATGGCGGTCATCTTCGCCAACGCGACGGTCAACCCCGACGGCACCCCGAGCCTGCCCGGCGCCTCCGGCGTGATCGCGCTCGTGGCGGCCAACCTCTTCGTGGTCGCGTTCGGCATGTCGTGGGGACCGGTGGTCTGGGTGCTGCTCGGCGAGATGTTCCCCAACCGCATCCGGGCCGCCGCTCTCGGGCTTGCCGCCGCCGGTCAATGGGCCGCCAACTGGGCGATCACCGTGACATTCCCGGAGCTGCGCAACCACCTGGGCCTGGCTTATGGCTTCTACGCGCTGTGCGCGGTGCTTTCCTTCGTGTTCGTGTCCAAGTGGGTGCGTGAGACCAAGGGGGTCTCCCTGGAGGACATGCATGCCGAGCTGTTGAGTGCCGACGACGCGGTGGGGAAGTGACCACTCGCCGCTGACTCGGCGGCCGTGGCCGCCCCCCACACTGCAATCCCATTGGGTCTTGTCCCAGGCGCATGAAACAATCGCTGTCCGTGAAGACCTTCGATGCCCTGTTCGCCGAGCTCAGTGAGAAAGCCCAGACCCGGCCCGCCGGGAGCGGGACGGTCGCGGCACTGGATTCCGGCGTCCACGGCCTTGGCAAGAAGATCCTCGAAGAAGCCGGCGAAGTGTGGCTGGCGGCCGAGCACGAGAGCGACGCGGCGCTGGCCGAGGAGATCAGCCAGCTGCTGTACTGGACCCAGGTGCTGATGCTGGCGCGCGGTCTGAAGCTCGACGACGTCTACCGGAACCTGTGACCATGTTGCGTGTCGCGGTGCCCAACAAGGGCGCACTCAGCGAATCTGCGTCGGAGATCCTCTCGGAGGCCGGTTACCGCCGCCGGACCGATCCCAAGGACCTGACTGTCGTTGATCCGGCGAACAACGTCGAGTTCTTCTTCCTGCGGCCCAAGGACATCGCGATCTACGTGGGTTCGGGGGAGCTCGATCTCGGCATCACCGGCCGGGATCTGGCCGCCGATGCCGATGCGCCGGTCAAGGAACGGCTCGCATTGGGCTTCGGCTCGTCGACATTCCGCTATGCGGCCCCGAAGGGTCAGGACTGGCAGGTGGGCGATCTGGCGGGCAAGCGGATCGCCACCGCATATCCGAATCTGGTCCGTCGCGATCTGGCCGCCAAGGGAATCGAAGCGACGGTGATCCGGCTCGACGGTGCGGTCGAGATCTCCATCCAGCTCGGGGTGGCCGATGTGATCGCCGATATCGTCGGCTCCGGGCGCACGCTGCGGTTGCACAATCTGGTCGCCTTCGGTGAGTCGCTGTGCGATTCGGAGGCCATCCTGATCGAACGGTCGGACTCCGATCCCGACCCCGCGCGCGACCAGTTGGCGGCCCGGGTGCAGGGTGTGGTCTTCGGCCAGCAATACCTGATGCTCGACTATGACTGCCCGCGTGCGGTTCTGGACCGGGCGACTGCGGTCACCCCAGGCCTGGAATCGCCCACCATCGCCCCGTTGGCCGACCCCGACTGGGTGGCGGTGCGGGCGCTGGTGCCGCGTCGGACGGTCAACACCATCATGGACGAGCTCGCCGCGATCGGCGCCAAGGCGATCCTGGCCTCCGATATCCGCTTCTGCCGGTTCTGATCGGCTGCCGGATCATCCGGCTCACCAGCGTCATGCGTGTTAGCGTCCGGAGATCAGCTGGTCCGGCGCGGAGGTGCTCATGACGGTGGTCCTGGTTCTGCTGCTCGCGTTGTTGATCGGCGTGGTGGCCGGTCTGCGCGCACTCACGCCGCCCGCTGTCGTCGCCTGGGGTGGCATGCTCGGCTGGATCGCGCTCGACGGCACTTGGGCGCAGTGGCTGACTCATCCCATCACCGTCACGGTGCTGACCATCCTGCTTGTGGTCGAACTGGTCACCGATCAGCTGCCCGCCACACCGCCGCGCACGGTCGCCATGCAGTTCGCCGCGCGCCTGTTCACCGGTGCGTTCGCCGGCGCGGTGCTGGTCAGCGGCGTCATCGGTGATGCCTCCGCGGGCAACGTCGTCTCCGGTATCGGCGCAGGAATCATCGGCGCGGTGCTGGGCACCATGGGCGGTTACCAGGCCCGTAAGGCACTGGTCGAGCGCAGCGGCGGCAGAGACCTTCCCGTGGCCCTGGTCGAAGACGTGATCGCCGTGGTGGGCGGATTCGCGGTGGTCTACTTCGCGTCGATGATCTGATGTCGAAGACAACGGAATTCGACGCCATCATCGTCGGTGCGGGGCAAGCCGGTCCGCCGCTGGCCGGGCGGCTCACCGACGCCGGCCAACGCGTCGCGGTGATCGAGCGCAAGCTGGTCGGCGGCACCTGCGTCAATTCTGGTTGTATCCCCACCAAGACCCTGGTAGCCAGTGCCCACGCTGCTCATACGGCCCGTCGCGCAGCGGATTTCGGCATCGACACCGGCTCCGTCACCGTCGATATGGCCAAGGTGAAGGCGCGCAAGGACGGCATCGTCGAGTCCGACCGCCGCGGGGTGGAATCCTGGATCGAGGGGATGCACGGCGCGACATTGCTACGCGGACACGCCCGTTTCGTCGATCCGCACACCATGGACGTCGACGGCACGCTCATCAGCGCGGAGCGGATCTTCCTCAATGTGGGCGGGCGGGCCGTGGTGCCCGACCTGCCCGGCCTGTCCGCTATCGACTATCTGACGAATGTCTCGATTCTGGAACTCGATATCGTCCCCGAACATCTGGTGGTCATCGGTGGCAGCTATATCGCGCTGGAGTTCGCGCAGATGTACCGCCGGTTCGGTGCGGCGGTCACCGTCGTCGAACGCGGACCGCGACTGACCTCTCGCGAGGACGAGGATGTATCCGCGGCCATCCGCGGCATCCTGGAGGCCGAGGGGATCGTGGTGCACACCGGCGCCGATGACATTCGGTTCGCCAAGTGCGTCAACGGCTTCGAGGTGACCCCGCGGGCGGGCGCCGATCCGATCGTAGGTAGCCACGCCTTGATTGCGGTGGGGCGGACACCCAATACCGACGACCTGGGGCTGGACAAGGCCGGGGTGCGCACCGACCACCGGGGCTACATCGAGGTCGACGACCAGCTGCGCACGTCCGTCGAACACATCTGGGCAATGGGGGATTGCAACGGCAAGGGCGCGTTCACCCACACCTCGTACAACGATTTCGAGATCGTCGCGGCCAATCTGCTCGACGATGATCCCCGCCGGGTCAGTGACCGGGTACCGACCTACGCGCTCTACATCGACCCGCCGCTGGGCCGGGCCGGGATGACCGCCGACGAGGTGCTGCGCTCGGGCCGAAAGGCGCTGGTGGGTACGCGTCCGATGACACGGGTCGGCCGGGCGGTGGAGAAGGGTGAGACGCAGGGCTTCATGAAGGTGGTGGTGGACGCCGAGACCCACCAGATCCTCGGTGCCTCGATCCTCGGCGTCGGTGGTGACGAGGTGGTGCACGCGATCTTGGATGTCATGACCGCGAAACTGCCCTACACCGCGATATCGCGGACCATGCACATCCATCCCACGGTCAGCGAGCTGATTCCGACGCTGTTGCAGGATCTCAGGCCGCTGACGTAGCGGCGCGGCCCGCGGTGAGTTGCGCGGTCACCTGCGCGACGCGTGTGCCGAGGTGGGTGAAAGTGGCCAGATCGGCGGGATGCACCTCGTGGCGACCGGCGTCGACATCGGTCTGTGCGCCGGCGCCCAACCAGAAGCCCAGCCGGTTGAGGTCGTGTTCGCTGCCCGCCGAACTGTTCCACCCCGGACCCAAACCGAGGTTGACCCAATGCATGTGGTGCTGGGCGGCGAAGACGGACAGCGAGATCAACGCGGTCAGTTTGTCACCGCTCTTGGCGCCGGAGTTGGTGAACCCGGCGGCGACCTTGTCCCGCCAGGCCCCGGTCACGCAGCGCCGTCCGGTCTGCTCGGCGAATGCCTGGAAGCCGGCCGAGATGTTGCCCATGTAGGTGGGTGCGCCGAAGATGATGGCGTCTGCGGTATCGAGGGTGGCCCATGCGCTGTCGGTCAGCTCACCGAGGTCGACCATGCCGACGTGTGCGCCCGCCGCGCGGACGCCGTCGGCGACGGCGCCGGCCAAGGTCGCGGTGTGGCCGAAGCCGGAGTGACAGGCCACCGCCACGGTGGGGGTGCTATCAGACATCATGGGTATCTCCTCCGTGGTAGATCGTTTGTGCCAGTTGGCGATAGCGGTGCCGCCAGGGCGGAAGCGGTGTTCCGTCCAGTAGTGCGGTGAGTCGGTCCAGGAACGCATGAGTGCCCGGCCGGAAGCCGCCTGCGTTGCGCACGCCGAGGCCGCGGTGGGTGAGAACCAAACGGGTGCCGGCGTTCTCGGGGTGCAGTTCGTAGCGCACATATCCCGGCTCGGCGATCCGCTGGTTCCATTCGTGCTCGAGCACGTGCGGTGGGTCCCAGACGGTGATCCGTCCGGTCATCCGCTTCGCGGCTTCGGGGTTCGGGGGATCGGTCGGAACCATGTCGATCTGTCCGCCGACGCGCGGTTCGATGACGGTGGGTCCCATCCACCGGGCGCGCTGCGCCGGTTCGGTGAGCGCCGCCCACACCGTGGCCGGCGGATGCGCCAGCCAGCGATCGAAACGCAGTGTGGCACGTTCTCCGTCGATGATCAGTTCGCCGGCGGTCTCGCTCATATCCGCTCCGGGTCGTCGAGGTGGCGCTCGAGGGCGTCGAGGTGGGCGGTCCAGAAGTGCCGGTATCGGTTCAGCCACTCGTCCATCGCCACCAGGCCGTCGGCGCGCAGGGCGTAGATCCGGCGCTGCGCGTCCGAGCGCACCTCGACGAGGCCGACCTCGCGCAGCACCCGCAGATGGCGCGACACCGTCGGCTGGGTCAGTTCGGGCAGGCTGGCGACCAGCTCGCCCGCCGAGCGCTCACCGTCGCGCAGAACATCCAGCAATACGCGCCGGCTGGGCTCGGCGACCGCCTCGAAGACATCCACGCCAGCGAGTATTGCATCTCATCTATATAGATGCAATACAATATTTATAACGGCTCAGCGGGTTCGCTGGACCAGCAGGGTTTGCGCCGAGGTACCGATGAAGCCGTCCCGGTCGTAGATCTCGGCCGTCGTCACCCCGATACCGTCCGGGCCGATGGAACCTCGGGCGCGCAGACCGAAATCCGTTCCGCGCGGGACCCGGTGCAAATGCACGGCGGTGTCGGTATTCATGAAGACGAAGCGGGTCGGGTCCAATGCGGCGCCGATGCCGTTGGCCGAATCGACCACCTGGGCCAGCCGCTGCAGCGGGGTCGTCGGCTCATCGTCGACCAGCGGGACCAACGGACTCATCCAGGCCTCCGCGGCCGCGCCCGGTGTGGTGGCCTGGCTGCGCCAACTGACCGTCTCCAGATATCCCGGGGCGCCCATCCAGCCGTGCGGATTGTCCACTGCCGCACCCTCGGTCAGCGGCGGGTACCGGTCGGTGCGGACGTCGGCGGTGTCACTGGTGGCCAGCAGCCACGCACTGACGCGGGCCACCGGGCGCTCCGGCGCATCGGTGGTGCTCATCTCCGCCACGGCCAGGGTGATGCGCGCGCCCGGCCGCTGCACCCAGGCCCGCACCTGCACGGGGGCCACCGGGACGGCGCCGAGGATATCGAGCAGCAGACGCCCCACCCGCAGCTGCGGCCGGTCGAGGTACAGCTCCTCGATGGCTTTGGTCAGCAGTGCCAGCGGCGGTGAGCCGTGCTGGATGGCGGCATCCCAGTTGCTCGCCGTACCGATCGTCGATTCGAACAGCTGGATCGCGCCGTCGGATCCGAGCCGCCGATAGTGCGGGGTGCGCGGTCCGACGCTGTGCGACGCGGTCATTCGGCCGGCGCCTCCGGCCAGCCCGGGTAGGGCGGCGGCGTGCCGCCGAACTCGGGGCACAGCGCCCGGTGTGCGCACCAGTCGCACAGCTTGGACCGCTTGGCCCGGAAATCGCCTGTGCTACCGGCGGATTGGATGGCACGCCAGATCGCGGTCAGGGTTCGCTCGAACCGCACCAACTCATCGGGATCGGGGGAGTAGTCCAGCAGCTGACCGTCGGCGAGGTAGATCAGCCGCAACCGGGCAGGCAGCACGCCGCGGGACCGCCACAGCGCCACCGCGTAGAACTTCATCTGGAACAGCGCCTTGGCCTCGGCCAGCGCCCACAGCTCCGACGGAGCCCTCCCGGTCTTGTAATCGACCACGCGCATCTCGCCGGTGGCCGCGATGTCGATGCGGTCGACGAAGCCGCGCAGCAGGGTGCCGTCCTCAAGCTCGACCTCGACCCGTTGCTCGCAACTGTGCGGATCGAACCGGGTGGGGTCCTCCAGCCGGTAGTACCCGGACAGCAACTTGCGGGCGTCGCGCACCAACTCTGCCCGTAGGTCCGCGTCGAGGGCGCGGCCGAGTTGCTCGTTCTCGGCGGCGACGCGGTCGAGCGCGGTGTCGACGAGGGTCAGCGCGGTGTCGTGGCCGCGTTGCGCGGCGGGCAACGCATAGAGATCTTCCAGCGCGGCGTGCACCACCGACCCGCGCAGCTGCGCCGGGGACACCGGCTCGGGCAGCCGATCGATGGCCCGGAAGCGGTACAGCAATGGGCACTGCTTGAAATCACCGGCCCGGGACGGGGACAGGGCGGGGCGCCGACCGGTTACCGGTCCGGTTGTGGTGGCGACGCTCATGGCCCGAGCCTATGCCCGGGCCCCGACAATTCCTCGGCAATCCCGGCGTGGTCGGCCTGCGCGCGTCTGGCAGGCTAGGGCCCCGTGGCAATCACTGGTCCGTTCGTCGTCGGCGATCGCGTGCAACTCACCGACGCCAAGGGGCGGCACTACACGATGGTGCTCGCCCCTGGCGCGGAGTTCCACACCCACCGCGGCGCGATCCCGCACGACGGGGTGATCGGCCTGCCGGAGGGGAGCGTCGTCAAGTCCACCAACGGCGATCCCTTCCTCGTGCTGCGCCCGCTGTTGATCGACTATGTGCTGTCCATGCCGCGCGGCGCGCAGGTCATCTATCCCAAGGACGCCGCCCAGATCGTCCACGAGGGCGACATCTTCCCCGGGGCGCGGGTGCTGGAGGCCGGTGCCGGCTCGGGGGCGCTGACGTGTTCGCTGCTGCGGGCCGTCGGTCCGAGCGGGCAGGTCATCTCCTACGAGGTGCGCGACGATCACGCCGTGCACGCCATCCGGAATGTCGAGACGTTCTTCGGCGAGCGGCCGGCCAACTGGGATCTGCGCATCGCAGACCTCAACCAGTACCCGGTGGGTGCGGACGGACAAGCCGGGCTCGAGCGGGAGGTCGACCGGGTGGTGCTGGACATGCTCGCACCCTGGGAGGTGCTCGACACGGTGGCCGGCGCGCTGGTGGCCGGCGGGGTTCTGATCGTCTACGTCGCCACCGTGACGCAGCTGTCCCGCACGGTGGAGGCGCTGCGCGAACAGCAGTGCTGGACCGAGCCACGGTCATGGGAGACCATGCAGCGGGGTTGGAACGTCGTCGGCCTCGCGGTGCGTCCCCAGCACAACATGCGTGGGCACACCGCTTTCCTGATCTCCGCGCGCAAGCTCGCGCCGGGAACCATCACCCCGACGCTGCTCAAGCGGCGTAAGCAACAGGTCTGACGCCTCCGCGCGGAATCAGCGCGGCGGTGTCGGTGGGGCCGGTGGAAGCGGGTTCTGCGCCTGCAACTCGAGCAGCTGATCGGCGGTGTCCCTGGTCAACTGCCAAGCACCGTCGTTAAGCGTGAACTGCATCGGGAAGGTGAACGGTGCGGCACCGGGAATCGGATTGGCCGGCGCGACCGTCACGGTGGCCACGACATCACCGGCATCCGCCGCACCCGAGCCAGTGCGCTCCGCCCACATCAGATCGGCCGCCTGAAAGGTCAGCGGAGCCAGACCGGCATCGACGGTGGCCTTGGCGAAACGATCGAGGGCCGCGGCGTCTTCGGGTGTGGCGAATTGCACCAGCGGCACTTTCTGCGCGCCAGGAATAGAAGGATCGGCGAGCTTTCCCAGTACCTCGGTGAGCGCTTCCGGTGCCGGCAGCGCAGCGGCGGGCGGCGGCAAGGGCACCGCGGATGTCGTGGCCGAGCCGGGCGCCGTGGCGGGTACGTCCGGGCTGGGCTCGGCGGCGCATCCGGACAGCAAGAGCGCCGCCACCGAGGTGACGGCGCCCAATGCCTGCGTGGTGATGAGGGGGAGGCCCCCGATGCGGCGCATTGCCGTCCGGTCAGCCGGCCGCCGAGAGCAGCGACAGCGCGGACTGCTTGGTGACCTGCCAGCCGGTGGGGCTGGGTCCTGCGATGAACGTCACCGGCTGGGTGGCGGTGCCGCCGGTGGCCGCGGTCGCGGTGACGTTGGCGGTGGCGACGGGACCGTTGACGTCGATATCGACGACATTGAAGGTCAGTGGGAACTTGCCCTCACGCGCGGCGTTGTTGTAGGCACGGTCGGCCGCGATGGACTCGAAACGTCCGACGCCACCCTGGATGTAGGGCGCCTTTCCGGCGAACGATCCGGGGCTGGCGAGCGCGGTGAGCGTTTGCGTCAACGGCGCGGCCAGATCGGGTGCGGGCGCCTGTGGCAGCGGGGTATCCCACACCACGGGCGCGATTGCCGGTGCGTTGCTCGCTGCCACCGACGACACGCCCGCAGCGGCAGCGGTGACCAGACCGGCAGCTGCGGCACTAGTTACTACGCCGGTCACTAGGGTTTTGATGAGCACAGTGGTCCTTTCCAACGGGCCAAGTATTCAGTGAGGTTAACAGCGTTGCTGGTGTGTCGAATTCCTAGACCGCACACAAAGGCTGAATCGCCGGTAGCGTTGAAGTTGTTACTGCGCCAACATTCGGTGCGGGAGGGAGCGCAACATGACTGATTCCGAGCGTTCGGGCTTGTCCGCCGAGGATGCCGCCGAACTGGAGAGGTTGCGCCGCGAAGCTGCGGCACTTCGTGAACAACTCGAGCAGACGGTGGGAGCGGGTAGCGGCTTGCGCAGCGCCCGTGACATCCAGCAGCTCGAGGCGCGCATCGATTCGTTGGCTGCGCGCAACGCGAAGCTGATGGACACCCTCAAGGAGGCGCGTCAGCAGCTGCTCGCGCTGCGCGAGGAGGTCGATCGCCTAGGTCAGCCGCCCAGCGGGTACGGGGTGTTGTTGGCCACACATGACGACGAGACCGTCGATGTGTTCACCTCCGGTCGCAAGATGCGGCTGACGCTGTCGCCCAATATCGAGGTCGCCGGCCTGAAACAGGGCCAGACCGTTCGGTTGAACGAGGCGTTGACGGTGGTGGAGGCCGGCACCTTCGAGGCGGTCGGCGAGATCAGCACCCTGCGCGAGATCCTGGACGACGGTCACCGCGCCCTCGTCGTCGGCCATGCCGACGAGGAGCGGATCGTGTGGCTGGCCGAGCCGCTGATCGCCGCCGAGTTCCTGCCCGAGGGCGTCCAGGTGGACGAGAGTGCGGACCTCGACGGAGAGCAGACGCGCAAGCTGCGCCCGGGGGACTCGCTGCTGGTCGACACGAAGGCCGGCTACGCCTTCGAGCGCATCCCCAAGGCCGAGGTGGAGGATCTGGTCCTGGAGGAGGTGCCCGATGTCAGCTACGGCGATATCGGTGGCCTCACCCGCCAGATCGAGCAGATCCGCGATGCCGTCGAGCTGCCCTTCCTGCACAAGGATCTCTACCGCGAGTACGCGCTGCGGCCGCCCAAGGGTGTGTTGCTCTACGGCCCGCCAGGGTGCGGCAAGACGCTGATCGCCAAGGCCGTCGCCAATTCGTTGGCCAAGAAGATGGCCGAACTGCGTGGCGAGGAGTCCCGCGAGGCCAAGAGTTACTTCCTCAACATCAAAGGGCCGGAGCTGCTCAACAAGTTCGTCGGTGAGACCGAGCGGCATATCCGGTTGATCTTCCAGCGGGCCCGCGAGAAGGCCTCCGAGGGCACCCCGGTGATCGTGTTCTTCGACGAGATGGACTCGATCTTCCGGACCCGTGGCACCGGTGTGAGTTCGGACGTGGAGACCACGGTCGTTCCTCAGCTGCTCTCGGAGATCGACGGGGTCGAGGGCCTGGAGAACGTCATCGTCATCGGCGCGTCCAACCGTGAGGACATGATCGACCCGGCCATCCTGCGGCCCGGCCGTCTCGACGTGAAGATCAAGATCGAACGGCCCGATGCCGAAGCGGCGCAGGACATCTTCAGCAAGTACCTCACCGAGGATCTGCCGGTCAACTCCGATGACCTCGACGAGTTCGGCGGCGACCGCGCGCTGACCATCAAGTCGATGATCGAGAAGGTCGTCGACCGGATGTACGCCGAGATCGACGACAACCGATTCCTGGAGGTCACCTACGCCAACGGTGACAAAGAAGTCATGTACTTCAAGGACTTCAACTCCGGCGCCATGATCCAGAACGTCGTGGATCGCGCCAAGAAGTACGCGATCAAGTCGGTGCTGGAGACGGGGTCGAAGGGTCTGCGAATCCAGCACCTGCTCGACTCGATCGTCGACGAGTTCGCCGAGAACGAGGATCTGCCCAACACCACGAATCCGGACGACTGGGCCAGGATCTCGGGGAAGAAGGGCGAGCGCATCGTCTACATCCGCACGCTCGTCACCGGCAAGAGTTCGTCGGCAAGTCGCGCCATCGATACCGAGTCGAATCTGGGTCAGTACCTGTAGATCGCGGCTTGGGATCCTGCGGTGCAGTCATCCGGTGGCGACGTTTTCGGCAAGCGCTACGGCGAGGTCTTGTTGGTGGAGGCGGCAGAGGGTGGGCTGCAGGCGACGGTCTACAACACCTTCGGGCTCAACGACTGTCCAGCGCGGTTGTGGGATGCCCTGGACGCCACGGCGATCGCGGCCGAGCATGGTGTGCTCGCCGCGCATCTGAACGGTCCGAGGTACTGGCTGATGAGCCGTATCGAGAAGGCGCCCGGTGCGGCCATGCCGCGGGCCACGTTCGGCGGCCTGGACATGCTGTGCCAGGCGACGGTCAGACTGTCGGCGATGAATCCCGCGCCCTACGGTGAGAATCGGGTGGATCGGCGCGCGGTGTTCGTTTTCGACGCGGGCCGCCGCGTGTACGAACTGCGCGATCCCGACGGTCGCCGATGGATCATGCAGACCTACAGCCAGACGGTCGACAGGGACCTGGAGATGGCTGATCTGGCAGGTCTGGCGACGCGGCTGTCGCTCCCCGCGGGCTGGGGTTTCCACTCGTATGTCCCCGCTGCACCGGTCGTTGTCGACACCACCGGCGCGGAGGCCATCGTCACCCAGGATGATCTGGCCAACACCTACTCACTCGTCGAAGCAGCGATCCCCGCGCGATCGCACTGAGCTGAGCCAGCACCAGCGCGATCGCCGGGCGCGACTCGGCGCCCGCGCGGGTGACGGCCTCGATCCGCCTGGCCAGTCGCACGTCGCCGATCGGCACGCGGACCAGATCGCGGGCCAGCATCACATAGCGGGGCAGCAGGGCGATGCCGATCCGTGCGGCGACGAGTTCTTCGGCGACACGAAAGTCGTTCACCCGCTGGATGATTCGTGGGGCGGATCCGGTCATGATGGCCATGGACTTGAATGCATCGTCGACCATCAGGCCGCCCGCCACGCCGACCCAGTCCTGACCTGCGAGTTCGGAGAGCTCGACACGGGGCCGCGTTGCCAGCGGATGGGTCGGCCACAGCAACACATCGAGTGGTTCGCGCAGAAGCACCGTCGAGCTGAACCTCGGTCCCCACGAACTCGTATCGCGGTCGTCCCGGTGCACGACCACGATGTCGAAATCCGCGAGTTGTTGTGGGGCATCGGCCGCCGGAAGGTCGATATCGCGTCCCAGTACCTCGACACCTTGCGCGCGGGCGTCGCCGATCAACGGTGCCAACAACATCGCCGCACCGGATGGGAAGAACGAGACCCTCACCTGCCCGCGGGGTGTGCTGCGGTAGCTGTCCAGATCAGCCTGCGCTCGCTCCAGCGCTGCCAGCACCTGGTCGGCGTGACCGACGAGCACCCGGCCGGCATCGGTGAGTCGGACCCGGCGGCCGGCCGGCTCCAGCAGCGTGACCCCGGCTTCGCGCTGCAACGTCTTCAACTGCTGGGAGACCGCGGACGGCGTCATCGACAGCACCTCGGCGACCGCAGCGACCGTGCCGTGGTCGGCGAGTTCGCGCAGCATCCGTAGCCGATGCACATCCATGAAGTAACTCTACTTCTTGCGATAAGAATAAGTAGCTGGACTGCACACTCATCGAGCAGCCACGCTGTCCCCATGACCCGATTTCGCGTCGATCTCGCACTGCTGGCCGTGGCGGCCGTTTGGGGGTCGAGTTACCTGGCCATCAAGGAATCGGCCGTTCCCACCGGGGTTTTCGGTTTCCTGGCGGTGCGCTTCACCCTGGCCGCGGTGTTGCTGGCCGTGCTGATGGCCCGGCGGCTGCGGCGCATCACGCGCGCCGAACTGGTCTCGGGCTCGCTGTTCGGGGTGATCCTTGCCGTCATCTGCATCACCGAGACCTACGGTGTGACGCGCACGTCGGCGTCGAACGCCGGACTCATCATGGCGCTCACCGTGGTGATCACCCCGTTGCTGGCGCGCGGCGGAACCCCAGCGCTGTTCTACGTGCCCGCGGCGATGGTGGTGCTCGGGTGTGTGCTGCTCACCCAGTCCGGCGGATTCGCACCACCCGGTGCCGGCGACGCATTGATCGCGCTGGCCGCCGTGGTGCGCGCACTCCACATCACCGTCATGGCGCGACGTCCGGGCATCGTCGATCCGGCGGCGGTGACCCTGGTCCAGCTGTGCACCGTATCGGTGCTGACAGCGGTACCGGCCGCAATGCTCGGTCAGTCCGACGCGGTGCTGGACATGTCGCTGCGCCAGTGGGCGCTGACCGGGTATCTCGCCATCGCCTGCACGGTGTTCGCGTTCGGACTGCAGGTCTGGGCGGTACGCCGGAGCACGCCCGCGCGGGTGGCCCTGATGCTCGGCACGGAACCCGTGTGGGCCGTCCTCATCGCCGTCGGCCTCGCCGGGGAGTCGCTGACAATGATCGGATTGCTCGGCGCAGCAATGGTTCTCGCGGGCACCCAATGGGGCCGCGCAGTGGAGACCAAGCCGGGCGCCTGCGCGCCGCTACCCGCCGGCATCGGCGCGCGGTCGCCGACGATCAGCAGAGGTGGACGATGGCGGTCTTGTAGATGAAGTTGGCGTCTTCGTGATTGACGTTCTCGTTGGTGTTCTCGTAGATCGCATCGAGGGTGACCTGCATGGGCACCCCGTTGGCCAGGTCCTTACACACCGAATACCCGAGATCCAGGGCGACATCCTGCGAGGTGTCCCCGTATCCGTAGTCGGTCAGGGCCGTGAAATAGCTTGCCTCATCGGCATAGGCCGGCGCAGCGAAGGCGAGCCCGGCCGCGAACAAACCAGCGACGGCGGGCAGCACGAATTTTGCCATGATGATTTCCCCTTCATCCCGTGTTGCGCAGTGATCGACACTCACAGGACGGTCGCCGGTGATGCGCAGCGTAGGGATTCTATGTCCGAGTCTGGCAGTCTGCAGTGCAAACTCCGAGACTCAGCTGGCAGACTCCATGTGCAGGTAAGCATCACGGCCGGCGAGGCTGACGGCAACGTCGGCCACCAGTGGATCGAAGAAGCGCTCGCGGTACAGCGGATCGACACTCGTGCTCACCGTGAAGTACAGGCCGGAGAGCACCGCGACGAACAGCGAGGTGTGCACCACCGTCTGCGGAACCGGAATATGAATTCCGAACCATGTTCCCGCGCAGGGTGGTTCACCGACAGCGCACGTCTGCTCGCTTGCCCACAGCACCGTCACCTCATAGGGGACCGCGATGATGCCCAACGCAAGGAAGAAGGCGAACAGGCCCGCGGTGAACAGCACCACCTGAATCGCCTGCGACACCACCATGACGGCCACCACGTTGACCTGTTCCGCGCGCGACAGTGGTGTGCGGGTGGGTTGGTGGCCGGTCGGCGGTGCCAACGGGGTCCCGGCGAGCAGGCTGGCCGGATCGGTCTGCCCGGCCCGATCCTCGCGCAATGCCTTCACCTCGTCGCGGATCGTCGTGACCATGAACAGCAGCGCGATCAGGGCCAGGAAACCGATTGTCTCCCAGAGCCGTTGCCGCGTCATGCGGGCCGCCAGCTGCCACAGCTCGCCGGTGAAGTAGACCACCACGGTGAGCATCAGCAGCGGCAGCGCACGGCTCATCAGGTTGCCGAGCGCACCGAGCTGGACCCAGGCGAAGCGAAATGCCCATGAGGCGATCGACCCGAACCCGAGGTAGGTCAGCCAGATCGCGATGAGGGAGATCAACAGGAACAGCGGCACTTCGGCGGCCGCCGCTGCGGTGGCGCCGTTGACCGTCACAGGCATGACGATGACGAAGATCGCCATCACCAGCCACGCGCCCGACCGGCGCACCATCTCGCCGAGCGCGGTATCGCGACGGTGCAGCAGGTACAGCGCGAAGGGCGCGGCCAGCAGAACGACGGCGATGATGCTCAGCCGCAGCGCATACCCGTAGTTCGGGTCCGCTCCGGTGATCTCGGCGAGCAACATGGTCACTGCAGTCAACGCCCCCACCGAGCTGATCATCGGGGCGGAGCGTTCGATCAGTGCTCGCGACCGCACCCGGCGGGTGAGCACCAGCGGTAAGCCCCGGTGCAGGAACCATTCGTGCACCAGCTCGTCGCTTGTTCGTGGGCTGAACTCGGACACCGCCATATTGTGCGGTATCGACGGCCGGTTGTTTGGCACAGTGGACGCATGCGACCCGTGCTGACCCGGCCAGGCGAATGGGGTATTTCGGCTCGGTCGGCCTTCGTCGCGGCGAGCGTGGTGCTCGGGGCGCTGGCGGTCACCGCTGTCGTGGTGTCCTGGGTTCTCTACCAATCGATGCTCGCCGGGGTCGACAATGCCGCGGCGGCGCGCGTGGCGAGGGTGGCCGCCGCGGTCGCCACCGGTGGTCCGGCCGCGCTGGAAGCCGAGCTGTTGTCGACCGACACCAGGATCCTGTCGGTCCAGGTGATCGACGGTCGGGCCAATGTCGTGCGGCGCTCGCCCGGTGCCCCGGATACCCCGTTGATCCCCATCGACCAGATCGGTGCCGGCCCGTTGATCGGTATGCCGGAACAGGATTCGGCCGTCGGTCAGATCCGGTTCAGTGCCCAGTCGGTCGCCGGGCCCGATGGGGATCGGTACACCGTGGTGGTCGGTGAGGGCAGCCGTGTGGTCATCTCCACCGTCGCCACCGTGGTCGGTGCGCTCGCCGTGGCGGCGCCCGTGGTGATCGGAGTCTCGGCTGCGGCAACGTATCTGCTGGTGCGCCGCTCGATGCGATCGGTGGACGATATCCGGTCCAGGGTTGCCGAGATCACCACATCCGATCTCACCGGTCGGGTGCCGGTGCCCGAGGGCCGTGACGAGATCGCGGCGCTCGCGGTGACGATGAACGAGATGCTCGCCCGGGTGGAGGCGGGCCACGCCGCCCAGCAGCGCTTCGTCGGCGACGCGTCCCACGAGTTGCGCAGCCCGCTGGCCACCATCATCTCGGCCCTCGAAGTAGCCCAGGCACATCCGGAACTGCTCAACACCGAGCTCGCCGAGCACACCCTGATGCCGGAGGCGCAACGTATGCGCTCGCTGATCGACGACCTGCTGCTGTTGGCTCGCGCCGATGAGCGCGGCTGGAATCTGCGTCGCGATGATGTCGACCTCGATGACCTGGCGGCCGAGGCGGTGCGGCGAATGCGTCGGGAGATCGGCGGACCGACGGACGCGGGAGCGGGTATCGCGGTGCGGGTCGCCATCGAACCCGTGCGGGTCAGCGGCGATCCGGCCGCGCTGGCCAGGGTCCTGCGCAACCTTCTCGACAATGCCGCGCGTCACGCGGTCTCGTCGATCGAGGTCGACCTGCGCACCACCGGTGACACCGCGGTGCTCAGTATCGGCGACGACGGGCCGGGGATCCCGTTGTCGGATCGGGAACGGGTGTTCGATCGTTTCGTGCGGCTGGACGAGGGCCGCTCACGCGATGCCGGTGGTACCGGTCTCGGGCTGGCCATCGTCTCGGAGATCGTCGCCGCGCACCGCGGCCGGGTGAGTATCGAGGACCGTCCCGGCGGCGGTACCCGCGCAGTGGTTCAGTTGTCCTCGGCGGTCAACCGGTAGCCGACACCGCGAATGGTCTCGATGGTGCTGGTACCGAACGGGATATCGATTTTTCGTCTGACGTAACCGATGTACACCTCGACGACATTGTCCGGTCCGTCGTAGTGCGCGTCCCAGACGTTGTGCAGGATATCGGCCTTGGTGACCGCAACGTTCTTGTTGCGCATCAGGTACTCCAGCAGGCCGAACTCGCGCGGCGTGAGCGAGAGTGCCTTGTCGCCTCGTTGCACCGTACGACGTCCCGGGTCGACCGAGAGCGTCCCCGCGGTGAGCACAGGTGGCTGGTGCGGCGCCGCGCGCCGGACGAGGGCCTTCAACCGGGCGACGAGCACGATGAACGAGAACGGTTTGGTCAGATAGTCGTCGGCACCCAGGTCGAAGGCATCGGTCTGGTCGTACTCACCGTCTTTGGCGGTGAGCATCAGCACCGGGGTCCACACCGATTTCGCGCGCATCCGCCGCAGGACCTCGTAACCGTTGAGACCGGGCAGCATGATGTCGAGCACGACGACGTCGAAATCGTTCTCGGTGGCCTGCCACAGACCGTCCACACCATTGGCGGCTTCGACGACGACGAACCCCTCGGCCCGCAGACCGATGGCCAGGGTCGAACTCAGCCGAGGTTCGTCCTCGACGATCAGCACTCTCATAGGCCTCTATGTCTACCGGCTTCATGGTCGGCTCGGGACGCGCGGGGCGCACCGGTTGGGTGCGAGGTCGGCGCGTCACGGGTGCGCCGGCCCCCATACCCTGCTGTCAACGATGAGCATGACGGTGTGGCCACCCGTGGCGCGCCGACGGCCCGGCGCGTCTTTCGACGCCTCGACCAGCTATTTTCACCTCCGGCTGATGTCGACGATAGTCGCCGGCGGCGACATCGGCGGCCGAATCGAACAGACCACCGGCTGCCGGCATCCGCGCACGTGAGCGGGGTCACATCGTCGAAATCAAGGTCACGATTGGGTAACGACGACGGGCGTCGGGCGGCGCTGGGGATTGTCGGACTTTCCGCAGGTTGACAGGGCGGCCGTCGGCGCTTCGCGGCGACGGTGGTGCTTGATCCCGTCGGGCACTGCTGATTACGGTCGGGTTACCGAAGATACGAAACTCCGCGATGATCGATAACTGCTCGGTGGTGACTCTTACTGAATACGAACGGCTCGACCAAAACCCAAGTCCGACAATCCGAGAGCGATCTGGGCCAGGCGCCCGTACTGCGCCGGCCGCGCGGCGGCGATGCCATCGCCATCCGACGCCTGGTTGCCGAAACCGATGTGCTGGACCTCAATTCGACATACGCCTATCTCTTGCTCGCCACCGATTTCGCCGACACCTCGGTCGTCGCCGAGATCGACGGTCGCGTGACGGGAGTCATCACCGGTTACCCCCCGCCAAATCGGCGCGGGGTGTTGTTCGTCTGGCAGGTTGCCGTCGCGCCTGCGGTGCAAGGTAGGGGGATCGCCGCCGCGATGCTCGACCACCTGGTACGCCGCGTCGCACGAGACGGTGGTGACGGGCCGCTCACGGTGGAAGCCACGGTCGCCCCCGACAACGCGCCGTCGCGGGCGTTTTTCTCGGCGTTCGCCCGACGTCACGGTGTGCCTATGTCGGAGCAGCCCCATTTCACCGCGGCGCAACTCGACCCCGATCTGACGCATGCGGACGAACCGCTGCTGCGCATCGGACCCATCGCCGCTCCGGAGAAAACTGATCGAGCACTGTAACCCGCAGTGCGTCAAACCATCTCATCGAAGATGGATCGCCATCCATTGGAGGATAGTTTCTTGCTGCTCGAATCAACTCTGCTTCACGACGCCTCGTCGCTGACAGAGTCCAATCTGCCGGATGTGTACGGGTCGGTGGAGTCCGAGGTCCGCAGCTATTGCCGGGCCTGGCCGACGACGCTGGCAACGGCCCGTGGCTCCTGGGTCACCGATACCGAGGGGCGCACCTTCCTCGACATGTTCGCCGGTGCGGGTGCGCTGAACTACGGCCACAACAATCCGATCCTCAAAAGCGCCCTGCTGGACTATCTTGCCGCGGACGGGATCGTGCACTCGCTGGATATCGCGACGACCGCCAAACAGCGGTTCCTGGAGGCATTCGACCGGCTGATCCTGACGCCGCGCGGACTCGACTACAAGGTGCAGTTTCCTGGGCCGACGGGAACCAACGCCGTCGAGGCGGCACTGAAACTGGCGCGCAAGGTTACCGGCCGTGAGTCGATCATCAGCTTCACCAACGCCTTTCACGGTATGACGTTGGGATCGCTGTCGGTCACCGGCAACTCGATGAAACGCGCAGGCGCCGGCATTCCACTCGTGCACGCCACGCCGATGCCCTATGACAACTACTTCGGTGGTGTCACCGAAGACTTCCACTGGTTCGAGCGGGTGCTCGACGATTCCGGCAGCGGCCTGAACCGCCCCGCCGCCGTGATCGTCGAGACCGTACAGGGTGAGGGGGGCCTCAATGTCGCTCGGCTGGAATGGCTTCAGGAACTTGCGGCGCTGTGCCGGAAGCGCGAAATCTTGCTGATCGTCGACGATGTGCAGATGGGGTGCGGGCGCACCGGGGGATTCTTCAGCTTCGAGGCGGCCGGCATAGTGCCCGATATCGTCACACTGTCCAAGTCCATCAGTGGTTATGGCCTGCCGATGGCGCTGACGCTGCTGCGCCGCGATCTGGACGTCTGGTCCCCGGGTGAGCACAACGGCACCTTCCGTGGCCACAACCCGGCCTTCATCACCGCCACCAAGGCGCTCGAAACATTCTGGAAGGACGAGAAGTTCGCGCAGGAGACCACCGCCAAGGGCGATCTGGTGCGCGAGCGGCTGGATCGGATCGCGACCGCACACGACGGCGTGTCGGCGCGCGGGCGCGGGATGGCCCAGGGGCTTCGTTTCGATGACGCCGGACGGGCGGAGCGGGTCCGCCGGGCGGTGTTCGAGCGGGGTGCACTGATGGAGACCAGCGGACCCTCCGATGAAGTGGTCAAACTGCTGCCGCCGCTCACCACATCGACCGAAGACCTGGATTCCGGTTTGGCGATCCTGGCCGAATCCGTCGCTGCCACCGCTTAGAACACAAAGGAGTTGATGTCATGATCGTGCGCACCACGGCCGAGATCACCGGAACCGAACGCGATGTCGCAGCCGGCGCCTGGCGCTCCAAACGGATCATCCTGGCCGGCGACGGGGTCGGATTTTCCTTCCACGAGACCGTCATCGAATCGGATTCGGTCAGTGAATTCCACTATCAGCACCACGTCGAGGCGGTCTGGGTGATCGAGGGCCGGGGCACCCTGACCAACCTGGAGACCGGTGAGGACCATCAGCTCGAACCCGGAACCATGTATCTGCTCGACGGGCACGAACGGCATCGGGTCGAGTGTGTCGATCAGCTGCGGATGCTGTGCGTGTTCAATCCGCCGGTGACCGGGGCCGAGGTTCACGACGAGACCGGCGCCTACCCGGCACCACAGCAGGTGGTGAAGGCGTGAGTTCTGCCGTCATGCCCGCCCTACGCGACC
Source organism: Mycolicibacterium neoaurum (assembly GCF_036946495.1). Classification (NCBI taxonomy): domain Bacteria; kingdom Bacillati; phylum Actinomycetota; class Actinomycetes; order Mycobacteriales; family Mycobacteriaceae; genus Mycobacterium; species Mycolicibacterium neoaurum. The sequence continues at coordinate 291,574 of NZ_JAQIIX010000001.1, forward strand.
CGTACCCGAGCCGGTTGGACCATGCGATCTCGCCGATCGAGCGCCGGGAACCCACCGTGTGGTGTGACCGGAGGTCGAAGTCAGGACCACTGAGTCCGGACCATCTCGATCGCTTCGATGAGCAGGGTTACCTGACCCGCCCCGGAACCATCGGCCTCGCGACGGTGGTTGCGCTCGGTACCGAGATCGACCGGCTGGCCGCCGAGCTCGCCCCCGACGACCGGCGGGTGATCCGAGAACCGGGTGGCGCCATCCGGTCCATCTTCGCGCCCCATCTGCTGAGCCCGCTGATCGCCGATGTGATGCGCTCGGACACCGTCCTACCGGTGGCCCGGCAGTTGCTCGGCGGTGAGGTCTACATCCATCAGGCCCGGATCAACTTGATGCCAGGGTTCACCGGGTCCGGCTTCTACTGGCATTCCGATTTCGAGACCTGGCATGCCGAAGACGGGATGCCAAGCATGCGCGCGGTGTCCTGCTCGATCGCACTGACACCCAACTACCCCTTCAACGGCTCGCTGATGGTGATCCCGGGGTCGCATCACACCTTCTATCCATGCGTGGGCCGCACTCCCGACAACCATCACGAGAAGTCCTTGGTGGCACAGCAATTCGGTGTTCCCGACCAGGACATCCTGACCAAGGCCGTCGACGCGCACGGCATCGACCAATTCACCGGCGCGGCCGGCAGCGCGCTGTGGTTCGACTGCAATCTGCTGCACGGTTCGGGTTCCAATATCACCCCGCTGCCGAGGTCGAATGTGTTCCTGGTGTTCAACTCGGTCGAGAACCGGCTCGGGGCGCCGTATGCCGCCGCGCAGAGCAGGCCCGAACACCTGGCCGCTCGCGCCGCGACCGCTCCCATCCGCGGTGGACGCGCCGACGTCGCGACCGGGCCCGTCGCCTAGGCTTTGCCCATGCAACGGATTATCGGGACCGAGGTCGAATACGGCATCTCCTCGCCGTCGGATCCCACGGCGAATCCGATCCTGACCTCGACCCAAGCGGTGTTGGCGTACGCAGCGGCGGCCGGGTTGCAGCGGGCCAAGCGCACGCGGTGGGACTACGAGGTCGAATCGCCGCTGCGCGATGCCCGCGGCTTCGACCTGTCCCGCGGAACCGGTCCCGCGCCCATCGTCGATGCCGACGAGGTCGGGGCGGCCAACATGATCCTCACCAACGGCGCCCGGCTCTATGTCGATCACGCCCACCCGGAGTACTCCGCACCCGAGGTGACCGATCCGCTGGACGCCGTCATCTGGGACAAGGCCGGCGAACGGGTGATGGAGGCGGCGGCGCGTCACGTGGCCAGCGTGCCCGGGGCGGTGAAACTGCAGCTCTACAAGAACAACGTGGACGGCAAGGGCGCGTCCTATGGCACGCACGAGAACTATCTGATGTCCCGGCAGACGCCGTTCTCCTCGGTCATCGCGGGATTCACCCCGTTCCTGGTGTCGCGCCAAGTGGTCACCGGTTCCGGCCGGGTCGGGATCGGCCCCTCCGGTGACGAGCCGGGCTTCCAGCTGTCCCAGCGCGCCGATTACATCGAGGTTGAGGTCGGCCTGGAGACCACCCTCAAGCGCGGCATCATCAACACCCGCGACGAGCCACACGCCGACGCAGACAAGTACCGGCGGCTGCACGTCATCATCGGTGATGCCAACCTCGCCGAAACCTCGACCTATCTCAAGGTGGGGACCAGCTCCCTGGTGCTCGACCTCATCGAGGAGGGGCCCGCGCACGGTATCGACCTGTCCGACCTCACATTGGCCCGGCCGGTGCACGCGGTGCACGTCATCAGTCGTGATCCCGCACTGCGGGCGACCGTCGCACTTGCCGATGGGCGGGAGCTGACAGCGCTTGCGTTGCAACGCATCTACCTGGATCGGGTGGCAAAACTGGTCGACGCCCGCGAGCCCGACCCGCGGGCCAGCCACGTCATCGACACCTGGGCGCATGTGCTGGACCTGCTGGAGCGCGATCCGATGGAATGCGCCGAGATCCTGGACTGGCCTGCCAAGCTCAGACTGCTCGAGGGGTTCCGCAACCGCGAGAACCTGACGTGGTCCGCCCCACGACTGCAGCTGGTGGATCTGCAGTATTCGGACGTCCGGCTGGACAAGGGCCTGTACAACAGGCTGGTCGCCCGCGGCTCGATGCAGCGCCTGGTCAGCGAGCAACAGGTGCTCGATGCGGTGGACAATCCGCCGACCGATACCAGGGCGTACTTCCGGGGTGAATGTCTGCGCCGGTTCGGTGCCGATATCGCCGCGGCCAGTTGGGACTCGGTGATCTTCGACCTCGGTGGGGATTCGCTGGTGCGCATCCCGACCCTGGAACCGTTGCGGGGCAGCAAGGCGCATGTGGGTGCGCTGCTTGATTCCGTGGACAGTGCCGCCGAACTGGTCGAGCAGCTCACGACGTGACGGCCGGTAATACCGACTGACCCGAGTAATACCGGTGCCGACCGGTAATGTGAAAGAACCGGACAGAGCAATCAGGAGGCAGCGATGGCTCAGGAGCAGACCAAGCGTGGCGGTGGCGGCGGTGAGGACGATGACGTCACCGGCGCATCCGCGGCCGGGCAGGAGCGTCGCGAGAAGCTGGCCGAGGACACCGACGATCTGCTCGACGAGATCGACGACGTCCTCGAGGAGAACGCCGAAGATTTCGTGCGTGCCTATGTCCAAAAGGGCGGCCAGTGACGGCGTGGTCGAATAAGCCGGTCCCCACCAGTCTCGATATCACCAACACGCATCTGAACCTGTCGTCGTTCTCTGACTTTCTGAGCCGGCAGGCCCCGCAGCTGCTGCCGGGTGGACGCGAGGTGTCCGCCGGACCTGGCACGGAATTGCCGCACGGCACGACGATCGTGGCGCTCAAGTATCCCGGCGGTGTGTTGATCGCCGGTGATCGGCGGGCCACCCAGGGTCACATGATCGCCAGCCGCGATGTCCAAAAGGTGCACATCGCCGATGATTACGCGGCCACCGGGATCGCCGGTACGGCGGCCATCGCGGTCGAGTTCGCCCGGCTCTACGCCGTCGAACTGGAGCATTACGAGAAGGTCGAGGGTGTCCCGCTGACCTTCCGCGGCAAGGTGAACCGCCTGGCCACCATGGTGCGCGGCAACTTGGGTGCCGCGTTGCAGGGTTTCGTGGCGCTGCCACTGCTGGTTGCCTTCGACATAGACGATCCCGACGCCCGCAACGCCGGGCGCATCGTCTCCTTCGATGCCGCCGGCGGATGGAATATCGAGGAAGAGGGCTTCCAGTCGGTGGGCTCGGGTTCGCTGTTCGCGAAGTCCTCGATCAAGAAGCTGTATCCGCAGGTCAGCGATGCCGACTCGGCGTTGATGGCTGCCATCGAGGCGCTCTACGACGCCGCCGACGACGATTCGGCCACCGGCGGCCCGGATCTGGTGCGCGGTATCTACCCGACCGCGGTGCTGATCGGCGCCGAAGGAGCTGAGGAAGTGACCGAGGCCCGGATCGCCGATCTGGCCCGACAGGTCATCGAGAAGAGGACACGCGCGGGCGGTAACGGCTGATGAGTTTTCCCTATTTCATCTCGCCCGAGCAGGCGATGCGTGAGCGCTCCGAGCTTGCGCGCAAAGGTATTTCACGCGGGCGCAGCGTGGTGGTGCTGGCCTATGACAGCGGCGTGCTCTTCGTCGCGGAGAACCCGTCGCGCTCACTGCAGAAGGTCAGCGAGCTCTACGACCGGGTCGGGTTCGCCGCGGTCGGCCGGTTCAACGAGTTCGACAAGTTGCGGGTGGCCGGCATCCAGTTCGCCGATACCCGCGGTTATGCCTACGACCGTCGCGACGTGACCGGCCGTCAGCTGGCCAACGTCTACGCCCAGGCGCTGGGCACCATCTTCACCGAGCAGGCCAAGCCCTTCGAGGTGGAACTGTGCGTGGCCGAGGTGGCGCATCACGGCGAGTCGAAAGCTCCGGAGCTGTACCGCATCACCTACGACGGATCGATCGCCGACGAACCGCATTTCGTGGTGATGGGCGGCACCACCGAGCCGATCGCCACGGCGCTGGGGGAGTCCTACACCGAGAACGCCACGCTTGCCGAAGCCGTCACGATCGCGGTGAACGCCCTGCGCGCCGGTGGCAACGGGTCAGAACCCCGGGTGTTGGAGCCGTCGACCATGGAGGTCGCCATCCTCGATGCCAACCGGCCGCGCCGGGCGTTCCGGCGGATCACCGGTGCGGCGCTGGAGGCGCTGGTGCCCGGCACCGGCGAGCGAAGCGACGGGAAAACCAGCACCGGCGAGCGAAGCGACGGGAAAACCGGCACCGGCGAGCGAAGCGACGGGAAAACCGACACCGGCGAGGCCGGTGCCGGCAACCCCGACCAGCCGCTGGGGTAGACCGCAACGGCTGGTCTCGTCCGCGTTTCGCACGCACACCGAAAACGAACCGCGGGCCGGCCTTGCCCACCGATACCCGGACCCACCCCGTAAGCTCGATCGTGTGCAGCGACGGATCATGGGAATCGAGACAGAATTCGGCGTGACCTGCACCTTTCATGGTCACCGCCGGCTCAGCCCTGACGAGGTGGCACGCTATCTGTTCCGGCGGGTGGTGTCCTGGGGCCGCAGTTCCAACGTCTTTCTCCGCAACGGAGCCCGGCTGTACCTCGATGTCGGGTCGCATCCGGAGTACGCCACCGCCGAGTGTGACAACCTCGCCCAGCTGGTGACCCACGACCGTGCCGGGGAACGGGTGCTCGAGGACCTGCTTATCGACGCCGAGCAGCGCTTGGCCGACGAGGGTATCGGCGGCGACATCTACCTGTTCAAGAACAACACCGACTCGGCCGGAAACTCCTACGGCTGCCACGAGAACTATCTGATCGTGCGCGCCGGCGAGTTCTCCCGCATCTCCGATGTGCTCCTGCCGTTCCTGGTCACCCGGCAGTTGATCTGCGGGGCAGGCAAGGTGCTGCAGACCCCGAAGTCGGCCACCTTCTGCCTGTCTCAGCGCGCCGAACACATCTGGGAAGGCGTCTCGAGTGCGACGACCCGTTCCCGCCCCATCATCAACACCCGCGACGAGCCGCACGCCGACGCCGAGAAGTACCGCAGGCTGCATGTGATCGTCGGCGATTCCAACATGAGCGAGTCGACGACCATGTTGAAGGTCGGCACCGCGTCGCTGGTGCTGGAGATGATCGAGGCGGGGGTGGCCTTCCGCGACTTCTCGCTGGACAATCCGATCCGCGCCATCCGCGAGGTCAGTCACGATCTGACCGGCCGTCGACCGGTGCGCCTCGCCGGTGGCAGGCAGGCCAGCGCCCTGGACATCCAGCGCGAGTACTACGCCCGGGCGGTGGAGTACTTGCAGACCCGCGAGCCCAATACCCAGATCGAGCAGGTCGTCGATCTGTGGGGCCGCCAGCTCGACGCGGTCGAGAGCCAGGACTTCGCCAAGGTCGACACCGAGATCGACTGGGTGATCAAGCGCAAACTGTTCCAGCGCTATCAGGATCGCTACAACATGGAGCTCTCCGATCCGAAGATCGCCCAACTGGATCTGGCGTACCACGACATCAAACGCGGACGTGGGGTGTTCGACCTGCTGCAGCGCAAGGGGCTGGCGGCACGGATCACCACCGATGAGGACATCGACGCCGCGGTCAACACCCCGCCGCAGACCACCCGCGCCAAGCTGCGTGGCGAATTCATCAGCGCCGCACAGGAAGCGGGCCGCGACTTCACCGTCGACTGGGTGCACCTCAAACTCAACGACCAGGCGCAGCGCACCGTGTTGTGCAAGGACCCGTTCCGGTCTGTCGACGAACGGGTCAAGCGACTCATCGCCAGCATGTGATGGGCACGTCGCGCGCGGTCGCGGCGGTCGGCACCCCCTAAGCTGCTTCAGGTGGCGACGTCCAAGGTCGAGAGACTGATGAACCTGGTGATCGCGCTGCTGTCCACCAGCTCGTATCTGACGGCGGAGAAGATCCGCAAGAACGTGGCCGGGTACTCTGACAGCCCCTCGGACGAGGCGTTCTCGCGGATGTTCGAGCGGGACAAGAACGAACTGCGTGATCTGGGCATTCCGCTCGAAACCGGCAAGGTGTCGTCCTTCGATGCCACCGAGGGCTACCGGATCAACCGGCAGGCCTACGCGTTGCCGCCGGTCGAGCTGACGGCGGAGGAGTCGGCCGCGGTGGCGGTCGCGACGCAGCTGTGGCAATCCCCGGAGCTGGTCACGGCAACCCAGAGCGCGCTGCTGAAGCTGCGGGCGGCCGGTGTCGAGGTGGACTCCGAGGATGTCGGGGTGGCGATCAGCTCGACGGCGACGCTGCCCGGCCTGCGCGGGTCAGAGGAGGCGCTCGGCGTACTGCTCTCGGCGACGAACTCGGGGCGGGTGGTGCAGTTCGAGCATCGACAGAGCCGCAACGACCCTTACCGGACGCGCACGCTGGAGCCCTGGGGGGTGGTGACCCATCGCGGCCGCTGGTACGTCGTCGGTCACGACCGGGATCGCGCCGATACCCGGACGTTCCGGCTGTCGCGTATCGGGCCCGGCGCCAAGGCCGTCGGGCCGGCCGGTGCGGTCACTGTCCCCGACGACGTGAACCTGCGCGAGATCGTGGCACGCGCGGTGGCCGATGTCCCCACCGGTGAGCGGGCCCGGGTGTGGATCGCCGACGGCCGGGCCACGGCGCTGCGCAGGCAGGCGACCGCGGCGCGCCCCATGTCCTGGCGGGGCAGGCAAGGCGAGGAGATCACGGTCGACATCGGGATGTTCGACCGCCTCGGCCGTGAGATCGCCAGTTACGGCACCGATGCCGTCGCCCTCGATCCACCCTCGCTGCGCGACGATGTGCTTGCCCGGCTGCGCGCCCACGCCGGTGCGCCGAGCGAGGAGGCGGTGTGACAACCCAGGTCTCCACCCGGCTGGTCCGGCTGTTGAACATGGTCCCGTATTTCAAGGCCAATCCACGGGTCACCCGGGATGAGGCGGCGGCCGCGCTGGGCGTCACCCGCAAACAACTCGATGCCGATCTCGAGCAGCTCTGGCTGTGTGGGCTTCCCGGCTACGGTCCCGGCGATCTGATCGATTTCGACTTCACCGGGGACACCATCGAGGTGACCTTCGCCGCCGGTGTCGACCACCCGTTGCGGCTGACCTCCACCGAGGCGACCGGCGTGCTGGTCGCCCTGCGTGCGCTGCTGGACGTGCCGGGCATGGTGGACCCGCAGGCGGCCCGCAGCGCCATCGCCAAGATCGAATCGGCGGCCGGAGCGGCAGCCGCGGCGGACACGGTCGACCTCGCCGAACCCGAGAGCGCATCGGCAACGGCGGTCCGGGAGGCCACCCGCACCGGCCGGGCGCTGGAACTGGAGTATCACTCGGCCTCGCACGACACCGTCTCCAGCCGCACGGTGGATCCGATCCGCGTGGTGCTGATCAGCGATCGCAGTTATCTGGAGGCCTGGTGCCGCAGCGCCGAGGGCGTGCGGCTGTTCCGTTTCGACCGGATCGTCTCGGCGCGAGTTCTCGACGAGCCGTCCAGGCCACCGGCCCCGGCCGTCGCCGCGGGCCCCGACACCGCGCTGTTCGATGCCGACCCGGCGCTGCCCTCGGCGACGCTGCTGATCGACAGGTCGGCAGGGTGGATGTTCGACTATTACCCGCTGCGCGTGCTGGCCGAGCTTGCCGACGGTGCCTGCGAGGCGGCCATGACCTACGCTTCGCTGGAATGGATGGCCCGCTTCGTTCTGGGCTTCGGGTCCGCGGTGCGCGTACTGCACCCACCCGAGCTCGCCGACCGGGTCCGCCAGACCGCCGCGGCAGCGGTGCTCGCGTACGAAGACGAGTAGACTCGACCACAATCTCTGGAGGTGTTTGAATTGGGCGGTCTTCAACCGTGGCACTGGCTCATCGTGATTGCGGCGTTCATCCTGCTCTTCGGTGCCAAGAAGCTCCCGGACGCGGCGCGCTCGCTGGGTAAGTCGATGCGCATCTTCAAGTCCGAGATCAAGGAGATGCAGGCGGACGGCGACAAGCCGAGCACTCCGCTGCCCGAGAGCAGCGGCCCGGCCACCCCGGTCAGCTCGGAGCGGGTCGACACCGCCGAGCAGTCCACCGACAAACGACCGGCCTAGACTGCTGCAGTCCGTCCCACCCGCGGCGCGACGTCGCCATGATGTCGCGGGCGGATCTCGCCTGCACCGACGTTAAGGCTGCCCGTGCCGACCCCCGGAATCTTCTCACGACTCAACCCGCGCAACGGCCGCATGCCGGGGCGCAAGCGTGCAAACCCCGACGGCACCATGTCGTTGGTCGACCATCTGTCCGAGCTGCGTAACCGGCTGCTGATCGCGGTCCTCGCGGTGCTGCTGACCACCATTTTCGGTTTCATCTGGTACACCCACGGTTTCTTCGGGTTCCACAGCCTC